>NZ_JABBJJ010000037.1 GCF_012933655.1 Pyxidicoccus fallax | reverse complement strand
GCCGCCACCCCGCCGCCCGCCGCGGCCGCCGCTCCCGAGCAGGCCGGGGCCGACGACGAGGAACTGGCTCCGTCGCCGAACCGGGCGCGGGACGCCAGGCCGGTGAACTTCCTGATCGCCAGCGAGCCGAGCGGCGCACGCGTGTTCCTCGAGGGCACGGAGGTGGGCACCACGCCCCTGAGGCTGCCCGTGTTCCCGGGGAAGGACGGCTTCGCCACGGCGCAGGTGACGTTCGCCCTGGACGGCTACAGGGAGACCCCCCTCACCCTCAAGGGGAGTCGGTCCGAGGAACCCGTCACCCAGAAGCTCCTGCCCCTGCCCAAGAAGAAGGCGAGTCCGAAGCCCGGCAAGGCCTCGGGCTCCTCGCAGTACAAGGACGATCCGTACAATTGAAAACCCCCAGATTCCTCCAACGAGCGAGCCTGCTCGCGCTGTGTCTTTGCGCGGGCGAGGCCCTGGCGGACGCCCGTCTCGAGGCACGACGTCACTTCCGCGCCGGCATGAGCCTCATCGCCCAGAAGCAGTACGACGAGGGCATCGCCGAGCTCGAGGCCGCGTACGCCATCAAGCCGCACCCCAACGTCCTCTTCAACATCGCCCGCGCGTACCATGACGCCGGCCGGCTGACGGAGGCGTTGGACGCGTACAAGCGCTACCTCGCGAGCAATCCTCCCGACGCGGGCTCGGTGGTCACCACCGTCGCCGTGCTGGAGGAGAAGCTGAAGGCCTCCGAGGCCACCGCCGCCGCGACGCCCGAGGACAAGTCCGCGCTGCCCATGCCGCCGCCGCCCGCGAGCATCCAGGCCCAGCAGCAGCTGTCCTCGCTGCTGGAGCGGCTGGAGAAGGCCATCGAGCGCGCCGAGTCCATGCCCGCGACGGCCTCGCCCGCGGCGGCCTCGCCCGCGGCCACGACGGCGTCGAAGTCCGACGGCGCGGAGTCCTCCGCCGACCAGGGCGCGGTGCCCTACGAGGAGCGCGTGGTGACGGCGAGCCGCCGCGCCCAGTCCTCGCTGGAGGCGCCCAACGCCACCACCGTCATCACCGCCGAGGACATCCGCATGTCCGGCGCCACCAGCCTGCCGGAGCTGTTGCGACGCGTGCCGGGCGCGGACGTCATGTCCCTGGGCGTGGGCAGCGCCAACGTGTCGCTGCGCGGCTTCAACCAGCGCATCGCCAACAAGGTGCTGGTGCTGGTGGACGGCCGCACCGAGTACCAGGACTTCCTCGGCCTGACGCTCTGGTCCTCCATCCCCATCGGCCTGGAGGAAATCGAGCGCATCGAGGTCATCCGCGGCCCGGGCAGCGCGCTGTACGGCGCCAACGCCATGCTGGGCGTCATCAACATCATCACCCAGTCCCCCGGCAGCGGCCGGCGCGCCCGCTTCTCCGTCACCGGCGGCACCGGCAACTCCGTCAACGGCTCGTTCCTCAGCCACGGCAGCTCCGGCGCGCTGCGCTACCGCGCGTCGGTGGCGTACTCGCAGGCCGACAAGTGGAGCCGCGACTTCGCCAGCGACCGGCCGGACATGGCGCTGAGGGAGCCGGACCCGGACATCGGCCTGCGCGGCGCGCGCGGCACGCTGTCCACCGTGTACTCGTTCGGCGAGGGGCGCCAGGTGGGCCTGTCCGGCGGCGTGCACCGCTTCAACACGGAAATCTACCCGCTGGGCACCCTGCGCAACTACTACATGGACGGCCTCACCGCCTACGCCAAGGGCGACGTGGAGGTGGGGCCGCTCAAGCTGAAGACCTTCTGGAACCACATCTCCGGTGACGCGGGGCCGCAGTACGAGCCCATCGGCCAGCGCTCGCTCATCCGGGACGTGAGCTCCAACCTCTTCAACGCGGAGCTGCTCTTCGCCCGCGCCTTCCACCTGGGCGGCGAGCACCAGCTCAACGTGGGCGTGGAGGGGCGCCTCAAGCGCGTGGACTGGGACTACCTGGGCCCGCTGCGCCAGGAGGTGCACGCGGCCGCCTTCATCCAGGACGAGTGGCGGCTGGTGGAGCCCCTGCGGCTGGTGGCCAGCTACCGTGTGGACCGGCACCCGCTGCTGGACAACGGGAAGCCGGGCCTGGCGCACTCGCCGCGCGTGTCCGCGCTGTTCATCCCCTTCGAGGGCCATGCCTTCCGCGCCAGCGCGGCCTCCGCCTTCCGCGAGCCCACCTTCCTGGAGAGCTACACCCACATCCCCGTCCCGGTGCCGGGCGTCAACGGCGCCAGCGCGCTCACCACCGGCAACACCAGCCTGCGCGCCGAGCGCCTCACGGCCTTCGAGCTGGGCTGGCGCGGTGAGTCCGCGGAGCTGGGCATCGACTGGGACGTGGCCCTCTACCAGAACACGGTGAGGGACCTCATCGCCCTGTCCGCCGTGCAGCGGCTGCCGGCGGGCGAGTCCTACGACCCGGTCACCGGCTCGTACCTGCTCGGCCGCTCGCTCTTCCAGAACGAGGACGCCGTCTACACCGCGCGCGGCGCGGAGGCCGGCCTCAACATGGCCCCCGTGGACGGCCTGGGCGTGAAGCTGAGCGCCGCCTTCCAGAGCGTCTCCTCGGACATCGAGGAGAAGGCGCAGTGCGGCCCGTGCAGCCAGGCGCCGCAGCTCAAGCTGTACGGCGGCGTCACCTACCGCACCCAGGCGGACCTCGAGTTCGGCGTGGACGCGGCCTTCACCTCGTCCACCACCTGGATTGAGCGCGAGCCCGCGGCGGCGGACCCCACCCGCATCGACTTCGTGTCCAACCCGCTCAAGGCCCACACCGTGCTCAACGCGCGCGTGGGCTACGAGGCCGTCCCGGATACCGTGAATGTCGCGCTGGTGGGCAGCCACCTGGGCGGCGCGCACTCCCAGCACCCCTTCGGCAACCGCATCGAGCGTCGCGTGTACGCCACCCTGACTGTGACTCCATGAGCCGCCCGACCTCCTCCTGGAAGAAGAAGGCCCTGGGGGGCCTCGTCCTCGCGTCCCTCCTCGGCTTCGGCTGCGAGCCGCCGCCCGTGGTGCCCACCGCCGACGGCCGGCAGAACACGCACACGGCCCGCATCGAGGGCAGCCTCGTGGTGCAGTCGCGCGCGCGGGGCAACGCGGTGGTGTTCCTCTACGACGCGGACCGTCCTCCGCCGCCGCAGGGCACCGGCCGCCCCATCGCCTTCACCGTCATCCCCGCCGAGCAGGTTTTCGGCCCGGCGCTCACCACCAACGCGCCCGGCCCCTTCACCGCGCCCTTCACCTTCAGCCTCGTGACGGCGGGGCGCTACACGCTGCGGGGCTTCATCGACGCGGACACCTGCGGCACGGCGGCGGTGCAGCCCTGCCACCGGCCGGACTTCATCCCCTGGTACGGCGTCACCAGCGAGCCCAACGCGGGCGACGTGGGCGGCGCCGCGGTGGACCCCACCACCGGCGCGCCCCTCACGCTGGAAGTCACCGCGGACGCGGACGGCCATCCCCAGCCCCTCACCGGCGTGTCCGTGAGCTTCTCGGACACGGCCCGCGTGCCGGTGGACCGGCCCGCCTTCCAGGTGGTGGGAGACCGCACCCTGGGCAACACGCCGAAGGTGCTGCGCCTGCAGCCCCTCCAGATGCAGAACGGCGCGGTGGACCAGCGGACCCCGGGCTTCCTCGTCGGCTACGTGGACGCCAACCGGGACGGCGTGCCGGACGACGCCAACGGCGACAACGTGCCCGACTTCTCGCTGCGCGTGGTGGTGCGCAAGCTGCATCCCACGCTGCCAGGTGTGGAAGAGAACGACGTGGACCGCAATGGTGTGCCAGACGCCGAGGGTGAGGACTACCTGCACGCGGACGGCACCCTGGACGGCAAGCCGGACGTGGTGGTGCTCGCCGCGAGGCTGATGGCGGACCCGCTCATCACCGCCCTCACGGACGAGCAGGGCCAGCCACGCATGCAGCCGGTCGTCGTCCCGGAGCTGCAGGTGGCTGTCGCTCCGCAGGCGCTGGACGCCCGGAACCCCGCCGCCCCCGCCCCTCTCAAGGATGTGCCACGCGGCCGTTACGCGGTGGTGGTGATCCAACCCACCGGGCAGACATGGCGGGTGCCCAATGAACTGGACCCGGCCCTCGCCCCTGGCGTAGGACTGCCTCCGGTGGAGAGCCAGGCCTTCTATCTGGAGGTCCCCTGACGTCCGCGCCTTTGACTTCGGCCTGTCCTTCCGTCAACATGACAAAGTTTCCAGGGGAACAGCCCCACCTGAGGTTGATGATCCGATGAAGGCCGGAACCCTCTCATCTTCAGAGCCCGTCCCCGCCCGCACCACGGCGGAGACGACCCGACCCCTCGGGGCGCGCCCGGCCACGGGCGCCGCGCCGCAGCGGGTCCTGCTGGTGGACGACAGCCGCTCCATCCGGACGCTGCTGAAGATCTACCTCATGGCACGCAACTTCGAGTTCCTGGAGGCGGAGTCCGCCGAAGAGGGGCTGAAGGTGGCCGAGTCCGGTCCGGTGGACCTCATCCTGACGGACTTCCACATGGACGGGATGAACGGCGCGGACTTCGCGGCGCAGATTCGCGCCAGCACGAATCCGCGGCTGTCCAAGGTGCCCATCCTCATGATGACGGGCGACCCGAACGTGGCGGAGGTCCGCGCGCTCGGTCAGAAGGCCGGCATCAGCGCCTTCGTCCGCAAGCCCGTGAGCTGCGCGCAGCTCATGACGCTGGTGGACACCATCCTCCCGCTGCCGCGCAAGTAGCCTCCTCCACGAGGGAGGCACCTCACGCCGGGTACCGGGCCGCGAAAGAGCGGCACGGGCCCGGCGTTCGTGTTTCAGGGCCTCCGCTCCAGCGTGGCCTCGTGCCCGGGTTCGGAGCGGCGAGAGCCGGCGCGCTCGGTTCAGCGGATCCGCGCTGGCGGGCGCTCAGGCCGCGTTCCGCGCCGCCACCGCGGCGCGGGCGCGGCGCTTGCGTATCGCCTCCCCTGCGCGAATGGCGAAGAGCAGCGCCAGCACCGCGGCGTAGATGAGCGGCTCGGTGAGGTCCGCCTTCACGCGCCAGAGGAAGTGCACCACGCCCAGCACCGCCGCCACGTAGGCCATCCGGTGCAGCCGCTGCCAGCGCGGGAAGCCCAGCCTGCGCACCCAGCGGTTCGTCGAGGTGACGGCCAGCGGCACCAGCAGCACCAGCGCGGTGAAGCCCACGGTGATGAAGGGCCGCTTGCCGATGTCCTCCAGGATGGCGCCGAGCGCGAGCCCCTGGTCCAGCACCGCGTACACGAGGAAGTGCGACAGCGCGTAGGTGAAGGCCAAGAGCCCCAGCGTGCGGCGCACGCGCGCGGGCCACGTCCACTTGAAGACGAGCCGCAGCGGAGTGCACGCCAGCGACGCCAGCAGCAGCACCAGCGCGAAGAGGCCCGTCTGGTTGAGCGCGGCTTCTATCGCGTTGGGGCCCAAATCCCCACGCGGCCCCTGCACGGCCAGCATCAGCAGCGGAGCGAGGCCGCCCACGGTGAGGGCGGGGTTGAGCCAGGGGTACGGACGCGAGGCCATGGGGCTCAGTAGTTCCTTCGCAAATCGAGGCCCGCGTACAGGTGCGCCACCTGCTCCGCGTAGCCGTTGAAGGGCAGCGTGGGACGGCGCTCCAGCTCGCCGATGCGGCGCTCGGAGGCCTGGCTCCAGCGCGGGTGGGACACGGCGGGATTCACGTTGGCGTAGAAGCCGTACTCGTCCGGCGCGGCCAGGCTCCACGTGGTGAACGGCTGCTCGCGGGTGAGGGAGATTCGGACGATGGACTTGATGCCCTTGAAGCCGTACTTCCACGGCACCACCAGCCGCAGCGGCGCGCCGTTCTGGTTGGGCAGCTGCCGTCCGTAGAGCCCCACCGCCATCAGCGTCAGCGGGTGCATGGCCTCGTCCAGGCGCAGGCCCTCCACGTACGGCCAGTCCAGCGTGCCGCGACGCTGGCCGGGCATCCGCTCCGGGTCCAGCAACGTGGTGAACGTCACATACTTCGCGTGGCTCGTGGGCTCCACGCGCTTGAGCAGCTCCCCCAGGGGGAAGCCCAGCCACGGAATCACCATGGACCAGGCCTCCACGCAGCGCATCCGGTAGACGCGCTCCTCCAGCGGGAACCACGAGGTGAGCTGGTCGATGTCCACCGTTTGCGGCTTGTGCACCTCGCCGTCGATGGCGACGGTCCACGGCCGGGGCCTCAGCGTGTGCGCGTGGCGGGCCGGGTCGTTCTTGTCGAAGCCGAACTCGTAGAAGTTGTTGTAGGTGGTGACGTCCTCGTAGGGCGTGCGCGCCTCGTCGGTGTCGTACGGGCCATGGGCCTTCGCCACGGGCAGCTCCACGAGGCCCGCATCCGGCACGAAGGCGTCCATGGGGCGCGTCTGCTTGCGGCCCAGGAGGTACAGGCCCCCGGCCATGGCGGCGGCCGTCCCGGCGAAGAGGCCGGCATTCTTGAGGAACTCCCGGCGGCGCAGGTAGAGCGTCTCGGGCGTGACTTCGGAGCTGGGGGGCTCGGCGGGCGGCTTGTCGCTCATGGCCTCTGTATAACGGGCCACGGTGCCAATCGGTTACGGCGAGGCGCCTTCCCGTTCCGGGAGCGGCCCGGCCACCGGCGCGGCGCCCCGAGCGGCCTCGCGAGCCCGGGCGTCCCTCATGCGCCACAGCCGCCACCAGGGAGTGCCGGGCGACTGGTGGTGCTCCCAGTGGTAGCCGAAGAAGAAGCAGGACAGCAGGGCCCACGCGTGGTTGCGCGGCAGGGTGCGCGCGTGGTGGGGCGTCATGTCCGGCGTGTCCGGGCGCCGGTGCGGCTGGTACGTGCCGAAGTAGAAGAGCTGCAGCGTGCCCACCAGCGCGGGCAGCACCCAGACGCCGAGGATGCGCGGCTCGGACGCGCCCAAGAGGAGCAGCACGTTGAACTTGGCCGCCATGACGCCCAGCTGCGGCAGCGTCGTGTAGCGGGCCATGAAGGTGACCAGCCAGGGGAAGAAGGACTGGGTGCGCGTGGAGAAGTCCGGGTCGTCGTCGCCCGTGGGGTTGGCGTGGTGGGCGCGGTGATTCACCACCAGCCGGCGGTACGACAGCCCCGCGAAGAGGAAGCAGGCGAGCGTGCCCACCGCCTCGTTCACCCAGCGCCGGCGGGACACCGTGCCGTGCATGGCGTCATGCCCGGTGATGAAGAGGCCGGTGCACAGCCAGGCCTGCAGGGCGACGTGCAGCCAGGTGAGCGGGGAGTCCCAGGGCAGCGTGGGCACGGCGAGCAGCCAGACGAGGTGCCCCAGCCACGCGCCGATGACGGTCAGCGCGAGGAGGATGCCCCACGGGTCCGGGGGTGCTGGACGATGATGGGCCAGGCTCCGCATCTCCCCTGCTTACTGGGCACGCCGGGCCCGCCGCGCACGGGAAAAGCAAGGCGGCGGACCCGGGCTGCGCCCGGTGGCTACTTCTTCACGGCGGTATCGGCCGAGGGGCCCGAGAAGTCACGCGCCAGCTCCTCGGCGGTGACGTAGTTCGGCGCGATGTCCACCGGCACGTCCTTGAGGCGCTCCAGCACCTTCTGCACGGGAGGCCGCACCACGCCCATCTTCGCCAGCAGGGCCTCGGCGGCCTTGCGGTCACCGCGCCCCTGGATTTCCATCAACTGCTGCGTCAGCGAGGTGACGGACTGGCGGATCTTCTCCGGCACCACGGAGAAGGTGCCGTCCGGGTTCACCTTCACCGCGCCGGTGTCCAGGAAGTGGTTGAGCTGCAGGGCGATGCCCTTGCCGTGCGCCTCGTCGATGCCGAAGCGGATGGAGCGGAACGCGGACGCGAGGAACGTGGTGTACATCGTCCGCTCCAGCGACTTGTCGAGCACGCCCTGGTCCACCAGCCGCTGCAGGGCCCACAGGCCGGAGATGTCCGCCTTGGCTTCCTCGAAGGCGCTGGAGGCGGCCTGGAGGGCCTGGCGCACCGTGGTCTGCTTGCCGGCCACGGTGATGTTGTGGGGCCCCAGGCCGTGCATCAGCTCGTGCATGAGGATGTGCGTGAAGAAGGCGTCGAAGGAGATGTCCTGCTGGTCCTTCTGGGGAAGCGCCAGCTTCGCGATGGGCACGAGCACGCGCTCGAACTTGGCCTCCTGCACGTTCTTGAGCATGACGCGCTTGGAGCCCATCTCCTGGGTGACGCGCTCGTCGTTGGGCAGGTTGTAGGCGGCCGTCTGCACGCCGCGGTTGGCGTCACCGGCGGAGAACAGGCTGTTGACGACGCGGATGGGCGCGAGCGCGCCGAGCTTCGGATTGCGCAGCTTCGGGTCGATGGGGAGGTTGCTCTCCAGGTCCTGGAGCTGGCCGCTGAACTTCGCGAGCTTCTGCGTCTCGGCGGCGTCGCGCAGGCCGAGGAAGGACTCGAAGGCGGCCTTGTAGTTGAACCAGTTGTCCTCGTAGACCTCGTAGGGCCCGATGGTGGGCTCGATGCTGGCGTCCAGCTTCATCCACGCCACCTCGCTGGCGTAGTAGTCGTTGGACAGGAACGCGTCGGCGCGGGCGGTGAGGAAGGCCTTGAGGGTGGGCTGCTTCGTGAGCGCGGCGGCCTCGCGCAGCAGCGTGGCGGCCTGGGCCAGCTCGCCCTGGTACTCGACGCTGTAGGGGACGGAGATGAGCTTGCCGTCGGTGCCGCGGCGGAGGGTGGTGTAGAAGCCGGTGGCCTCCTTCTGCTGGGCCTCGGGGAGCGACTTCACCCAGGCCTCGACCTGGGCCTTGGTGGCGCCGGCCGGGTAGAAGTTGGCTGCCTCGGGCTTGGGCGGCACGCCGGGGATGAAGGGCCGGGCCTCGTCGAGGCTGCTCCAGGGGCCCTTGTCGAGGAGGAACGCGTGCAGCCGCGCGCGGCCGTCCGGCGACTCGTCCTGGAGCAGGTCGAGCAGCAGCGTCTCGTTGCCGGCCCAGCGCTGGCGCAGGAAGAGGGCGTCCATCAGCTTCGACGCCTGGACGAGCTTCGCGAGGGCGCGCTTCTCGTTGTCGGGCAGGGCCTTGAGGTCCACCCGCAGCTCCACGGGGGCGAAGCGCGCCGTCATGCGCTTGAGCTCGGCGGCATCGGGAACGCGGGCGGGAGTCTTCTCCGCGGCGGAGGCCGTGCCCGACAGCAGCACCGCTCCGAAGAGGGACACGAGGGTACGTTTCATGTCCCCTTCCCTACTCCATGAGAACGCCGCGTCCCAGTCCTCCGTGGCCCGTGTGGGGACTGTTGGATGGGTGGCAGGGGACTTGCTTCGTCTCCGCCCCGAAGCCTCCCGGGCGCCCCTCCACCGCATGTCAGAGGTCATGGGTAGACTCATCTACCTCATGGGTTGTATAGAGAGGTGGCGGCGTGGGGGTCGAAGAAGAGTACGCGCGGAGGGTGCAGGGGATGGGGCAGGACGAGCTTCTGGCGTTCTGGAGACGGGTGCGGCAACGCGAGCGCATCGAAGGATGGGCTCCGGGCAGGGCCTTCGAGTTCCTGCTGCTGAGGGCCTTCCAGCTCGAAGGCGCGAGGGTCGTCTGGCCCTATGTAAGCGACCTCGAGCAGATTGACGGAAGCGTCTACGTGGATGGACTGGCGTGTCTCGTGGAGGCGAAGGACCACGTCGAGCCCATCGGGTTCGATGCCATCGCCAGGCTCGCCATGCGAATGCAGCGCCGACCAGCGCCCGCCATGGGGCTGCTGTGCAGCACCAGTGGCTTCACCTGGCCCGCGCTTCGGGCAGTGGCGGCCCATCCGATTCGCAACGTCCTGCTCTGGAATGACACCGACCTCTCCCTGGCCCTGAAACAAGGCATGCGCTCGGCGCTCCGGCGCAAGTGGCGGGGCGCCGTCGAGGAAGGCGCCATGGACCATCGACTGCACAAGGAGGACTTCCAATGAAGCCCTGTGTCGTGACCTCGAGCGACGCCGCGGCGCTGCTCCTGGGAAGGCTGTTGGGGCCCGAGCTCGAACGAAGGGTCGAGCTGCTGGATGGGCGCAGCTGGCTCAACGCCGTGGGCCGCGCTCGCGCGATGGTTCGCGAGGGCGCCAACGTGGCGCTGGTGCTGGGCCCTCGGAAGAGACGTGGCCCGGACGCACACGAGTGGGACAAGGCCTATGCCTATTCACTGCTGAACCCGAGCGCCGAGCGAACGGGCCCGGCCATGCGGGTGATTCTCCTGCGGTCCGCCCCGGAGGGACTCCTCTTCCTGGAGCCGGACATCCTCCGGCGAATCGCCGGACACGAGCCTCGCCCGGAGCACCTGCAATGGGCTCGCGGTGCGCCACGCGAGGCCCTGTCAGCCCTGCTGGGCGTGAAGCCCGCGACCCTCGCCAAGGCCCTGCGGCCCAGGCTGGAGGAAGTGGACCTGATGCCTCTCGCCTCGCGAGCACCGATTCGCAGGCTTCGGAAATTCATCCACGCGCAAATTCAACGGTCCGAGCGGCGAACATCGGAAGCGATTTCCGCGAGTGAACCCCGCTGACCTCTCGCGGCGCGACGGACGTCGGAGCCCGCTGGCAACATGCGCGGGCCCTGGATGACCCAGGGTCCCCATTGCCCGGGCTCGCCAGTCCGGGCTCGTGAGAGGAACCCCCCATCATGACGCACTCCCCCCGCACGCACTCTCCCGCTCCCCGCTGGCGCGCGCTGCTGGCCCTGCTGGCCGGGCTCACCCTCGGCTTCACCTCCCTGCCCGCGCGGGCCGCGGACGAGGTCCGCCTGCTCAAGGCCCACAGCTCCGTGGGCAGCCGCTATGGGCAGGTCTGGCAGGACGTCAGCTACACCCTGCTGGTGAAGAACATGGCGTACGAGAAGTTCGTCTACGTCTACCAGAAGGAGCCCGACGGCACCTGGGTCAACCTGCCCGGCTCCTACGTGGGCCCCGCCAGCAACGGCTACGAGGTCTGGCAGGTCACCCGCCAGTACACGAGCTGGGGCACCACCCCGGAGGCCACGAGGGATTTGGAGTTCGTCCCCCGCATCGTCGTGGGCGGCACCTCGTACTGGGACAACAACTGGGGCGCCAACTACCACCTCGGCCGGAATGACGGCCCGCTCCTCAAGAACACCAACGTCCTCGTGGCCGGCAGCTATTGGCGTGACACCGGCCACCTGGACGTCAGCGTCGACGTGCAGAACCTCGCCTACTCGAAGAGCGTGACGGTGGTCTACACCCTGGACAACTGGGCCACCCAGGCCGAGGCTCCCGCGCAGTACGTCCCCAGCTACACCTACGGCTACTCCTACATCCAGAGCCCCAACGCCAAGGGCGTGGAGCGCTGGAGCGCCCACATCCCCGTCCCCACCACCGGCGGCCCGCTGCGCTTCTACGTGCGCTACCAGGTCAACGGGCAGACGTACTGGGACAGCAACTTCGGCCAGGACTACGTCCACGCCACCCCCGCCCCGTAGTCACGGGTAGGAGGGCACCCGGGGGCACGGTGGCCGGCCCGGCCGCCCGCCCTGCCCCCGGGCTTTCCCGCTCGACACGTCCATTTCCATGGTTATGGGGGAGGCGACGCTCGCGCTCCATGGAGCGCCCGGAGGCCTTTTCCACATGACCGTCGAGACTTCCCCCCAGCGGGAAACCCATGCCTTCCAGGCGGAGATCAACCAGCTCCTCAGCCTGGTCATCAACTCGCTCTACAGCCACAAGGAGATCTTCCTCCGCGAGCTGGTGTCGAACGCGTCCGACGCGCTCGACAAGCTGCGCTTCCGCTCCATCACCGAGCCCGAGCTGCTGGCGGACGAGCCCGCCCTGGAGCTGCGCGTCATCCCCGACGCCGACAAGGGCACCCTCACCATCGAGGACACCGGCATCGGCATGACGCATGACGAGCTGGTGAAGAACCTGGGCACCATCGCCCACTCCGGCTCGCGCGAGTTCCTCGAGACGCTGGCCCAGCGCGGCGGCGGCCAGAAGGACGTGCAGCTCATCGGCCAGTTCGGCGTGGGCTTCTACAGCGCGTACCTCGTGGCGGACCGGGTGGAGGTCGTCAGCCGCGCCCCCGGCAAGGCCCCGAAGGCCTGGAAGTGGATTTCCGAGGCCAAGGGCTCCTTCACCGTGGAGCCCGCCGAGCGGGCGACGCGCGGCACGGCCGTCACCCTCCACCTCAAGGAGGACCAGAAGGAGTTCCTCGAGGAGTACCGGCTGCGCACGCTGATTACGCAGTACTCGGACTACGTGGGCCACCCCATCAAGCTCCAGGTGAAGAAGACCACCGGGACGGGGGACGACGCGAAGACGGAGACGGCCCTGGAGGTCGTCAACAAGGCCAGCGCCCTGTGGCAGCGCTCCAAGTCCGAAATCACGGACGAGCAGTACCAGGAGTTCTACAAGCACCTGACGCATGACTGGGAAGCGCCGCTGGCGTGGACCCACTTCCGCACGGACGGCAACCAGCAGTTCACCGGCCTGCTCTTCGTGCCCAAGCACCCGCCGTTCGACCTCAACGCCCAGCAGCAGCGCGGGGTGCGGCTGTTCGTCAAGCGCGTCTTCATCATGGACCGCTGCGAGGAGCTGGTGCCGCAGTGGCTGCGCTTCGTGCGCGGCGTCATCGACTCGGACGACCTGCCGCTGAACGTGTCGCGTGAGCTGCTGCAGGACTCGCAGGTGGTGCGCGCCATCCGCAAGCACGTGGTGAAGAAGTCGCTGGAGCTCCTGGAGAAGCTGGCCAAGGACAAGCCCGAGGACTACCGCGAGTTCTGGAAGTCGTTTGGCACCGTGGTGAAGGAGGGGCTGGCCATCGAGTCCGAGAACAAGGACAAGATTGGCGGCCTGTTGCGCTACGAGAGCTCGCGCGAGGAGGGGCTCACCTCGCTGGCGGACTACGTGTCGCGGATGAAGGAGGGCCAGGAGGCCATCTATTACATCTACGGCGAGTCCCGGCAGGCGGTGGCGGACAGCCCGCACCTGGAGGCGCTGAAGCAGCGCGGCTTCGAGGTGCTCTACATGACGGACCCGGTGGACGAGTGGGCCGCGCAGGGCCTGCGTGAGTTCCAGGGCAAGCCGCTGGTGTCCGCGCTCCAGTCGGACCTGAAGCTGCAGTCCACGGACGAGCAGAAGAAGGAGCAGGAGCAGCGCGCCGAGGGGCTGAAGTCGCTCACCTCGAAGATGAAGGACGTGCTGAATGACTCGGTGCGCGAGGTGCGCGTGTCGGACCGGCTGACGGACTCGCCGGTGTGCCTCGTGGTGCCCGAGGGCGGCTCGCCGGCCTACCTGGAGCGGCTGCTCGCGCAGCGGGGCAAGGGCGTGGGCATGCCGCGCGTCAAGCGCATCCTGGAGGTGAACCCCAACCACCCCGTCATCACCCACCTGAAGGCGGTGAATGAGCAGCAGCCGGACGCGGCGCAGGTGACGGAGTGGATTGAGCTCTTGCACGACCAGGCGCTGCTCACCGAGGGCAGCACCATCTCCGACCCGAACCGCTTCGCGCGCCGCATGACGGCGCTGCTGACGCAGGTGGCCGGCCAGGCCGCGTCGCAGGCGTCCACCAACGGCGCCGTGGCCCAGACGCCGGTGCAGGAGCCCGCGGCCCCGCAGCCGCCCGCCTCCACGCAGGCGAGCTGACGCGGGCCTCCCCCGGAGCGAGCGCCGTCCGGCCTCGCTCCGGCCCCCTCCGGCTTCTCAGACAGCCGGAGGGCTCATCGCCGGCCGCGGCTCGGCGGGCGCCTCCCGGCGCGTGCGGCGGAACTTCAGGCCGACGAGGGGCCGCAGGAAGGGCACCTGGAAGAAGACCTCCGTCAGCGCCCACGTGCCCAGAATCGTCGACACGAGCACCAGCGTGAAGCTCGTCCACCCGCCCAGCGGCAGCTTCAGGAGCGGGTAGGCCATCACCACCAGCACCATCTCGTGGAGGATGTAGAACGGGAACGCCCTGTCGCGCGCGTACTTCAGCCACGCGCTCGTGGTGGTGACGAGCGTGCGCGCCCAGGCGAGCGCCGCCAGCATGAAGCACCACCCGGCCAGGTAGGTGACGAGCGTCTGCGGCACCCGCGTCATCGGGATGGGCAGGAACGCCACGGTGCAGGTGACGGCCGCCACCACCGTCAGCACCTTGCGCTTCTCCACCAGGTGCTCCCACACGCGCGGGCTGCGCCCGAAGAAGTTGCCGATGATGAAGAACAGCAGCAGGTGGTTGAACAGCCAGTAGTCATTCACCAGCGCCATGTTCGGCGGGTAGTCGTACAGCCACAGTCGGTTGAGCGCGGGCGGCAGGAACAGCAGCCACAGGTTCACCCCGCGCACCAGCCACCCCTCCACCCACGTGCAGAAGCGCTCCCCGCTGGCGGTGCGCAGCCACGCGTACAGCGGCAGCAGCACCACGTTGTAGAGGAACAGGTAGCAGAGCAGCCACAGGTGGTGCCAGCTCAGGCTCCCCGCCGGCCAGGGGACGAACTCCAGCACGGAGGGCCAGAACTCCAGGTAGCTGCCCTGGAAGCGCCCCTGGATGAGCCGCTCGATATAGATTTGCGGCGGGGTGATGAAGAAGATGCCGAACACCAGCGGAATCAGCAGCCGCTTGGCGCGGTCTCCCAACAGCCCTCCCACCGTGCGCTGGCGGAACGCGTAGGCCGTGGCCACGCCGGAGATGAGCAGCAGCAACGGCAGCCGCACCTGCCCGGCCGCGAGGATGGGGCCCTTGAGCGAGGTCAGCTCGATAGGGCTCTTCACAATCCAATTGAAGGGCCCGTAGATGAGCCCCACGTGGTGCACGTGCACCAGGATGATGGCGACGAAACGAATCCAGTCCAGGTCCGGACGGTAGGGAGTCGCGGCAGCGGGCGAAGAGTCACTCATGGGTTGAAGGGTCCGGAAGGAAGTCTCCCCGCAGCCTAGCCGGGACCGCCACCGGACCTGTAGTCCCCCCGGCCCGTTTCACGCACCCACCCCGACACGGCGGGACGGCGACGCGCTACCAGGAGATGAGCCAGGTCGTCGTCTCGCCGCCCTTGGAGATGCTCGGCTGCGACGGGTCCACCTGCACGCGCACCTGGGGCTTGAACTTCGCCGCCATGGCGACGATGAGCCCGCGGATGAACTCGTCCGGGTAGAAGGTGTGGGCCGTGAGCACGCCGCCGTTGCCGGTGGCCGACGGCCGGTAGGCGAGGCTGCCGATGCCATTCGACTTGCGGCCGGTGGCCGGATCGAACAGGGGCCGCCCGTTCTTCCCGTGGTTCATGTGGTACGCGATGTCGATGGCGGCCAGCCCCGTGTGGATGTCCGCCGACGGCGGGAACGCGGCGTTCTCTGGAATCTTCTTCCCCGCGTTGAAGATGATGAGCGAGCCCAATTCCTGCTCCACCTTGCGCATCACCCGCAGCTCCGCCTCCACGGGGTACCACGCGCCAAGGTCCAGCTTGAGGGTGCCGTCCGGGTTCTGTGACCCCACGCCCTCGGCGAGGAAGTACTGCGCGGCGATGCTGCGGAAGGCGCCAAAGCCATCCGCAATCGTGTACAGGGCCTGCCCGAGTATCTGAAGTCCAGGCTCGAACGCGTTGTAGAGCATGATGTCTCCTGAACTCGCCCCCAAGGGGACGATGAGCGAACCGAGCCCGATACCAGAATAACCAGCAAAGGCGAACTTCCTTTTCCTGACGCAAATACCTCCTGTCAGGCTTCTCGCCCTTCGGGAAACAGGCTGTCAGGTCAGTCCCGCCTGACCCCACATCTGGCCTCGCAATTACAGACATGCGGCGAGATTTGGAGCGGCCTGAATGCCGAGGCCGGGCGCCAGCGTGGCCACGAGCGCGCGCGTGTCCACCACGCCCTGGTCCTCCATCCACGCCTCGGCCAGCTCCACGTGCGCCGCGGCCTCGGGCCCTTCCGTCAGCGCACCCAGGGCGTACCGGGTGACTTCGCGGTGGAGCGCCATGTCCGCGCGGCCGAAGCCCACCAGGGCCTGCGCCAGCAGCGTCCTCGCCGCGTCCACGTCTCCCTCCAGCCGGGCCACGCCCGCGCGCACCAGCGCGGAGAGGGGCGCCGCCATCGGCAGGGGCTCATGGCCGATGCGCCGGGCCTGGACGCGCGCGTCCGCCAGCAGCGCCCGCCGTGTCCAGCGCGCCTCCACCTCCACGGGCGGTGCCTGCCCCGCCTCGAGCCGCTCCGCCGCGGCCAGTGCCGCGCGCGCCCGCGCGTGCCGGACGTGCGCGTCGTAGAAGCGCAGTGACGGGGTGGCGCGGTACAGGCCGTCCCACCGCGCCCGCACCTCCCGCCACGCCCGCCACGGCTGGCCCTCGTACAGCGCCGAGTGGACGTGGGCCAGCAGCAGGCAATAGCTGGCGCGCCGGGCGGGCCCCACCTGGGAGACGTCGTTCCAATCCCTCCCTCTGCCGGAACCCCGCGCCAGCGACTCCACCGCCGGCTCCGCCAGCCTCCAGGCCCGGGAGCCCTGGCCCCTCGCGAGCCACGGCAGGAGGCAGTCGCCCAGGCAGCTCTCGATGATTCCGAAGATGTCGCCACGCCGCGTGGAGTCCTCCAGGAAGCACTCCAGCCGCGCGCCGAGCCGCCGCAACTCGCCGCGCAGGGCCAGCGCGCCGTGGTGGTGGGCGGCGAACATGTCCAGCTCCCAGCAGACGCCGGTGCACCGCTCGCGGAGGATGGCCTCGCCGCGCTCGCACACGCGCACCGCCTCGCGCCACTGGCCGTGGGTGAAGGCCCGCGTGGCCTGGGCCAGCAGCGACCAGCCCTCGTCCCGCGCGTCCAGCGTCCAGCGCGCCAGCCGCTCCACCTGGCCGAGCAGCTTCCGGCAATGCTTGTCCATCCACCCGCCCTGGAGGTGCGCCTCCAGGGCGGCCTCGAAGGCGAGCGCCCGGCACACGGACGACGCGTCTCCCACTTCCAGGACGCGCCGCAGGTACCTCATGCGGAACGCGTCCGCGAGCACGGCGTCCACCTGCGCGAGGCTGGTGGCCGCCGTCCACAGCGCCTCCAGCCTCGGCCGCTCCGCCGCGGGCACCTGGCTGTGCGCGCGGGGTCGCGGCTCGCGGTGCGTCTCGACGAAGCGCAGCCGGCTCCAGACGGCGGACAGCATCGCGTGCCGGCGGGTGCGCGGCACGGGCACGCCCACCTCCTCCAGCACCGCGCGCAAGAGCCGCCAGCCCTCTTCCACCCGGCCGCACTGGATGAACTGCTCCGCGGCGCGGCGGCGCAGGGCGCGCACCGGCTCGGCCTTCGCACCGCCCATCGCCTCCGCGGCCTTCAGGTAGCAGTCCGCCGCGTCCACCCGGCGACCCAGGCTGGCGAGCACGTCGCCCCGCCGCTCCAGGAGCGCCGCCCGTTCCCCCGCGTCCCCCAGCAGCGCGAGCCCCTGCTCGTAGAGCCGCGCGGCATGGTCGAAGGCCAGCGCATGGGCGGCGCGGTCGGCGGCGCGGACCGCGTAGCCTCCCGCGCGCACCGGCTCGCCCGCGCCCAGCCACTGGGCCATGAGCAGCTCCAGGTTGTCCGAGCCCGCGTGCTCCAGCGCCTCCGCCAACGCCCGGTGCCGCCGCGCGCGCGTCGCGTCCCCGAGCCGGGCGAGCGCCGCCTCGCGCGTGCAGTCGTGGTAGGTCGTCACGGCCTCCGCGCGCTCCCCGCCCGCCAGCCGCAGCAGCGACGCATCACACAGCGCGGAGACGAGCGTCCGTCCTCCCGGGTCCAGCCCGGCTCCGGCCAGCAGCACGTCGCGGGGAACGGGCACCCCCGCCACCGCGGCCAGCTCCACCAGCGCGCGCTGCAAGGGAGGGAGCACCCGGAGCCGCTCGGCCAGCAGCCGGTGGAGCTCCAACGGCGCTCCGGCCTCCACGGCCTCGCCGTGGCTGACGACGGACGCGAGGTACCGGGCCGCCTCGCCCACCACGAACGGGCTGCCCCCGGACTGCGTGGCGAGCGAGCGCACCACCTCGTCGCTCACGGGCGTGCCCTCCAGCAACCGCCGCGCGAGCACGCGCACCTCTCCCGCGGCGAGCGGCCCCAGGGGCAGCAACCGCACGCGCTCTTTCGGCAGGTCCGGCCGGCTTCCCGAGCTCGGGCAGCCACCGTCCCCACTCCGGTAGGTGAGCACGAGGAGGAGCGCGGGCGGCTCGGGCTCTCGCAGGAGCTGCTCCACCAGCCGGGACGAGTCGGCGTCTCCCCAGTGCGCATCATCCATCCACACCACCAGCGGCCCCCCGCGCGCGAGCCGGGTGAGCAGCTCCCTCAGGGCCTCGATGCCCAGCCTGCGCAGCTCCACGTCCTCGGGCAGCGCCGCGGGCACCGGCGCGCCCCGGAGCGCGGACACGCGGCCCAGCACGGGGAACAGCCTCACGAGGGCATGCGCGTGCTCCGGAACGAGCGATGTGAGGGCCTCGTCCCGGAGCGTGGAGAGGTGCGCCGCCAGCGCGTCGATGATGGGGTCCAGCGACGGGTAGGCCACGGCCTCACGCGGATGGCAGCGGCCCCGCAGGACGAGCAGCTCGCCCTGGCGCCGGAGGAACTCGCGCAGCAGCGTGGACTTGCCGATGCCGGACGGGCCGTGGACGTGGACGGTGAG
The DNA here is from genome assembly GCF_012933655.1 of Pyxidicoccus fallax. GTDB lineage: Bacteria > Myxococcota > Myxococcia > Myxococcales > Myxococcaceae > Myxococcus > Myxococcus fallax. The sequence continues at coordinate 38,445 of NZ_JABBJJ010000037.1, read as the reverse complement.
CTGCTGCCCGCGCCGCGAGACACACCGGAGCGCGTCGTCCAGCACCTCCAGCTCGGCGGCGCGGCCCACGAAGGACGACTTCGGGGGCACGAAGAGCGGCTCGTCGCGCCAGGACCCATCCTCACCGGGGGGGCCGGCCGATGCCAGCCGGGCCAGCAGCGCGTCCGCGTCCGGCCGCGCTCCGGGCTCGGGGGACAGCAGCGACAGGGTCAGCTCCGCCAGATCGTCCGGGATGCCGGGGACGAGCGCCCTCGGGTCGGGCGGGGGCTCGGAGAGTCTGCGCTGGAGGAGCCGCTCCGCGTCGCCCGTCAGGAAGAAGCCGGTCTCGTTCCGGAAGGGGCGCAGGCCGGTGAGCGCCTCGTACAGCACGAGCCCCACGGCGTACAGGTCCGAGGCCGGAGTGAGCGGCCCGCCCCGGAGCTGCTCGGGGGCCATGTACGGCAGCGTCCCGCCACCGGAGGCGCCGCCCCGCGCGGGGAGCCGCTCGTGGAGCTCCGTGGCCAGCCCGAAGTCGACGATGACGACCCGCCCCTCCGGCGCGACGAGCACGTTGGACGGCTTGATGTCGCGGTGCACGAGTCCGGATGCATGGAGCGCGCGCAGGCCCCGGACGAGCTGCGCCAGCACGGCGCGCAGGCGCGCGAGGGCCTCGGGCGGAAGCGGAGCCGCCGTCCTCCTCGCGCACGGAGACTCCGGGCGCACCCAGCGCAGGAAGTCCACGCCGTCCACCAGCTCCATGCTGAAGCAGCAGTAGTCCTCGCCGACGATGAGGTCGTGGAGCTGGACGAGGTTGGGGTGGCTGAGCCCGGCGCGGGAGCGGAACTCGCGCTTGAGCGCATGGAGCGAGGACGGCCCCGCGTGCCGCATCACCTTGAGCGCCACGTCCCGCCGCAGCTCGCGGTCATGGACGCGGTAGACGGTGCCCATGCCTCCCTCGCCCAGGCGGCCCAGCAGTTGGAACCGCGTGCTGCGCGCGAAGGGACGCAGGTGGGGTGGCAGGCCCGCGTCCGGCACCGAATCGTCGCTCATTCCCCCGCGTCTCCTCGGATGGTTCACCGTGGAGACTCAGGGCAGGGCCGCGCCGGATGTGAATGCGGCCCACCGCGTCACACGGAGTCCGGCCAGCACCGCCGGCAGGAGGCTCCGCGAGGCGAGCCGCGGCCCACGGCAGGCAGCCCAGCAGCCAAAGCGCGGAACCTCTGCGCGGGGCAGCGGTTGTCTATCTTACGGAATGGCCCTCTCGCGGAGACCTTCCCCGTCGCGCCTCCGGACGGTGCTCGTCGCCACCGACTTCTCACCTGCCGGAGCGCGCGCCGTGGAGCGGACGGCCCGCCTGCCGCTCGCCACGAAGGCGACCGTCATCCTGCTGCACGCGCTGCCGGGACGGGCGCCCAAGGAGTTCGTGAAGCAGGCCCGGGAGCGGGCGAGCAGGACGCTGGCGGTCGTCGCGCAGGAGCTCCACGCCTCGCTTCACGCCGCTGGCTCCAGCGCCTCCGTCGAAGCGCGGCTCGTGTTCGGGAAGCCGGCCCCCACCCTCTTGCGCCAGGCCCGTTCGGCCGGCGCGGACCTGATCGTCCTGGGCCGGCATGGCCGCCGGCCCCTCCGGGACCTGTTCCTGGGCTCCACCGCCGAGCACGTCATCCAGTACGGCCCGTCCCCGGTGCTCGTGGTCCACGGACTGGTGGAGGACGGGTACCGCCATCCCCTGGTGGCCGTGGACACCGACAAGACGTCGCGGCACGTCGCGAGCTTCCTGCCCGCCCTGCTGACGCCGCGCACCTCGCTGCGGCTCATCCACGCGTACGAGTCGCCGCTGGAGTACATCGTCTTCCCCGGGCTGACGCTCGAGGAGCGCGCGCGGTACCGGGAACAGTTCAAGGAGGCCGCGCTGCGCAAGCTCCATCCGCTTCACCGGCACCTGGATGCCATGGACCTGAGCTACCATCAGGCCCTCGAGCACGGCAGCCCGCGCTCCATCATCTTGAAGGAAGCGCGCCGGCATCGGGCGGACCTGCTCGCGCTCGGCACCCTGGCGCGCTCCAGCCTGTCGCGCGTCCTGCTCGGGAGCGTGGCGACGGACGTGGTTCGCGAAGCCGGCTGCGACGTCCTCCTGGTCCGCCCCCCCGCCAAGGGCCGCGGCAGAACCCGACACTGAACCCCGCTGTCAGGTGGAGGACTCCCGAGACAGCAGCTCGGCCTCGCGAGCGAGCGCGCGCAGGCGGGACTTGATGCGCTGGAACTGCTGGCGAAGCACGGCGGCCCTCCGGGCGAGGGAGTCGGGGGTCGACAGCTCGTTCGTTCCTCCGAGCCGCCGCGCCACGTCCGTCCAGGACATGCGCCGGTCGATGCGCAGCTCCAGGAGCATCTGCTCGCGAGGCTCCAGGCGGGAGCGCAGCGCGCGGATGCGCTCCTTCACGTCCGTCCGCAGCCAGGGGTGCGTGCGGGACCATTCGTGATGCCGCTGCTGGACGAACGCGCCCTGGCTCACCGGCACCTCGCGCCGGGAGGGCGCGGCGGCGAGCCGGTAGGCGACGTTGCGCGCCACGCGATGGGACCACGTCCGGAAGGAGCTCTCCCAGCGGAAGGACGGCAGGTCCATCAACAGCGTCTCGCTGAAGATGGCGTAGGCCTCGCGGGCCCGCTCCGTGTCACGCAGGAGGGAGGTCATCAGCCGCATGAACTCCCCCCCATAGCCGGACAGGGCCACCTCCACGGCGCGTCCCACGTCGCCCTCGTCGCACAGCTCACGGATTCGCTGTTCCAGGGTCTCTCGCCTGTCAGGCTGCTCCACCATGTCCTCCCCCACTTCGAAGCGGATGTCCCGCGCGCGCGTGCATGCGGGGGCGCTGCCGGGGTGGACAGCCCTACGTCCAGACGTGAGGCGCGAGCGGCCGCCATGGGCCTGGCCGCTCGCCGTGCGCGCTGCACCGAATCAGCGCGGAACCGTCACTTCCACTCCATGCAGCAGCTATAACCGAAGTAGCAGGCGCCAGTCGTGCAGCCGCAGGCCTGGTTCTGCGCCTGGGGAAACACATAGTTCCCCGTCCACAGGCCCACCCTGTTGCAATGCTCGGCGGCAGCCTGCTTGAAGTACTCCACCGGCATGCACGCCCCCGGATTCATGAAGTGGTGCTCCAGGAGCATGCAGTCGACCGTCTCAGCCCGAACACCGTCGACAGCCCCTGGAGCCTCCTGCTCCGGGAGCGGAGCCTCAAGGTCCGTGCCACACGCGACGAGAACCGCCGAGCCCACGACAAGACACGCCTTCATGAAACGCGATGCGGACATTCGACTCCTCTTTCCTTCCAATGAGAATCAACACGGTTGCATCGAGAGGCGCGCCGGACGGCGCCTGTCCCGCGAAGCATGCTTCCATTCCCAAACAGCATAAGCAACACATGTAATTTGGTTGCAAATGCATTGGAGAAGTCCAATGAGGTGAATCCCCACGCGAGCCTCGTGCGCCCCGCCCCGCACTCCGCGCGTGGCCGGCGGCGGCTCCTGGGTGGTCATCGACTCAGGGGCGCCGCTGCCAACTCCCGAGGTATCGGATATCCTCGACGGCCTCTCAATGGAGTTCCCCGACATGAAGCGAGTGGTGCTTGGACTGATGGCGGCCGTCATGCTGGCCGCGTGCGCGGGCCACGAGAAGGCTGGAGACCGCGCGGCCGCCGTGGGCGACTGGAAGGGCGCGTACTCGGCGTACCGCCAGGCGCTGGCGAATGACCCCGACAGTCCGGAGCTGAAGTCGAAGTACAACCAGGCCCGGGAGCAGGCGCTGGAGGACGCGCAGAAGCGCGCGCAGGCCTGCGCCCAGGTGGAGGACTGGAACTGCGCGCTCGGGGAGTCCGACTTCGCGCTCTCCGTGGACGGAGGCAACGCGGAGCTCGCCGCCTTCCGCGCCCGCGCGGCGACCCGCGTCGCGATGAACCAGCTCCAGCTCGCCACCGAGCAGGCGCAGCGCGGCCAGTTCCGCGAGGCCGTCGACCTGATGGAGCGCGCCACCGGGCTGTCGCAGGCCCCCGAGGTGCGCACCCGGGGCGAGGAGACGCGGCGCCTCATCGTCACCAGCGGCCGCGCCCGCGCGGACGGCTTCCGCAAGGAGCACAACCTCATCGCGGCCCACGAGCTGGCGCAGCTCGTCGCCGGGCTGGACGCCTCGCAGGCCGGCTGGGCCCAGGGCATCGCCGCCGAGTACGAGCAGTTCGTCACCGCGGAGTACGAGCGGCTGGCCCAGGAGGGCGACGCCGCCCGCGCGCGGCACGACTGGGCGTTCGCGCAGGACCGCTACCGCGCGGCGCTGGGCATGCGCCAGGGCGGCCGGGCCGCGCCGCTGGAGCAGTACGTCAGCCACATGCTCCGCGCCGAGCAGCAGCTCGCCAACCGCGACTGGACGGGGTCCGCGGACGGTTTCCGCAGCGCCCTGCACACCGGCCAGGATGACGGCTACGCGGCGCAGCAGCTGGACCGCGTGGAGCTGAGGCCGTACCGCATCGCCGTGCGCTCGGTGATGGTGTCGCCCGTCCGTCCGGACGGCAATGCCTGGGTCGGCGTGGCCAACCCCATCTTCAGCCGGCTGGCCCAGCGGCTGACCCAGATGGCCGAGCGCCGTGGCCTGACGGAGACGGTGATGGAGATGGCCATGGCCATTCCCGACGAGAACCGTCCCCAGCTCCGCGTGGAGGCGCTGCTCGCGGACGGCACCCGGCTGACGACGCCCGCGCGCGGCGGCGTCTACACCCGCTACGACTCCGAGTTCGTCACCCTGTCCAACGCCTTCGACGAGCAGCGCGTCATCTTCAATGTGTACTCGGACGACCCGCGCGGCGGCGAGCTGATGGGCACGGTGGAAGTGCCCGTGCGCGAGCTGGTGGAGCAGCGCGAGGTGGCCCTGCGCGGGCGCAACATCTTCTCGCTGAAGCTGTCGACGCTGCCCGGTGACGGCCGCGAGCCCGGCTCGTTCCAGGGCATGGCGCGCGTGGAGCCCATGCCGCCCCCGGGCCATCCGGCCGGGCCTCCGTCGGGGCACGCCGCCTCGCCGCTTCCGTGAGCCCACGCGCGGGCCCGCCCCTCTCGATGAGACGGGCGGGCCTCGCGCCATCAGCGAAGACTCAGTCGTAGGTCACGAGCAGCGAGCCGTCCGAGTAGCCCTCCTTCGCGCCGAAGACCTCGATGAAGAACCGGCCCGGCTCGAAGTCGTTCAGGTTGCAGTTCTCCGTGCTGTGCTCCTTCAGGCCGCGACAGTCGTATTCGAAGAAGCTGGGGGCCGCGCCGCGCCGCACATACAGGTCCGCGTTGCCCGCACCCTGGAGCCGCACGTGGACGTTCCGGCCACCACCGTCCTCGAACTCCGGCGGCACCTGGAGCGTGAACACGCGTGACGAGCCCGGGCCTCCGGACAGACCCGTGACGGCCACGCCGGGCTCGATGGGCACGTAGCCCCCTTCCCAGGTCACCTTCAGCGTCGCGCCGGCATAGGCCGAGTAGCCGTTGAGCATCACGTACCAGTGGCCGTGGGCCGGAGCCGGGAAGAGGCACTCCTCCTCGTTACCTGTCTTGTAGGGGCGGCAATCGTAGAGCGTGGTCGTCGGGGACAGGTTGAACCGCACGTACATATCCGCGTCCCCCGTGCCTCCCGAGAGGGTGAACCGCAGGTTCCTTGCGCCTTCGGGCACCGGCGCATCGAAGTACTGTTTCGCTCCCCTGGAACCAGAGACCTCGACGGCGATGTCCTTCTCCAGCACGGGCAGGGGCGGCGGGATGGTGGGCAGGCCCACCTGCACGGCCCACCATGAGCGGGTGACCGAGGTCATGGTCGCCGAGTCGTAGCCGAGCTGGTGCGCGGCCTGCTCGGTGGCGAGCTTCGCCTGCTCGAACGTGGACGATGGCAGCAGCAGGTCCACGTTGGCCTTGTAGAAGATGCTCGCGGCCTTCTCGATGCCGATGCCCACGACGGGCGTCTGGCTGGGAATGCGCGGATGCACCCCGCCCTGCGACAGCAGGTAGAAGGCCAGGTTGGAGATGCCCGAGCTGTAGTGCACGTCCGTGCCCGAGGCGTAATCGCCGTAGCGGTCCAGCGAGACGCCATCCAGCTTGGGGTCGTGCATGTACCGCAGGGCGTCACCGGGGATGTCCGGCGTCCAGATGTCCTCGGCGAAGAGCCACGTGTTGGCGTCCACCACCTTGCCCTTGCTGTACCACTCGCACACGGCGCCGAAGATGTCGGAGATGGACTCGTTCAGGCCGCCGGACTCACCCGAGTAGATGAGGCCCGACGAGTGGTCCGTCACGCCGTGCGTCACCTCGTGCGCCATCACATCCACGGCCCGGGAGAGCTGGAGGTCCGTCACGCCCTCTCCCGCGGACAGGACGAGCTGCGTGCCATTCCAGAAGGCATTCGTGAGCGAGCCCCGCGACACGGTGCTGACGAGGTGCGCGCCCGCGCCGTCATACGAGTCGCGTCCGTAGAGGCTGCTGTAGCACTGGTAGACGGAGCCCAGGTGGTCATAGGCGATGTTGACCAGCGGGTTGGCCACAGGGGGCGAGCCCTCGATGCGTCCCGGCCCGCCATTCCCGTCGGAGACCCGGCGGTACAGCGCGGAGTGGACGTGGGCCAGGTGCAGGAACGCGTCTCCCGTCCGCGCGTTGACGAGCACCGAGTCATCCACCGGCGCGCCGTCCTCTCCCGTGCCCTGGACGCGGACCTCGTACGCGAGCACCAGCTCGTTGCCCTCGCGCCAGTAGACGAGATGGGGCTCGCCGTGCACGGTGGCCCCCGAGGGAGACGCCTTGTCCTCCCGCGCCGCGGTGGCCGCGGCCTCGGCGGTGACGGCGGGCCGCTCCGGCGCGGGCAGGTCTCCGCGAGCGTTGGTGTTGGCGGCGAAGACGGCACCGTCGCGCGCGTGCAGGCGCAGCTCCGCGCCCAGCACGTCGACGCCATTCAATCGCACGCCGTAGCGGAAGTGCGCGTCCCCGTCGAAGCCGACATAGGCCTTCTTCAGGTAGAGCTGCGACGGCGCCAGCCGGAACAGCGGCGCCACCCGCGCCAGCACCGGCAACAGCTGCTCCGCCTGGAGGGAGCGGACCTCCTCGGCCCCCGTCGGGACTGCACCCAGCGGGCCGGTGATGAAGGTGGGGACGGCGCCCGAGTCGGTGGCCACCACCTGGAGGCCCTCCGCCAGGGAGGAGGACGCCTTCCGGACCTCCGCGTCCCGGGCACTCTTCCCGGGAGGCGTGGCCTCGGTGCAGGCACCCGTCAGCAATGACAGCAACGAAAGGCCCAGCGCACCGCGTAATCGCTTCTCAACCATGGGACCCCCTCGGCGAAACGGCGTGGGAGGACCATGGTGACGCCAAACAACATTGAATTACAAGAATACAGCAGATTTCTTTTTGTCCCCGACCTGAGAGGGATTGACACACCGCGCGAGGAGCGGCTCACCCGATGAGGTCGAAGTGGGACTGGAGCGTCTTTCCGGGCGTCGCCGGAGGCCAGGGCTCGCCGAGGACGACGACGTTCCACGCATGGCGCATCTGCCGCGCGGCGCGCTCGGGCGGCATCCGGCCCACGGCGGTGCACAGCCCGGGGCACAGGAGACTGCGGATGGGCTTCGAGGGATTCGCCGCGTTGTGCGCCAACACGGCGCGCAGCGTGGCTCGGAAGGCCAGCCAGGCATTCACCGTGTCGGGCACGGCCATGGGGATGCGCATGGTGGGGGCGCTCACCAGCCAGGGTATCTCCGCGTGGCGGGTCTCGATGATGACCGCCGAGCCCACGGGCAGCTCGCCGTGGTGCTCCTGGCGAAGCAATTCCTGGAGCCGCCGCTGGAGGTCCCAGCCGAAGTACTGGCTGTAGACGAGGTCGATGCCGCCATCCATGTAGCCGAAGCTGTTGGCCGGACTGACGATGGCATCCGCGCGCTCGTCGAAGATGTCGCCGCCGGAAACCTCCACGCCTTCGCAGTGGAGGAAGGCCCGGCGCCACGCCATCACCATGGAGCTGTTCAGGTCGCGAAGCTTGAGAGTGAGCTGGGACATGGGACCGGCATCATGCCTCGGAGCGCGGTACGCTGCCCGGAGAGGAGCGCGTTCCATGTCCTTCACGCTGAAAGTCAATGGCAGGGCCCACACCGTCGACGTCCCGGAAGACACGCCCCTGCTGTACGTGCTGCGGGACGAGCTGGGACTCAACGGCGCGAAGTACGGCTGCGGTGTCGGCCAGTGCGGCGCGTGCACCGTCCTGAGCAACGGGACCTCGCTGCGCTCCTGCGTCGTTCCGGCGGCACGCCTCGGCGGCCGGGAGCTGACCACGCTGGAGGGCCTCCGGGCTCCCGATGGGGCACCGCATCCCCTTCAGAAGGCCTTCCTGGCCGAGCAGGCGGGCCAGTGCGCCTACTGCATCCCCGGCATGCTGATGGCGGCGGCGGCGCTGCTGCGGGAGAAGCCCCGCCCCTCCGAGGCGGAGATTCGCACCGCGCTGGACGCCAACCTGTGCCGGTGCGGTTCGCACAACCGCATCGTGCGCGCCATCCAGCGTGCCGCGGCGGAGCTGGCGAAATGAGCACGCCCGTGGACCGCCGCACCGTGCTCAAGGGCTCGCTGGTGCTGGCCTTCTCGCTGATGGGGCCGCACGCGCTCGGCGCGGCACCGCGTCCCGGAGGGCTGCCGAGAAGCCTGCGGGCCCACCCGCGGCTCGACGCGTGGCTCGAAATCAGCGCGGACGGCGTCGTCACCCTGAAGACGGGCAAGGTGGAGCTCGGCCAGGGCGTGCTGACGGCGCTGGGACAGATTTGCGCGGACGAGCTGGACGTCGACTTCTCACGGCTGACCCTCGTCTCCGGTGACACGGTGCGCTCGCCGGACGAGGGCACCACGGCCGGCAGCATGTCCATGCCCGAGAGCGGCACGGCGGTGCGCCATGCCGCCGCCGAGGCCCGGGCCCTGCTGCTGGAGATGGCCGGCCAGCACCTGGGCGTGAAGGCGTCGCGGCTGCGCGTCAAGGATGGGCTCATCACCGCGCCCGGCGGACGCTCCGTCACCTACTGGAGCCTCATGGGGGGCAAGTCGCTCAACCGGGAGGCCACCGGCACCGTGTCCCCCAAGCCCCCTGGCGAGCGCCGCTACATCGGCCGTCCGGTGCCCCGCGTGGACCTGCCGGCCAAGGTGATGGGCGAGCCCGTCTTCGTGCAGGACTTCCGCTCCGACACGCTGGTGCACGGCCGCGTCGTCCGGGCGCCCTCCCCGGGAGCGAGCCTCGTCGAGGTGGACACGGCGCGCGTGGAGGGCCTGCCGGGCGTGCTGAAGGTGGTGCGCGACGGGGACTTCCTGGCCGTCATCGCGACCCGCGAGTGGCTGGCCATCAAGGCCGCCGCGAGCCTCGCGGAGACCGCCCGCTGGCGCGAGCAGGAGGCCTTGCCCGTGGACGTGCACGCCTGGCTGCTGGAGCAGCCCACGCAGGACACCGTCATCGAGGACACCCCACGTCCGACGGACGAGGCCTCGGCGCGCACCGTGGAGGCGCGCTACCGCCGGCCCTACCAGATGCACGGAGCCATTGGCCCGTCGTGCGCGGTGGCGGAGTGGGACGGCGACGTCCTCACGGTCCACAGCCACAGCCAGAGCATCTTCGACACCACGGAGGCCATCGCGAGGATGCTTCGCCTGCCGACGGACAAGGTGCATGGCCGGCATCTTCAAGGCTCGGGCTGCTACGGACACAACGGCGCGGATGATGCCGCCGCGGATGCCGCGCTCCTGGCGCACGCGCTGCCGGGCCGCGCCGTCCGTGTGCAGTGGTCCCGCGAGGACGAACATGCGTGCGAGCCCTATGGCTCGGCGATGGTGATGAAGGTGCGCGCCGGGGTGAGCGACCGGGGCGACGTGCTCGACTGGGATTACGAGCTCTGGTCCATGCCTCATGGCACGCGCCCCGGAGGAAACCCCGGCAACCTGCTGGCGGGCCGCTCCCGGGCGTCGCCCTTCCGCATGCCCGTCCCGCGGAATGGAGGACCGCCGAGCTACGCCGCCGACCGCAACGCCATTCCGCTGTATGCCTTTCCGGGCCGGAAGGTGACCACCCACTTCGTGCCGCGGATGCCGCTGCGGGTCTCCTCCATGCGAGCGCTCGGCGCGTATGGCAACGTCTTCGCCATCGAGTCCTTCATGGACGAGCTGGCGCACGCGGCGGGCGCGGACCCGGTCGACTTCCGGCTCCGCCAGCTCCAGGACGCCCGGGCCAGGGCCGTCATCCTGAAGGCCGCGGAGCGCTTCGGCTGGTCGCCCGCCCCGCGCCCGCCGGGACGTGGGCGCGGCATCGGCTTCGCCCGCTACAAGAACCTCGCGAGCTACTGCGCCGTCTGCGTGGAAGTCTCCGTCGACCCGAAGACGCGCGCCGTGCGCGTCCTCCGCGCCGTGCTGGCCGCCGACGCGGGCGAGGTGGTGAATCCGGACGGGCTCGTCAACCAGCTCGAGGGCGGACTCATCCAGTCGCTGAGCTGGAGCCTGAAGGAGGCGGTCCGGTACGACGCGCGCCGCGTGCTCTCGCGCGACTGGAGCACCTACCCCATCCTCACCTTCTCGGAGGTGCCACCCGTGGACGTCGCGCTCATCGACCGGCCCGGAGAGCCATTCCTCGGCGCGGGCGAGGCCGCCCAGGGCCCCACGGCCGCGGCCCTGGCCAACGCCGTCTTCGATGCGACAGGCGTGCGGGTGCGCGACCTGCCGCTCACGCCAGAGCGACTGGCCGCTTCAGGCAAGCAGGGCTAGAGACAGTCACGCAACGCTCTTGCTTGCAGAGCAGCCCAGGGGCCGCCAGGCGCCACGTAGACGCCATGGCCCAGGCTACGAGCTGTCGGCAGCTTGCCCTCCGCGCCAGGGTGCTCGTCTGGACGACTGGCACCGCATTGACGTCAGGAACAGGCCAGTGCTACCTGACTGGAAAGCTTGACCAACCATTAATCAAGGTGAAATCAGGTTTCCGATTCGCCGCGCAGGTGCCGCGTTCGGTGCGTCGCGAATGAATCCCCAGAAGACGAGCAGCCCCAACGGCATGTTCTGACCGCAGAGCGTCTTATGTCCAAATTCACGGATCTATCGAAGGATGAGCACTTTTCCGTTCTGCAATTCTCCACCCTGAAGGAGGCGATCTCCTTCGGGAATACATGCTCAGCCAATCGACAGACGGTTGATAGATACCTCAAGTTCTTGCTGCGCACTCGTGGCCTGAAGGAGGCTTGCAATCAGTACACGGAGTACGGCCAGCATGGCGGGGGGCCCGAGTGGAAGGTGATTGATAGGACTGGCGCCAGCCATGATGCAATCCGGAGGATTGAAGATCCATCCAGTGATGATCTCCTGGATCTCCGACAGGCGATCATGGATGACATGGTCAGACTTGTGTCTGACAATGCCCCTTGGTGATGCAGCCCAGCGATTGCGAGCGCCGGGGTTCTCGCTCCACGCTGTCTACCAGCCTGACTGACCACGCGAGCGAGGCCCCTGGCCCCTGATGCCTGGAACCTCGCTCAGGGCCTGGGGCACGCGGCGCCGGTGTCCATCCACGCCCGGATGAGCGCGCCGAGCTGGGCCTGGGTGCCAGGAACGGGCTGGAGGCCCGGCCCCGGGTCCCAGCCCCAGCCGACGAGCACGTCCTCGGCCATGTGGTGATGGAGCTGCTCCAGGGACTTGCCGCCATTGCGCTTCGGGTCCTTGAGCTGCTCGCAGATCTCACCCAGGGATTTGCCCACCCACGCCATCTCCGCGGGCGCCAGCGCCCACTTCGGATTGCCGGGGATGCTCCGGAGTGTCGCGCCCACCAGCTGCGTATTGGCCTGCTGGTGGCACCCGGTGCAGGGCAGGCCCGCCGTCCCGTGGCCGTCCGCGCCGCCCTGCACCTTCGGCACGTGGAGCCGCTGCTCCATTCCCTGCCGGGGCACGCCATCCGCGGGGTGGCAGTTGACGCAGCGAGGATGCGCAATCACCCGTCCGGCCTCGACGAAGAGCGCGACGGAGCGAGCCGTCCTGTCGGAGATGCCGTCGAACGCGGACACCGGCTGGAGTCCCGGCCGCTCCGAGCCTCCAGCATCCGGCGCGGCGGCGGGCGTCTGTGGAGTCGCGGACGACCTGCAGCCGGCCAACGTCAGGGCGGCGCCCAGGAGGAACACGGCGATGCGGGTCGGTCTCATTCAGCGCCCCAAGTCGAAGAGCACGGCCTCCGCCGCGCGCCGGCCGGAGCCCAGGGCTCCGTCGATGGAGGCATTGTCGCGGTGATCTCCACAAACATACAGCCCCGGAGACAGCCGCACCGGGCGGCGCGGTGGCTCCAGCGCCTCGGGGAGCTGAGAGGGGAGCGCGCGCGGAATGACATACGTGCGCAGGTGCCGCCACGCGGACACCGCCGTGCCGAACCAGCCGCTCAGCTCCTCGCGCACGCGGGCCTCCAGGGCCGCGGTGTCCAGCCACTCGCCCAGCACGGACACCGACACGAGCGACTGTCCCGAGGGCGCGTAGGCGGGTGACACCTCGCTCATCACCGCCACGTTGTTCACCACGCCCCGGCCCTCCCCGTTCAGCACCAACCACGGCCCCGTCACCGGCGGCTCCGGCGCGGCGAAGTACAGGCACGTCACGCGGTTCATCCGGGGCGCGAGCATCCCGGGCAACAGCCCCACCGCGCTCGCGGGGTCCGTGGCCACCACCACCGCCTTCGCGCCAATCGTCTCGCCGTCCGCCAGCCGCACGCGGTGGCCCCACACCTCCCCCACCGGCGAGCGCATCCGCAGCGTGCCCGAGGGCAGGCCCGCGGCGAGCTGCTCGGGGATGGCGCCCATGCCCCGCTCGGGCACCGTCGTGTCCCCCGTGGCGAACATGCGGAAGACGAACTCGAGGAACCGGCTCGACGTGTCCAGCTCGCGCTCCAGGAAGATGCCCGCGAAGAACGGCCGCAGGAAGCCCTCCAGCATCTCGTCCGTGAAGCCCAGCTCCCGCAGGTACCGCAGCGACGCGCGCTGCGGACGGTGCCACACGTCCTCCAGCTCGCCGGACACCGACAGCTGCCGCAGCTCCAGCACGCGCAGCTTGTCCCCGAAGGTGCCCGGCTCACCGAAGAGATGCGACAGCGCCATCCCCGGCCGCCGTAGCGGATCCGCCACCGTGTGGAGCCGCCCGCCACGCCACACTTTCGCGCCCGGAGTGAAACGGCGCAGGCCCAATGCTCCGTGGTCCAACGAACGCCGGCCCTCCGGGTAGGCGGTCAGGTACACCTGGAAGCCACGGTCTAGAAGGAACCCCTCATGCCCGTCGGTGCGAACCCTGCCTCCGGGTGCGTCTCCTCCTTCCAGAAGAAGAACCTTCACCCGCGAGGCCACGAGCGCCCGCGCGCACGCCAGCCCGGCGAGCCCTGCACCCACGACAATCACATCAGGGTTCGACACTCACCCTCCTACATGCACCGGAAAACCGGGCACCGTGGCTTGAACTGCATCCCGGGCACAAGGGAGACTGATTGCGGGTTTGCGGGTGACGGACACTTGTTGCTGAAGGGTGTCAGCGTGCCCGTTAGCCTGTCTGCCCGGTGCCGGAATCCTTCCGGTGCCTTCACTCGGAGAGAGAGCAGGAATCCCCATGTTGATCGTGATGCGACCCGACGCGACGGCCCAGGACATCGAGCGTGTGAACGACGAGATCCGCCGTCGTGGCTGGCAACCGCACGCGATTCCAGGGGGAACCCGCACCGCCATCGGCATCACCGGCAACCCGGGCGCGGTGGAGCCGGAGCCCTTCCGCGTGCTGCCCGGCGTCGCGGACGCGGTGCCCATCTCCCAGCCGTTCAAGCTCGTCAGCCGCGAGGTGAAGCCAGACAACACCGTCGTCCAGCTCGGGGGCCTGACCCTTGGCGGCGCGGCGTTCCACGTCATCGCCGGCCCGTGCTCGGTGGAGTCGCGCGAGCAGATTCTGTCCACCGCCCACGCGGTGAAGAAGGCGGGCGCCACCATGCTGCGCGGCGGCGCGTTCAAGCCCCGCACCAGCCCCTACGAGTTCCAGGGCCTCAAGGGTGACGGCCTGGCCCTGCTGGCCGAGGCGCGCAAGGAGACGGGTCTGCTCGTCACCACCGAGGTGAAGGACACCGCCACGCTGGACGCGGTGTGCGAGCACACGGACATCCTCCAGATTGGCGCGCGCAACATGCAGAACTTCAGCCTCCTGGAGGCGGTGGGCGAGCGCCGCAAGCCGGTGCTCCTCAAGCGCGGCATCAGCGCCACCATCAAGGAACTCTTGATGGCGGCCGAGTACATCGTCGCCCGCGGCAACACGCAGGTCATCCTCTGCGAGCGCGGCATCCGCACCTTCGAGACGATGACGCGCAACACGCTGGACCTCAACGCGGTGCCCATGCTCAAGCAGCTGTCGCACCTGCCCGTGTTCGTGGACCCGTCGCACGGCATCGGCGTGCGCAAGGCGGTGCCGGCGATGATGCGGGCGGCCACGGCGGTGGGCGCCGACGGCATCATCGTCGAGGTGCACCCGAACCCTCCGTGCGCGAAGTCGGACGGCTTCCAGTCGTTGGACTTCCCCGAGTTCGAGAAGGCCATGCACGAGGTTCGCGCCATCGCCCAGGCGATGGGCCGCGAAGTCGTCCAGCTGGGGTAGGCCATGACGCTCAAAGATGCGCTGGGCAAGGTCGTGGGCCGGCGCGACCTCACCCGCGAGGAGATGGCCCGCATCATGGGCCTGATGCTCGCGGGAGAGGCGTCGCCTGCCCAGGTGGGCGCGCTCGCGACGGCGCTCAAGATGAAGGGGGAGACGGAGGACGAAATCCTCGGCGCGGCGGAGGCCATGCGGGCCTGCGCGGCGAAGCTGTCTCCCCGGGCGGAGGTGGTGCTCGACACCTGCGGTACCGGGGGTGACGGGGCGCACACCTTCAACATCTCCACCGCGGTGGCCTTCGTGGCCGCCGGGGCGGGGGTGACGGTGGCCAAGCACGGCAACCGCGCCGTCTCCAGCCGCTGCGGCAGCGCGGACGTGCTGGCGGCGCTGGGCGTCTCCATGGAGCGCCCGCACGACCGCGTGGCGAAGGACATCGACGAGCACGGGGTGGGCTTCCTCTTCGCGCCCTCGCACCACAGTGCCCTGAAGCACGTGGCGCAGGCGCGGCGGGACATGGGCTTCCACAGCGTGTTCAACCTGCTGGGCCCGCTGACCAACCCGGCCGGCGCGCGCTACCAGCTGCTGGGCACCTTCGATGGCAACCGCGTGGAGCAGACGGCGCGGGTGCTGGGGCGGCTGGGCAGCCGCCGCGCGTGGGTGGTGCACGGCGACGACGGCCTGGACGAAATCTCCCCCTGCGCTCCGACGCGGGTGGCGGAGCTGCGCGAGGACGGCAGCGTCCGCACCTTCACGGTGACGCCGGAGGACGCGGGGCTGGAGGTGGTGCCCCGCGAGGCCATTGCTGGTGGCGACGCGGAGGAGAACGCGAAGCGGCTGCGCTCGCTGTTGCAGGGCGAGCGCTCCGGGCTGCGCACGGCGGTGCTGCTCAACGCGGCGGCGGCGCTGGTGGTGGTGGGCCACGCGGAGGACCTGCGCGAGGGCGTGCGGAAGGCGGAGCACGCCATCGACTCGGGCTCGGCCGCGAGCAAGCTCGCCGCGCTCATCCACGGGGCCACGTCGTGAGCGGGGGCCCACGGGAAGGTGTAGCGGCCCCCGGGACGCTGGACCTCATCATGGCGCGCAAGCGCCGGGAGCTGGCCGTGCGTCCGCCCATGGCGCCGCGCCCGCGTCCGGCGCCGCGGGACTTCGCCGGGGCCCTGATTGCGAAGGTGCCGGGGCGGCCGGTGAGCGTCATCGCGGAGGTGAAGCGCAAGAGCCCCTCGGGCGGCGCGTTTCCGCACGCGGACGTGGTGGCGGTGGCCCGGGCCTACGAGGCCGCGGGGGCCAGCGCCATCAGCGTGCTGACGGACGGGCCGGACTTCGGCGGCGGTCTGGAAGACCTGGTGGCGGTGCGGGCGGCGGTATCCGTGCCGGTGCTGCGCAAGGACTTCCTCGTCGCCGCGCGCGAGGTGGAGGAGAGCGCGCTGTGGGGCGCGGACGCGGTGCTGCTCATCGCGGACGCGCTGGAGGACGGCGAGCTGCGGGAGATGGTCGTCGCCGCGCGCGAGGTGCGGGTGGCCGCGCTGGTGGAGGCGCACACGGAGGCGCACGCCGAGCGCGCGCTGGCCGCGGGCGCCGAGCTGGTGGGCATCAACAACCGCAACCTCGCCACGCTGAAGACGGACACGGGCACGGCGCTGCGGGTGATGCCGCGGCTGCGCTCGCGCTCCCGGGCGCTGGTGGCCGAGAGCGGGCTGAAGACGCTCGCGGACCTGCTGGCGGCGCGGGAGGCGGGCGCGGACTCGGTGCTGGTGGGCGAGTCCCTCCTGCGCGAGCCGGAGCCCGGGCGGGCGCTGCGGCGGCTGCTCGGCGTGGAGGCCTCGTGAGCGTCCGGGTGAGGAAGGCGGAATCCGGACGGGCACCGAGGCGGCTGCCTGGCATGGAGGCCTTGTGAGCGTCCGGGTGAGGCAGGTGGAATCCCGGCGGGCACCGAGGCGTCTCCCCGGCATGGAGGTGTCCGCGTGAGCGTCCGGGTGAAGGTGTGCGGAGTCACCCGCCTGGAGGACGCGAAGGCGGCGTGGGAGGCGGGCGCGGACGCGCTCGGCCTCAACTTCTACGCGAAGTCTCCGCGCTGCGTGGACGTGGCCACGGCCGCCGCGCTGGCCGCCACCCGCCCTCCCCTGGGCGCGGTGGTGGGCGTGTTCGTCAACGCGGGCGCGGACGACATCCGGGCGAAGGTGCGCGAGTGCGGCCTCACGGTGGTGCAGCTCCATGGCGACGAGCCGCCGGCGGCGTGCTCGGGCTATGGGGTGCCCGTCATCAAGGCCCTGCGGGTGCGCGGGCCGGAGGACGTGGCGCGCGCGCGTGAGTACCTCGGCGTGGGAGATGTGGCGGGGCTGCTGCTGGACGGGGCGGCTCCGGGGTATGGCGGCGGTGGCGTCGGCTTCGACTGGTCGCTGGTGGCGCAGCTCTCCGGGAGCGGCGTGCCGGTGCTGGTGGCGGGCGGCCTGAAGCCGTCCAACGTGGCCGAGGCGGTGCGCGCGACGCGGCCGTACGGTGTGGATGTGGCCAGTGGGGTGGAGTCGGCCCCTGGCATCAAGGACCTGGACGCGGTGCGCGCCTTCGTGCGGCTCGCGAAGTCCATCAACCTCTGGGAGTGAGAGATGACCACGGAGACCCCCGTCGGACGCTTCGGGCGCTACGGCGGACGCTACGTGCCGGAGACGCTGGTGCCGGCGCTGATGGAGTTGGAAGAGGCCTACGCGAAGGCGAGCGCGGACCCGAGCTTCGGTGAGGAAGTGACGCGGGTGCTGAAGGAGTTCGTGGGGCGGCCCACGACGCTGACGCCCGCCCGCCGGCTCACGGAGTCCTGGGGCGGCGCGGAGGTGTGGCTCAAGCGCGAGGATCTGGCGCACACGGGCGCGCACAAAATCAACAACACCGTGGGCCAGGTGCTGCTGGCCAAGCGGATGGGGAAGAAGCGCATCATCGCGGAGACGGGCGCGGGCCAGCACGGCGTGGCCACGGCCACCGCGTGCGCCCTCTTCGGCCTGCCCTGCGAGGTGTACATGGGCGCGCTGGACGTGGAGCGCCAGTCGCTCAACGTCTTCCGCATGCGCGCGCTGGGCGCGGTGGTGCGGCCGGTGGAGTCCGGCTCGCGCACGCTGAAGGACGCGATGAACGAGGCCATGCGCACCTGGGTGTCGCAGGTGTCGGACACGCACTACGTCATCGGCAGCGCGGCGGGGCCGCACCCGTACCCGACGATTGTCCGCGACTTCCAGGCCGTCATCGGCAAGGAGCTGCGGACGCAGGCGCAGGCGGCCTTCGGCAAGCTGCCGGACGCCATCATCGCGTGCGTGGGTGGCGGCTCGAATGCGATTGGCGTGCTGCACCCGTTCATCGGTGACAAGGGCGTGCGGCTGGTGGGCGTGGAGGCCGGAGGCCACGGGCTGGACTCGGGCCAGCACGGCGCGTCGCTGACGCTGGGCACGGAGGGCGTGCTGCACGGCTCGCGCTCGCTGGTGCTGCAGGACGCGGACGGACAGATTCAGGAGGCGCACAGCATCTCGGCGGGCCTGGACTACCCGGGCGTGGGGCCGGAATTGGCGCACCTGGTGAAGACGGGGCGGATGGAGGTGCGCACGGCGACGGACGACGAGGCGCTGGCGGCCTTCTACGAGGTGGCGCGCACCGAGGGCATCCTCCCGGCGCTGGAGACGTCCCACGCCTTCGCGCGCGGCCGTGATCTGGCCCGCGAGCTGGGCCGTGGGAAGTACCTGGTCATCAACCTGTCGGGCCGCGGCGACAAGGACGTGGCGACGATTTCCGCGCGGGGCGTGCCGCCGCCGGTGGGGGTGAAGGCGTGAGCGGCGAGATTGCGAAGACGTTCGCGAGGGCGAAGGCGCGCGGCGAGGGCGCGCTGGTGGCGTATGCCATGGCGGGCGACCCGGACCTGCCGCGCTCGGTGGACGTGTTCACCGCGCTGGTGGAGGGTGGCGCGGACATCGTGGAGATTGGCGTGGCGTTCAGCGACCCCATCGCCGACGGGCCCGTCATCCAGGGCGCGTCCGAGCGGGCGCTGAAGGCCGGCTCCACGCTGAAGCGCGTGCTGGACGAGGTGGTGCCGGAGGTGCACAAGCGCTGCCCGGAGACGCCGCTGGTCATCATGACGTACGTCAACGTCGTCATGGCCATGGGCGAGGAGCGCTTCGCGAAGCTGGCGCGCGAGCGGGGCGTGTCGGGAGCGATTCTCCCGGACCTGCCCCCCGAGGAGAGCGCGGGGCTGCGGGCTTCGTTCGACGCGGCGGGGGTGGACCTGGTGCCGCTGTGCGCGCCGACGACGCCGCCGGCGCGGGCGCAGGCCATCGCGAAGGATGCGCGGGGCTTCGTGTACTGCGTGTCCGTGGCGGGTGTGACGGGCATGCGGGCGGAGCTGCCGCCGGACCTGTCGCAGCGGCTGGACCTGGTGCGCAAGGCGTCGCCGGTGCCGGTGGTGGCGGGCTTCGGCATCTCCACCGAGGAGCAGGCGCGCACTCTGGTGGCGCACGCGGACGGAGTCGTGGTGGGCAGCGCGCTGGTGCGCGCGGCGCACGCGGACGGGCCGGGCGCGGCGAAGGCGCTCTGCGCCAGCATCAAGCGCGGGCTGAAGCGCTGAAGGCAGCGGTAGGAGGGCGGGGCTCCCCTGCCCTCCTCCGCGGTGCCCTCACTGGCCGCCAGCGCGCGCCTTCTCCCAGATGGGGCGGTAGTCGTAGGTGGCGTAGAACTCCGTGCGGAACGCGCCCCACGCGCCCTTCTCGAAGGCGAGATTCACGTCGCGCAGCTTCTCGGGCGGCAGGCGCACGGTGACGACCTGCCCCACGCCCATCATCACGTACCAGGACACGACTTCGACGCCCGGGGGCGGGAAGCTCTTCCGGAAGCCAGTGCGGTCGAGGTGGGCGTTGATTTCATCCACCGTCTTGCCCTGGTCATGCCGCATGAAGATGGTCAGCAGCAGCGTGCCCTGGGTCAGGTGCGCGGGCGGCGTCTGCTTGCCGGCCGGCGTCTGGGCATGGCCCGTCAGCGTCAGCAGGAGCGCGACAAGCACCGTGGGGATGAGCGGCAGCGAGAAGGTGAAGCGCATGGGTGTGTCTCCGGGAAGGGGGACGGAACGCAACCCCGCGAGGCTGCCACGCATCACGGACCTGCCACCTCCCTCCCGCGCGGAATGTCCACCCTCGGGCGCTCGGGACCGCGGAACGCGAGGCTCCGGCGCGCGCCCTCTGGCACGATGCGCGGCATGAAGACCCGAGGTCCCCAGTTGGTGCTCGTCCGGCACGGCGAGACGGAGTGGAGCCGCAGTGGCCAGCACACGGGCCGCACGGACATCCCGCTGCTCGACGACGGGCGGAGGATGGGCGAGCTGCTCGCGGCGCCGCTGCGCGAGTGGCGCTTCGCCGAGGTGTGGACGAGCCCGCTGAGCCGCGCGGCCGAGACGTGCGCGCTGGCCGGCTTCGGTGACGTGGCGAAGCGGCGGCCCGACCTGATGGAGTGGAACTACGGCGACTACGAGGGGCGCACGGGGGACGCCATCCGCGCGGACCGCCCCGGCTGGTCCCTGTGGAAGGACGGCGCCCCGAACGGCGAGACGGCGGCGGACGTGGGCGCCCGCGTGGACCGTGTCATCGCGGATGTCCGCGCGGTGAAGGGAGACGTGCTCGTCTTCGCCCACGGCCACCTGCTGCGAGTGCTGGCGGCGCGGTGGCTGGGATTACCGCCGGACAACGGGCGGCTCTTCATGCTCGGCACCGCCTCCATCAGCGTGCTCAGCCTGGATGGAGACGGTACCCAGCCCGTCATCGTCACCTGGAACGACACCACGCACCTGCGTGGGTGAGGACTACAGCCGCCCCTCCAGGAAGTTACGCACCAGCTTCGGCCCTTCCGGAGTCAGCACGCTCTCCGGATGGAACTGGAAGCCCACCACGGGCCGCGTGCGGTGACGCAGCGCCATGATGAGGCCGTCCTGGCTCCACGCGGTGGCCTCCAGCTCCGCGGGCAGCGACGACGCCTCCACCACCAGCGAGTGGTAGCGCGCCGCCTGGAAGCCCTGGCTCACCCCGGTGAACACGCCCGTGTCCTCGTGCCGGATGTTCGCCGCCTTGCCGTGCACCGGCTCCGGCGCGCGAATCACCTTCCCGCCGAACGCCGCGCCAATGGACTGGTGCCCCAGGCACACGCCCAGCACCGGGACCTTGGACTGGGCAATGGCCGCCACGCTGACCCCCGCCTCGTGCGGCGTGCACGGGCCCGGAGAAATCACCAGGTGCGAGGCCCCGGCCGCCGCCACACCCGCGGCGTCCAGGTCGTCATTGCGCACCACCTTCACCTCGGCGCCCAGCGTGTACAGCAGCTGCACGAGGTTGAAGGTGAACGAGTCGTAGTTGTCGATGACGAGAATCACCGCCCACCTCCCTCACGCGCCAGCCGGAGCGCGGCGGCCATGGCGCCCGCCTTGGCCTCCGTCTCGTCCGCCTCCTTCGACGGCACCGAGTCCGCCACCAGCCCCGCGCCGGCCGTCCACATCGTCCGGTCTCCGTCCACGAAGAACGTCCGCAGCGCAATCGCCACGTCGAGCGTGCCGCAGAAGGACAGGTAGCCCACGGCGCCCGAGTAGGGCCCACGGCGCTGCACCTCCAGCTCGTCGATGATCTGCATCGCGCGAATCTTCGGCGCCCCGGACACCGTGCCCGCGGGGAACGTGCTCGCCAGCGCGTCCAGCGCGTCGTACTTCGGGTCCAGCTTCCCGCGCACCTGCGACACGATGTGCATCACGTGGCTGTAGCGCTCGATGACCTTCATGTCCTCGACGCGCACCGTCCCGGGCGCCGCCACGCGGCCCACGTCGTTGCGGCCCAGGTCCACCAGCATCACGTGCTCGGCCAGCTCCTTCTCGTCCGCGAGCAGCTCCTTCTCCAGCGCCAGGTCCTCGGCCTCGGTGGCGCCGCGGCGGCGAGTGCCCGCGATGGGCCGCACCACCACATCGCCGTCACGCACCTGCACCAGCAGCTCCGGGGACGCGCCCACCAGCGCGCGGGCCTCGCCCAGCTCCACCAGGAAGAGATACGGCGACGGATTCACCCGCCGCAGCGCCCGGTACAGGGACAGCGGCGGCGGCGCGCCGCGCGCCTCGAACCGCCGCGCGAGCACCACCTGGAAGATGTCTCCGGCGCGGATGTACTCCTTCGCGCGCTCCACCGCGGCCTCGTAGCCGGCGCGGTCCCAGCACGCCGTGGTTTCGGTGGCTCCCTTCATGCGCGGGGCCGGCGCATACGCCTCCGGAGGCAGCGGCTTGAGCAGCTTGTCCGCGATGGCCTGCGCGCGCTCCTCGGCGTCCTTCAGCGCGCCCGCCACGCTGCCGTGCAGCGAAGGCCGGGCGATGGCGGTGGCCTTGAGCGTGCCGGTGCGCGTGTCGTGGGTGACGAAGTCCTCGCACACCAGCCATTCCGAGTCCGGATAGGAGATGTCGCGCGGGTGCCGGTCCGGCACGGTGGGCTCCAACCACGAGATGCAGTTGTAACCCATGTACCCCACCAACCCGCCCAGGAACGGGGCCTCGCCGGGAAGCCGGGCCACGGCCAGCTCGCGCCACAGCGCGCGCAGCACGTCCAGCGGCTTGCCCTCGCGGCGCTCCTCGCGCGAGCCACGCCACAGCGTGGCCCCCTTCGCGTCCAGCCGCACGCGGCCCGCCGCATGCGCCCCCACGTGGCTGTAGCGCCCGAAGCGCTCGCCGCCGTAGCAGGACTCGAGGATGAAGCCGTGCGAGCCTCCGCCCAGCTTCAGGTATGCCGACAGCGGCGTATCCAGGTCCGCCGGCAGCTCCACCGAGACGGGCACCGACTGGCCCTTCTCCGCGAGCTGCCGGTACGCCGCCTTCCGCTCCTGTGCATCCATCTTCATGATTGGCTCTGCCCTTCTAGGGCTGTGTCTCGGCCACCGCGGAACCCGCGGGCTTCACTTCCGAGAAGACACCGTCCACCAGCTTGTACCGCGTGCGTTCCGTCGTCTTCGTCGTCTTTTCGGACTCGTCCTCCTCGGTGTTCGTCCGCACCACCGTGAGGCCCTTCTGCTTCGGCTGGAATGAAACCTTGTACTCGGAGTAGTTGGGCGCGTCCGACAGGCCGGCCAGCTCCAGCGCCACCTTCGCCTTGCCGAGCACGCCCTTCTTGTTGCCCGGCACCGTGTAGCTCACGTACCCGGTGCTGAAGTCGCCGCACGCCTCGGGCGCCGAGTCCACCTGCACCAGCGGCAGGCCCGCCGTCTTCGCGGCGACGAGCCGCACGGTCGCCGGTCCGCCCTTCACGCTCAGGTAGCCCTGTCCGGAGGGCGTGAGGTCCACGCTGCTGACGCGGCGGGGCGGCTTGACGTTGGGCTCCAGGACGCGGACGCGAATCTTGAAGTCCGCGCTCATCACCACCGTGGCGACCTCCAGCTCGCCGTCGCCGTCGAAGTCCGCCTCGAAGCGGAAGGGCGTGAGCGTGTTGCCGAACACCCAGCCCCGGACGGGCGCGTCGTCGTTCGTGTCCGGGGTGCCCTTGGTGTCGAAGTACTCCACGCGGTACCAGTGGTTGACGTACTCGCCCACCTTCTGCCGCTCCTGGCCGCGCTCCAACACGCGCACGTTGGCGCCCAGCGGCAGGGTGGTGACGACGGGCCCGTCCGCGGTGGGCGTCTCGCGGAGGTTCGCCTCGTCCACGCCGATGAAGTGCTTCGCCTGCTTGCCGGTCGGCTCCCACACCGTGAAGTCGTAACCGTCTGCCGCGGGCTTCGCCCCTTCCTCCTCGGAAGCGGGGGCGGTGTAGTGAATCGATTCGGCGGGTGCCTGGGAGAGCACGAGCGACAGCAAGAGGGCAGGCGTCATGTGAGACCGTCCAGATGCGAGGTCCCGGGGTTATCCCCCGTCCGGAAGCGCCGTCCAAGGGGCCCCGGAGTCCCGGAAGGTGGCCTGGGCCTGTCATTGACGCGGGCGTGTCAAGGGAGCAGCCCAGGGGGCAACGCCCCGTCCGGTGGACCCACACCTCGGGTGGCCTCCATCGGGACGCCTCGCTATCTGAATGGAGCTTTGAGCGCCTCCTATCCCTTCCAGGACAGACCGCCGCTCATCACCGTGACGCCGCAGGGGCTCTACTGCGCGCCAGGCGACTTCCACATCGACCCGTGGCACCCGGTGGAGCGGGCACTCATCACCCACGCGCATGGGGACCACGCCCGGGGCGGCAGCCGCCGCTACCTCGGCGCCCGAACAGGCGAGGGACTGCTGCACCGGCGGCTGGGCGCCGACTCCGCTATCGACACCCTGCCTTACGGCGAGCGGCTGCGCATCAACGACGTCACCGTCAGCTTCCATCCCGCGGGCCACGTGCTGGGCAGCGCGCAGATTCGCATCGAGCACCAGGGCGAGGTGTGGGTCGTCTCCGGCGACTACAAGCGCGCGCCGGACCCCACGTGCGAGCCCTTCGAGGTGGTGCGCTGCAACACCTTCATCACCGAGGCCACCTTCGGCCTGCCCATCTACCGCTGGGACGACACGCGCCTCGTGGCCGAGGACATCCTGCGCTGGTGGGACGCCAACCGCGCCGTGGGCCGCTCCGCGGTGCTGTTCTGCTACGCGCTGGGCAAGGCGCAGCGCATCCTCGCGGAGCTGGCGCGGCTGACAGACCGGCCGGCGTACGTGCACGGGGCGCTCAACAGCCTCGTGGCCGTCTACCGCGAGGCGGGCGTGAAGATGCTCCCCACGCAGCTCGTGTCCGAGGTGGAGAAGGGCACGTCCTTCGCGGGCGCGCTGGTGCTGGCGCCGCCCAGCGCGGGGGGCTCCACGTGGATGCGCCGCTTCGGGGAGCACGAGACGGGCTTCGCGTCCGGGTGGATGCGGGTGCGGGGCAACCGGCGGCGTCGCGGGTTCGACCGGGGCTTCGTGCTGTCGGACCACGCGGACTGGCCGGACCTGCTGCGCACGGTGGCGGACACGCGCGCGGAGCGGGTGCTGGTGACGCACGGCTACACGGACCCGTTGGCGCACTACCTGCGCGACAAGGGCGTGGACGCCGCCCCCCTGGCAACGCCCTTCGAGGGCGAGGCGGAGGACTGACGCGTGAGGCGGCTCGCGGACCTCTACGAAGCGCTGGACCAGACGACGTCCACCAACGCGAAGGTGGAGGCGCTGGTGCGCTACTTCAAGGAAGCGCCGCCCGAGGACGCGGCGTGGGCGCTGTACTTCCTCACGGGCCAGAAGCTGAAGCGGCTGCTCACCACGAAGCTGCTGGTGGGGTGGACGCAGGAGCTGACGGGCATCCCCGACTGGCTCTTCGCGGAGGTCTACGCCTCCGTGGGAGACCTGGCGGAGGTGATTGCCCTGCTCCTCGATGGCCTGGAGCGCCCGGCCGAGCCCGAGGAGCTGCCGCTGTCCGTCTGGCTGGAGCAGCGGCTCCTGCCCCTGCGGGACTTGGACGCCGTCGAGCAGCGCGAGCGGGTGGTGTCCTGGTGGAAGGTGATGCCCCGGCGGGAGCTGTTCCTGCTCAACAAGATGCTCACCGGCGAGCTGCGCGTGGGCGTCTCCGCGACGCTGGTGATTCGCGCGGTGGCGCAGGTGGCGGGGCTGCCACCGCCCAGCGTGGCGCACCGGCTGATGGGGACGTGGAAACCCACGCCGGCCTTCTTCAAGCAGCTCGTGTCACCGGACGTGTCGGACGGGGACCGCTCGCGGCCGTATCCCTTCTATCTGGCCTCGCCACTGGAGCAGCCGCCCGAGTCGCTGGGGGAGCTGAAGGACTGGCTGGTGGAGTGGAAGTGGGACGGCATCCGCGGCCAGCTCATCCGCCGTCAGGGCGGCGTTTACCTGTGGAGCCGCGGCGAGGAGCTCATCACCGAGCGCTTCCCCGAAATCACCGAGGCCGCCGCGGCGCTGCCAGAGGGCACGGTGCTGGATGGCGAGGTGCTGGCCTATGAGAATGGCCGGCCCCTGCCCTTCGCCCAGCTGCAGCGGCGCATCGGCCGGCAGAAGCTGACGCCCAAGGTGCTGGCGGAGGCCCCCGCGGCCTTCATCGTCTACGACCTGCTGGAGCTGGAGGGAAAGGACCTGCGCGAGCGCCCCCTGCGCGAGCGGCGCGCGAAGCTGGAAGCGCTGCTGAAGGACAGGCCCCGCGTCCCCCTCTCCCCCGCCGTGAAGGCGGAGTCGTGGGACGAGCTGGCGAAGCTGCGCGACCAGGCCCGCGAGCGCAACGTCGAGGGCTTCATGATCAAACGCCTCGACTCGGCGTACCTGACGGGACGCAAGCGCGGCGACTGGTGGAAGTGGAAGATAGACCCCTTCACCGTGGACGCGGTGCTGCTCTACGCGCACCCGGGCCACGGCCGGCGCTCGTCGCTGTACACCGACTACACCTTCGCGGTGTGGAACGGGCAGGAGCTGCAGCCGGTGACGAAGGCGTACTCCGGCCTCACGGACGAGGAGATTGCGCGGCTGGACCGGTGGATTCGCGCGCACACGAAGGAGAAGTACGGGCCGGTGCGCTCGGTGGAGCCCGAGCAGGTCTTCGAGCTGCACTTCGAGGGCATCCAGGCCTCGCCTCGCCACAAGTCGGGCGTGGCGCTGCGCTTCCCCCGCATCGCCCGCTGGCGCACGGACAAGAAGCCCCAGGACGCGGACACGTTGGACTCGCTCAAGGAGCTGCTCCATGCCGTCCACTAGGCCGCGCTCGCTGCGGGCGCAGATTGCCGCCCGGCGCAAGGCCCTGCGCTCCAACAACGAGGGAGGCGGCGCGCCCGCCCAGCCCGGTCCACCCGCGAAGAAGCGCCGCCCGGTGAGGCGCCGCCGCCGCGCCGCGGAGGCCACGGGCACGAAGGCCACGGGCACGCCGATGGAGCGGCTGCGAGGCTGGTTCGCTTCGAAGGGGTGGACGCCCTACCCCTTCCAGGAGGAGGCCTGGGCCGCGTACGCGCGCGGCGACAGCGGCCTCATCCACGTGCCCACCGGCGCGGGCAAGACGTACGCGGCCTACATCGGCCCGCTGGCGGACGTGGCGGAGCGCGGCCAGAAGGGGCTCCAGGTCCTCTACGTGACGCCGCTGCGCGCGGTGTCGCGCGACGTGGAGAAGGCCCTGCTCGAACCCCTGAGCGTGCTGGACACGGACATCGACGTGGAGAGCCGCACCGGCGACACCACGTCCTCCGTGCGCCAGCGTCAGCGCGAGCGCCTGCCCGAGGTGCTCATCACCACGCCGGAGTCGCTCTCCGTCCTCCTCTCCCAGGAGCGCGCCGCGGAGCTGTTCGCCTCGCTGCGCTCCGTCATCGTGGACGAGTGGCACGAGCTGCTCGGCTCCAAGCGCGGCACGCAGATGGAATTGGCCCTGGCCCGCCTGCGCCGCTTCGCTCCGGAGGTCCGCACCTGGGCGCTGTCCGCCACGCTGGCCAACCTGGACGAGGCCGCGCGCCACGTCGTGGGCACTGGCCGTACGCCCACGCTCGTCAGCTCGGAGCTGGAGCGCCCGGTGGAGGTGGAGACGCTGCTGCCGGACTCGGTGGATTCGTTCCCCTGGTCCGGCCACCTGGGCTTCACCATGCTGGCCCGCGTGGCCGCGTGGCTGGCCCCGGAGAAGTCCACGCTGGTCTTCACCAACACGCGCTCCCAGGCGGAACGCTGGTTCGAGGGCCTGCGCTTCGCCCGCCCCGAGTGGGAGCACCTCATCGCCCTGCATCATGGCTCCATCGACCGCGAGGAGCGCGAGCGCGTGGAGCAAGGCCTGAAGGACGGCGCGCTGCGCATCGTCGTGTGTACCTCCTCGCTCGACCTCGGCGTGGACTTCGGGCCCGTGGAGCGCGTGGTGCAGGTGGGCAGCCCCAAGGGCATCGGCCGGACGATGCAGCGCGCGGGCCGCAGCGCCCACCGCCCCGGGGCCACCTGTCACATCCTCTTCGTCCCCACGCACGCGCTGGAGCTGGTGGAGATGGCCGCCGCGAAGGACGCCATCCTCCGCCGCGAGGTGGAGCCACGCACGCCGCCGGGCAAGCCGCTGGATGTGCTCGCGCAGCACCTGGTGACGTGCGCCATGGGCGGCGGCTTCACGCGCGAGGCCATGCGCGACGAGGTGCGCACCGCGGCGGCCTACGCCGGCCTCACCGACGAGGAGTTCGACTGGACGCTGGCCCTGGTGCGCGAGGGCGGCCCCACGCTGCGCGCCTACCCGGAGTTCCGCCGCGTGGTGGAGCACGAGGGCCGCTTCGTCGTCGCGGACGCGCGCATCGCCCGGCTGCACCGCCTCAACATCGGGACGATTACGTCCAACGCCGTGGTGCAACTGCGCTACTGGAGCGGCGGCCGCATCGGACAGATTGAAGAGTCCTACGTCAGCCGGCTGCGCCCCGGGGACACCTTCATCTTCGCCGGCAAGCGGCTGGAGTTCAGCCGCTTCAAGGACATGACGGCGTACGTGAAGCCCGCGAAGGCGAAGGCCACGCAGACGCCGCGCTGGAATGGCAGCCGCCTGCCCCTGTCCAGCTCGCTCGCCGCCGCCGTGCGCCGCACGCTGGACGCCGCGCGCCACGGCGACGTCAGCATGGACGAGCTGGCCGCCGCGTGGCCCGTGCTGGAGGCGCAGGAGCGGCTGTCGCGCATCCCCGCCGCGGGCTCGCTGCTGGCGGAGGTGTGCCAGACGCGTGACGGCCACCACCTCTTCCTCTACCCCTTCGAGGGGAGGCTGGTGCACGAGGGCCTGGCCGCACTGCTCGCCCTGCGCCTCACGCGCCTGCAGAAGGCCACCTTCAGCCTGTCCGTGAATGACTATGGCCTGGAGCTGCTCACCCCGGCGCCCTTCCCCTTCGAGGAGGCGCTGCGCCCCGCCCTCTTCACCCGCGAGCGGCTGGTGGAGGACGTGCTGGAGAGCGTCAACGTCAGCGAGCTGGCGAAGCGGCAGTTCCGCGACATCGCCCGCGTGGCGGGGCTGGTGCTGCCGGGGCTGCCCGGGGCGCGCAAGTCCACGCGGCAGGTGCAGGCCAGCTCGTCGCTCCTCTATGACGTCTTCCTCAAGTACGACCCGGACAACCTGCTCCTCGTCCAGGCCCGTCGCGAGGTGCTGGAGCAGCAGTTCGAGCAGGGACGCCTGGGCCGCACCCTGGAGCGCCTGGAGCAGAGTCCCGTGGAGCTCGTCCACGTGCGCAGGCCCACGCCCCTGGGCTTCCCCCTCGTCGTCGAGCGCATCAGCGCCAGCGTCTCCAATGAGTCCCTGCTGGAGCGCGTGGAGCGCCTGAAGGAGAGATGGACGCGAGAAGATGCCAGGTCCGCGTAGGCGGCACCCTCCTGGAGCTGCTCCCCGAGCGCGCCCTGTACTGGCCCGACGCCGGCGTGCTGGCCGTGGCGGACCTGCACTGGGGCAAGACGGAGAGCTTCCAGCAGCACGGCATCCCCCTGCCCACCGGCGTCCTGGAGGATGACCTCGCCCGGCTGTCCGCCGCGCTCGGCGCCACCGGAGCCCGGCGGCTGCTGCTGTTGGGCGACCTCATCCACTCCCGTCAGGGCCTCACCCCCGCCCTCGTCCAGCGCCTCGCCGCCTGGCGCGAGTCCCAGGCCGGGGTGGAGCTGGTGCTGGTGCGCGGAAACCATGACCGTCACGTGAAGACGCTGCCCCCGGAGTGGCGCCTCGACGTCCGCGAGTCCCACCTGGACGAGGGCCCCTTCCGCTTCGCCCACCACCCCGAGCCCGCCCCCGGCCGCTTCGTGTGGGCGGGCCACCTTCATCCCATGGTGCGCCTGTCCGGCAGGGGGGACCGGCTGCGCCTGCCCTGCTTCCATGTGGGCAGCGACGTGGGTGTACTCCCGGCCTTCAGCGCCTTCACCGGCGGGTGCGACGTTTCCCGCCGTCCCGGCGAGCGAGTCTTCGCCATCGCCGACCCCGCCGTGGTCGAGGTGTAGGATGAGCACCGCCAAGCGCCGCCGAATCCTGGGCATCATCGCCACGGATCGCACCTTCGAGCGCACCGAGCACCGGGGCCGCGAGGCGTGGATCGGCAAGTGCCTTCACTGCAACGCGCACCTGCTGGTGGACCTGGACGGCGAGCCCATCAGCCGCGCCACCATCGAGCACATCGTTCCGCAGACGGCCGGCGGCACGGATGAGCTGGCCAACCTCGGCCTGGCCTGCGCCCGCTGCAACCAGGGCAAGGGCAGCCGGCACGACCCCCACTACCACCGCGACGCCCGCGTCCGGGAGATGGTGGAGCGGCTGCTGGCCCGCCGCCGCGAGCGCTGGAGAGACCCGGACGCCGACGACTCGGAGTGAGTCCTCGCACCGCTGATGGCGGGCTTCACTTCGTCTGTCGCGACCTGTAGCACGGCGTTCGCCACCACACGCCGGGTGATACCGACGGCCTTCCTCCGGGCCGCTGATCTCCCCTGAAGGCACGCGTCTCAAACGCCCCTTCCTTCCGCCAGAAGAGAGATTCATCCGCGCTCGCCCGCGACTTTCCGCCTCCGCACGTGAAAGTGGTATCCGACTGCCGCCACATCAGAATGGTTGACACTGCCGTGTCGATGCCCGATGGTCCCGCGCCGCGTCAGGGCTGGGAGATTTCGGAGGGCCCCGCCCGCGGCACTCTCATAGAGGTTTCGTTGGACGTGACTGCTTCGGATTCCGCGCGCCAGGAGCCGCCGCCCGCCCGCCCCATCGGGGCCGGGATCGCCCTTCCGCTCCCCGCGTCCGGCAACGTCAGCGCCTCTTCTCGTCTTCAGAGCCTTCCTGTCCCTGCTGTCGTCGAAGCCCCCTTGCCCATGGTCCTGGTATGAGTGGCCCTCTCTTCCCACGCTGGACGAACACGGTGTCGCGGCTGTCCGCCGCGGCGCTCCTCGCCGTGCCCGCCATCGGCATCGGCGGCCTCATGGCCTACGTACGCTCGCCGTACGTCACCGGTCAGCAGATGCCGATCGAACAGCCGATCGAGTTCGACCACCGCCACCACGCGGGTGACGAGCAGATCGACTGTCGGTACTGCCACTGGACGGTAGAGGAGTCGCCCTCCGCGGGCATCCCCTCCACCACGGTGTGCATGTCCTGCCACGCGCAGGTCTGGAACAAGAGCCCGTACCTCACCGAGGTGCGCAAGGCCTTCTTCGCGGACCAGCCCATCCCCTGGGTGCGCGTGCACAACCTGCCGGACTTCGTCTACTTCAACCACGCCATCCACGTGAACAAGGGCGTGGGCTGCGCCACCTGCCACGGCCGCATCGACCAGATGGCCGCCGTCGAGCAGTCCGCGCCGCTGACCATGGCCTGGTGCCTGGACTGCCACCGCAATCCGGAGCCCAACCTGCGTCCGGCCGAGTTCATCACCTCCATGACCTGGGTTCCGCCGACCGATGCCGCCGAGGCCGCCGCGCTCGGCAAGAAGCTGGCGGAAGAGTACGACGTCCACTCGCGCACGAGCTGCTCCACATGCCACCGATGAACACGAAGCGCGACGGCGCCCCGTCGCAGGACACCTCTTCCTTCGCGCTCCCGGTCGTGTCGGACCGGCCCGCCGCCGCGGCTGACGCCGTCGGCGAGGCGCTTGAGCACGCCGCCGCCAACGCCGTCTCCACCGAGCCCGGCTACGGCCGCAGCTACTGGCGGAGCCTCGAGGAGAAGCTCGGCGCCTCCGAGTACATGGAGGAGACGCGCCCCGAGTTCCCCGTGGGCGCGGACCTGCCCCCCTCCGGCGTGGCCCGCCGCGAGTTCATGCAGCTGCTGGGCGCCTCGCTGGCCCTGGCCGGCGCCACGGCGTGCAGCACCCGTCCCCAGGACGAGCGCATCCTGCCGTACACCAAGACGCCGCCCGAGGTCTCCCCGGGCAACCCGCTGCACTACGCGTCCGGCATGACGCTGGCCGGCCACACCTCCGGCCTGCTCATCACCGCCCGCGAGGGTCGCCCCATCAAGATCGAGGGCAACCCGCAGCACCCGGTCAACCAGGGCGCCGCCGGCCCCTGGGAGCAGGCGTTCCTGCTCTCGCTCTATGACCCGAGCCGCGCCCGCGTGCTGCGCCAGGGCAAGAGCCCGCGCGCCCTGCGCGTGCTGGCCGAGGACATCTCCACCCTGGTGGGCAAGGCCGCCGCCGCCGACGGTGGCGCCCGCCTGCGCTTCCTGGGCGAGCCGACCAACTCGCCGCTGATGGGCGACCTGCGCAACCGCGTCCTGAAGAAGCTGCCCAACGCGCGCTTCTACAGCTACACGGCGATGACGCAGGACGCGGAGTCCGAGGCCGCCCGCGCGCTGTTCGGTGGCCAGGCCGTCTCCGCCGTCTATGACTTCTCCAAGGCGGACGTCATCCTGTCGCTGGACGCGGACTTCCTGGAGAGCCGCCCGGCCAACCTGGCCTACGCGCGCCAGTTCGCGGACCGCCGCGACCCGAAGAACGGCCCGCTCAACCGCCTCTACGTCGCCGAGGCCCGCTACTCCATCACCGGCGGCATGGCGGACCACCGCCTGCGCGTGAAGTCCTCCGAGGTGCTCGCCGTCGCCGCCGCCGTGGCCCAGGCCGTGGGTGGCCCCGCCGCCTCGCTGGCCGGCGCCGCCGCGGGCAAGGCGCAGCTGCGCGGTGACCTCAACGCCTGGGTGCAGGCCGTCGTCGGCGACCTGCGCACCGCGGGCGCCCGCGCCGTCGTCGTCGCCGGTGAGCGCCAGCCGGCCGCCGTGCACGCCCTGGCCCACGCCATCAACGCCGCCCTGGGCGCCGCCGGCTCCACCGTGCGCTACGTCCAGGCCCCCATCGCGGAGCCCACCGGCCTGAGCCAGGTGCGCGCCCTCGTGGAGGACATCAAGGCCGGCCGCGTGGACACGCTGGTCATCACCACCTGGAACCCGGTCTACTCGCTGCCGGCCGACGCGGGCCTGGCGGAGCTGCTGGACCCGGCGAAGAACCCCAACCGCGCGAAGATGTCCGTGCTGTACACGGGCCTCTACGAGGACGAGACCAGCCAGTTCGTGGACTGGTTCGTCCCCGCGGCGCACCCGCTCGAGACGTGGAGCGACGGCCGCGCGGTGGACGGCACCGTGGCCATCGCCCAGCCGCTCATCCAGCCGCTCTTCAACGGCGTGCCCGAGTCCGAGCTGCTCGCGCTGTTCCTGGACGAGCCCTTCCGCCCCGCCTACCAGCTGCTGCGCGAGTACTGGCAGGGCCAGGCGCAGGCCACGGCCGGCGCCCCCGCCGACTTCGAGTCGCGCTGGGAGGTATGGGTGTCCGAGGGCATCATCGCCGGCACCGCCTCCCCGGCCGCCACGGCCACGCCGGACTTCGGCGCCGCCAGCGCGCTGGTGACGGGCTACACGCCGCCGGCCGCGGGTGAGCTGGAGCTCAACTTCGTCCACGACTACAAGGTCTTCGACGGCCGCTTCGCCAACAACGCGTGGCTCCAGGAGCTGCCCGACCTCATCACCAAGATGGTCTGGGACAACGCCGCCCTGGTGAGCCCGCAGACGGCGACGGACAACAACCTCGAGCCGGGCAGCCTGGCCGAGCTGAGCTACGGCGGCCAGACGCTGACCGTGCCCGTGTGGGTGACGCCGGGCCTCGCGGACGGCACCGTGACGGTGGCGCTGGGCTACGGCCGCAGCGGCCTGCACGAGTCCGTCGCCAAGGGCGTGGGCTTCAACGCCAACGTCCTGCGCCGCTCCGCCGCGCCGTGGTTCGACGGCGGCGCGAAGCTGACCCAGGCGCGCGGCAGCCACAAGTTCAGCCTCACCCAGACGCACTGGCGCATGGAAGGCCGCCCGGTGGCGCTGGACATGCCCATCGCCGAGCTGCAGAAGCCCTCCGTGGCGACGCAGCACGTGCTGCACCGGGTGCAGGGCGAGCTGAAGCCCACCATCCACGACAACCTGCCCGACTTCGACTACAGCAACGGCTACAAGTGGGGCATGGCCATCGACCTGTCCCGCTGCACCGGCTGCAGCGCGTGCGTGGTCGCCTGCCAGGCGGAGAACAACATCCCGGTCGTGGGCAAGGAGCAGGTCGCCCGCAGCCGCGAGATGCAGTGGCTGCGCATCGACCGGTACTTCGAGGGTCCCGAGAACGACCCGAAGATGGTCATGCAGCCCGTCATGTGCGTGCACTGCGAGAAGGCCCCCTGCGAGTACGTGTGCCCGGTGAACGCCACCGTGCACTCGGACGAGGGCCTGAACGACATGGTGTACAACCGCTGCGTCGGCACCCGGTACTGCTCCAACAACTGCCCGTACAAGGTGCGCCGCTTCAACTACCTGCACTACACGGCGGACAAGACCTCCACCGAGAAGATGCTGATGAACCCGGACGTGACGGTCCGCAACCGCGGCGTCATGGAGAAGTGCACGTACTGCGTCCAGCGCATCGAGCGCGTGCGCATCAACGCCCGGGTGGAGAAGCGCCTCATCCAGGAGAAGGAGCTGATGACGGCCTGCCAGCAGACCTGCCCCACGCAGGCCATCGTCTTCGGCTCCCTCAACGACAAGCAGCAGCGCGTCACCCAGCTGCACGAGGACGAGCGCGCCTACAAGCTGCTCCACGAGCTGGGCACCCGCCCGCGCACCGCGCACCTCATCCGCGTGCGTAACCCCAACCCCGCCCTCGAACCCGCGAAGTCCGCCGCGGCGACCGAAGGGAGCCACTAATCATGGCCGAGACTGCTGCCACCGCCACGCTCGACCCGCTCGAGCCAAGGCCCCTCGTCGCGCCGCACCACGACGACGCCTCCCTCAACGAGACGCTCCTGGCCCACGTCTGGGCCAAGCCGGGCAAGGGCTGGTTCATGCTCTTCGGCATGACGCTCAGCGCCCTGGGCCTGCTCGTCATCGGCGTCACCTACACGCTCGCCCGCGGCATCGGCGTGTGGGGTAACAACCAGCCCGTCGGCTGGGCGTTCGACATCATCAACTTCGTCTGGTGGGTGGGTATCGGCCACGCCGGTACGCTCATCTCCGCCATCCTCCTGCTCTTCCAGCAGAAGTGGCGCACGAGCATCAACCGCTTCGCGGAAGCGATGACGCTCTTCGCGGTCATGTGCGCGGGTCTCTTCCCGCTCTTGCACACGGGCCGTCCCTGGTTCGCCTTCTGGCTGTTCCCCTACCCCAGCACCCTGGGCGCGTGGCCGCAGTTCCGCTCGCCGCTGGTGTGGGACGTGTTCGCCATCTCGACGTACCTCACGGTGTCCGCGCTGTTCTGGTTTGTGGGCCTCATCCCGGACCTGGCGGCCCTGCGTGACTCGTCCAAGACGAAGACGCAGCGGCTCATCTACGGCCTCTTCGCCCTCGGCTGGCGCGGCTCGGGCCGTCACTGGCACAACTACAAGATTGCGTACCTGCTGCTGGCCGGCCTCTCCACGCCGCTGGTGGTCTCGGTGCACACCATCGTGTCCTTCGACTTCGCCGTGTCGCTGCTGCCCGGCTGGCACGCCACCATCTTCCCGCCCTACTTCGTGGCGGGCGCCGTGTTCAGCGGCTTCGCGATGGTCATCACGCTCATGGTGCCGGCCCGCAAGTACCTGGGCCTGCGTGACGTGATTACGGACCGGCACCTGGAGAACATGAACAAGGTCATCCTCGCGACGGGCCTCATCGTGTCCTACGGGTACATGATGGAGCACTTCATCGCGTGGTACTCGCAGAACCAGTACGAGTACTGGACCTTCTATGTGAACCGCGCCACCGGTCCCTACGCCGGCGTGTACTGGCTGATGATTGCCTGCAACGTCATCACCCCGAACATCTTCTGGTTCCAGAAGTGCCGCCGGAGCATCCCCATCATGTGGGTGGCCTCCATCATGGTGAACATCGGCATGTGGTGCGAGCGCTTCATCATCATCGTCACCTCGCTGAGCCAGGACTTCCTCCCCTCGTCGTGGGGCATCTACAGCCCGACCTGGGTGGACTGGGCCATCTACATCGGCACCCTGGGCCTGTTCGGCACCCTGTTCCTCCTGTTCCTCAAGTTCGTGCCCGCGGTCGCCGTGAGCGAGGTGAAGGAGCTCCAGCTGGAGCTCAAGCACGCCGCCCACCACCACGACGGCGCGGACGCTGGCGCCGGCACCCTCACGCACGGAGCGCACTAGAGCCATGGCTGCTGCCACCACCCCCCTCTACTCCTGGGTCCTGGCCGAGTTCGCGACGCCGGACGCCCTCGTCTCCGC
Source organism: Pyxidicoccus fallax (assembly GCF_012933655.1). Lineage (GTDB taxonomy): Bacteria > Myxococcota > Myxococcia > Myxococcales > Myxococcaceae > Myxococcus > Myxococcus fallax. Next base: position 2,696 of record NZ_JABBJJ010000037.1, on the reverse strand, counting down.
CACCCGCCAGATGCGGGAGAAGGGCTTCGAGGGAATGGACACCTACTCTCCGTACCCGCTGCACGGCGGCTCGGAGGCCCTGGGCCTGCCCCCCTCGCGCGTACCCTTCATCGCGCTGTGCGGAGGCCTCACCGGCCTGGTGACTGCGCTCGCCATGCAGACGTGGATGAACACCCTCGACTACCCGCTCAACATCGGCGGCCGCCCGCTGCTGTCGCTGCCGGCGTGGGTGCCCATCACCTTCGAGCTGAGCGTGCTCTTCGCCGCGTTCGGCATCTTCTTCGGTCTGCTGGGGCTCAGCCGCCTGCCCCAGCCGTATCACCCCGTCTTCGAGTCCGAGGCCTTCCGCAGCGCGTCCACGCACGGCTACTGGCTGAGCGTGCCGAACGCGGTCGGCCAGGACGCCACCGCCATCACGGATCAGCTCACGGCCCTGGGTGCCACCCAGGTGACCGTCGTCACGGGAGAGAAGGAATGAGGTGGCTCATCCCCGCCGCCGGACTCGTCGCGCTCTCGGGCTGCGACGTCCCCTCCGAGTTCCTCCAGCGCATGGAGGCGCAGGCCAAGTACGAGTACTACGAGGCGTCCGACTTCTGGGCGGACGGCCGCGCCATGCGCACGCCCCCCGAGGGCACCGTCCCGCGTGAGCGCCCGGTGGGCAACCCCGGCATCACCAGCGGCCGCTCCAACGGCCAGCTCGTGGGGAACATCCCCGTCGAGGTGGACAAGGCGCTGCTGACCCTGGGTCAGAAGAAGTACAACATCGTCTGCTCGCAGTGTCATGGCGTGCTCGGCGACGGCAACAGCATCGTCGCGGAGAACATGGCGCTGCGCCTGCCGCCGTCCCTGCTGGAGCTGCAGGGCAAGCCGGCCGGTCACTTCTATGCCGCCATCAACGAGGGCTACGGCGTGATGCCGTCGTTCTCGGGTGAGCTGGACGTGCGCGAGCGCTGGGCCGTGGTCGCCTACGTGCGCGCCCTCCAGGCGGCCCGCAACACGCGCACGGACGGCCAGCAGCCCGTTCCGCAGGAGAACCGATGAGCCCCCCCGTCACCACCGCGCGCCTGTCCGACATCGCGCGCTACACCGCGACCCCGAAGCTGATGGTGCCCGCCTTCGGCCTGGGCATCCTGGGCCTTTTGGCCACGCTGGCGGGCTACTTCACCGGCGCCACCGGCCAGGCCGCGCACGCCTATCTCATCGCCTTCGCCTACTGGCTGGGCATCAGCGTGGCCTTCCTCCTCATGGTGGCCATCTTCCACACGGCCAAGGCCAAGTGGCTCATCGTCCTGCGCCGCACCATGGAGACGGGGGCCGCCTCGGTGGTCATCTTCATCCCGCTCTTCATCGTCCTGCTGCTGATGACGAAGGACCTGTACCCCTGGTGGCCGGGCTCGCCGCTGGCGGCCCACATCACGGGCCTGGAGGCCGAGCACCTGTCCCACAAGCAGCACGGCTACCTGAACCCGACGTTCTTCTACGTCCGGCAGGTCATCTACTTCGCCGTGTGGGCCTTCGTGGCCTGGCGCCTGCGCTCGTGGAGCCTGAAGCAGGACGAGACGGGCGAGCTGGAGCTCACCGTGAAGCAGCGCCGCTTCTCGCCGGGCGCGCTGCCGTTCCTTGCTCTGACCATCACCTTCGCTTCTTTTGACTGGCTGATGAGCCTCACGCCGCTCTGGCAGTCCACCATCTTCGGCGTCTATTACTTCGCGGGCAGCTTCCTGGCCGCCTTCTGCATCCTCACCATCGTCACGGCGAACGCCACGGGGGCGAACCTCTTCGGCAGCGTCGTGAAGCTGGACCACTTCCACAACCTCGGCAAGCTGATGCTCGCCTTCACGGCGTTCTGGGCCTACATCGCCTTCTCCCAGTTCCTGCTGGTGTGGATCGCCAACATCCCCGAGGAGGCGCCCTGGTACGGCCTGCGCATCTTCGGCTCGTGGCGCCCGCTGTCCATCGCCCTGTTCTTCCTGCACTTCGTGCTGCCCTTCTTCACGCTGCTGTCGCGCAACCTGAAGCTGCAGCCGCGCAGGCTGGCGGTGGTGGCCGTCTACATCCTCGCCATCCACGCGGTGGACCTGTACTGGCTGGTGTGGCCGGCGCTCACGGGCACGGAGGGCCCCACCTTCCACTGGACGCTGGTGACGGCGTTCATCGGCGTGGGCGGCATCTCGGTGGGCTTCGCCCTCATGCAGGCCCGCAACCGCTTCACGCTCCCGGTGAAGGACCCCTACATCGCCGAGTCCCTGAGGTACGTGCAGCCATGAAGAAGACCCAGTCGGAGCTCGAGTCGCGCGTCATCGTCGGCCCGCACGGTGTGGCGGCCGAGGAAGACCGCATCGTGATGAGCAAGGTGGTGGGCATCGGCGTGGGCTCGCTCGTCATCTTCCTGGTGGGCATCGTCTGGGCGTGGCGCATCCAGGTCCGGACCATGGAGGACATCCTCGGCCCTGGCGTCGAGGCTGCCCCGCGGCCGGCCGCCATCGGCCAGTACGAGATTGGCATCGTCAACCAGCGCCTGTTCGAGCAGGACTGGCACGCGGTGGACAAGATTGGCAGCCAGCAGCAGGCGCTCGGCGCCGGCTGGGGCGACCAGCCCGGCGTGAAGGCGCACCCCGACCTCAACGAGGCCATGAACCGCGTCATCACCGAGGCGCGCAACCCGCCCCCCGCCCCTGTCTCTTATCCACATCTAC
>NZ_JABBJJ010000379.1 GCF_012933655.1 Pyxidicoccus fallax | reverse complement strand
CCGGTGCCCAGGGCCCCGCCCCCACCGAGCAGGCCGCGAAGAAGCCCGTCAGCGTCGGCCTCGTCATCGACATCGGTGGCCGCGGCGACCACTCGTTCAACGACGCCGCCCTCCGTGGCCTGGAGCTGTACGCCGCCGGCAAGAAGTTCGAGGGCGGCCGGTACGTGGATGCCTCCCCCGACGAGGTCCGCAAGACGCTCCCGCCCCACCTCGCGTCGGTCGCCTCCTCCATCCAGCCCCTGGCCGTGAAGCCCATCATCCTCCAGAGCAAGGCCATGGAGGACTACGCCCCCAACCTCCAGCTGCTCGTGGACCAGGGCGTGGAGCTGGCCATCGGCAACGGGTACCTGCTCGCCAACGCCGTGCGCCAGGCGGCCCAGGAGAACCCCAAGTCGCGCTTCCTGCTCATCGACAGCCAGGTGCTGGACGCGCAGGGCAAGGTGCTCAAGCTGCCCAACGTGCGCACCGTCCTCTTCAAGGAGCAGGAGGGCAGCTTCCTCGTCGGCGCCCTGGCGGGCCTGGTGACGAAGTCCGGCAAGGTGGGCTTCGTGGGCGGCATCCAGGTGCCCCTCATCCAGCGCTTCGAGGTGGGCTACCGCGCGGGCGTGAAGACCACCAATCCCCAGGCCGCGCAGACGCTGGCGGCCGTCTACACCGGCAGCTTCAACAACATGGCCGCCGGGAAGCAGGTGGCGCAGGACCTCATCGCCAAGGGCGCGGACGTCCTCTTCCACGCGGCGGGCGCGGACGGCATGGGCGTCATCCAGGCGGTGAAGGAGGCGCGCGCCGCCGGAAAGACGGTGTATGCCATTGGCGTGGACTCGGACCAGTTCCACGTGGCGCCCGAGGTCGTCCTCACGTCGATGATGAAGCACACCGACCTGGCCATCTACCAGGCGACGAAGGACCTCGTGGAAGGGAAGTTCGACGCGGGCGAGCAGGTGCTCGGCCTCAAGGAGAACGGCGTGGGCATGGCCGAGGTGCGCCTGGACTTCCCCGGCAAGGCGGAGGCGCTCCAGAAGGTGGAGACGCTGCGCAAGCGCGTCATCGCCGGTGAAATCCAGGTGCCGGCGGTGCCGGCCGACCTCGCCTCCTTCCAGGCAGCCGCGCCCTGATTTCCCTCCGGAACATCCACAAGGCGTTCGGCGCCTGCGTGTCGCTGGCCGATGCGTCGCTCGACATCCGCGACGGTGAGCTGCTCGCCGTGGTGGGAGAGAACGGCGCGGGCAAGACCAGCCTGATGAACGTCCTCTACGGGCTCTACCAGCCCGACGGGGGCCAGCTGTCCCTGGGCGGCAAGCCCGCGCGCTTCAAGAGCCCCCGGGACGCGATTGCGCGGGGCATCGGCATGGTGCACCAGCACTTCATGCTCGTGCCCACGCTGACGGTGGCGGAGAACGTGGTGCTCGGCCGCGAACCCACCCGCCGGGGCCTGTTCGATTTGGAGCGCGCCGTCAGCGAGGTGGCCGCCACGTGCGCCCGCTTCGGCTTCCAGCTCGAGCCTCGCGCCCGCGTGGACACGCTGTCCGTGGGCTCGCAGCAGAAGGTCGAAATCGTCAAGGCACTGCACCGGGGCGCGCAGGTGCTGGTGCTCGACGAGCCCACCGCCGTGCTCACGCCGCAGGAGTCCGACGAGCTGGCCCACGTCATGCGCGGGCTCGTCGCGCAGGGGCGCACGGTGGTGCTCATCAGCCACAAGCTCCGGGAGGTGCTCGGCGTGGCGGACCGCATCGCCGTCATGCGCCGGGGCCGCGTCGTCGCCGAGGTGCGCCCGGCGGAGACCACCGTCGAGAAGCTGGCCGCCCTCATGGTGGGTGAAGGGCACCCGGCGCTGGGGATGGCCGCCTCCGGACGCGCGCGGGAGCCGTCCAGCGGCATGGGGCTCGAGACGAACACACCGCCCCCGGGCGACATGCTCGCGGCGCGGCCCGCCTCCCGACCATCGGTCGATCCGACCGCGAATACCGCAGGCGAGCTCCTGCTCGAAGCGCGCGGACTCCAGGCGCTCGCGGACAGCGGCCGCCCGGCGCTGCGCGGCGTGGACCTCACGGTGCGCGCGGGCGAAATCGTCGGCATCGCGGGCGTGGACGGCAACGGTCAGCGCGAGCTGGCCGAGGTGCTCACCGGCCTGCGCCCCCTGACCTCCGGCGAGGGCACGCTGCTCGGAGGTCCGCTGGCGGGCCTCACTCCCGCCCGGGCGCGCGAGCGCGGCGTGGGCCACGTCCCCGAGGACCGGCTCTTGCGCGCCGTGGTGAAGGCCCTCACGGTGGAGGAGAACGTGGCGCTCGGCCGTCACACGCGGCCGCCCTTCGCCCGGGGCACCTGGATTGACTTCCCAGGCCGCCGCGAGCGGACCCGCGACCTGCTGGCCGCGTACGACGTGCGCCCGCCCGACCCCACGGCCTTCCTGCGCTCGCTGTCCGGCGGCAACCAGCAGAAGGTCGTGGTGGCCCGCGAGCTGGACGCGCGGCCGAAGCTGCTCGTCGTCGTGCAGCCCACGCGAGGCCTGGACATCGGCGCCGTGGCCCAGGTGCACGCGAAGCTGCGCGAGGCCCGCGAGCAGGGCGCCGGCGTGCTGCTGGTGTCCCTGGATTTGGAGGAGGTCCTGAAGCTCTCCGACCGCGTCTACGTCTTCTTCGAGGGCCGCGTGACGGGCCACTTCACCCGGCCGCAGTACGACGAGCGCGAGCTGGGCCGGCGCATGCTCGGCGCGGGGACGGACCATGCCTGAGCGGCTGAGCGGAATCCTCCCATCGGTGCTGTCCGTGCTGCTCGCGCTCGCGGTGTGCTGGGGCCTCATCGCCCTCACGCTCGCGCCCGACACCGCGGCGAACGCCTACCTCCAGATGCTCTGGGGCGGCATCGGCAACTGGCCCTCGTACCTGGAGGGCGCCGCCGCCACCGTCCTCACCCGCCCCCTGGGCGAGTCCGGGATGAAGGCCGCGCTGCTCACCCTCACCGGCCTGTCCGTGGCGGTGGCCTTCAAGGTGGGCCTCTTCAACATCGGCGCGCAGGGGCAGATGATTCTCGGCGCGCTGGCCGCCGCCCTCGTCGGCGCCCACCTGTCGCTGCCCGCCGTGCTGCACGTGCCGGCGGCGCTCCTGGCCGCGGCGCTCGCGGGGGCCGCGTGGGCGGGGCTCGCCGCGCTGCTCAAGCTCTACCGCGGCGTGCACGAGGTCATCTCCACCATCATGCTCAACTGGGTGGCGGTGAGCCTCGTGGACAACTGGCTCGTCATCGGCCCCCTGCGCGGCGTGGCCGAGGGTGGCCAGTCCATCACCGGCACCGCCGAAATCCAGGCCACCGCGGCGCTGCCCCGGCTGCTCGGCGACGTCTCCCGCCTCAACCTGGGCTTCCTGCTGGCGCTCTTCCTCGCCGTGGCGGTGTGGGTCTGGCTGCAGCGCACGCGCTCCGGCTTCGAGACGCGCGCGGTGGGCCTGGGCGCCGAGGCCGCCCGCACCGCCGGCATCCCCGTGGCGCGGCGCACGGGCCTCGCCATGGCGCTGGCCGGAGCGCTGGCGGGGCTGGCGGGCGCGGTGCTCGTCCTGGGCACGGAGCGGCGCTACCCCGGCACCCTCGGCGCGCCCTACGGCTTCGACGGCATCGCCATCGCCCTCATCGGCAACAACCACCCGCTGGGCGCCGCCGTGGCCGCGCTCTTCTTCGGCGTGCTGCGCGCGGGCGGCACGCGCATGCAGCTGCTCGGCGTCCACCAGACCTTCCCCGAGCTCATCCAGGGGCTCGCGCTGCTCTTCGTCGCCGGCCGCATGGTGTGGCTGGCCCTGCTGCGCCGCCGGACCGCGGCCACTCCCGCGCCCGCCAACGCAGCCCCTCCGACGGAGGCCCCCCGTGCTTGAGGTGCTGCACGCCCTGCTCTTCTCCACCCTGGACGCGGCGCCCGCGCTCGTCTTCGCCGCCCTGGGCGCGGTGCTGTCCGAGCGCGCCGGCGTGGTGTCCGTGGGCGTGGAGGGGATGATGCGCGTGGGCGCCTTCTGCGCGGCGGTGGCGGCGCTGGTCATGCCCACGCCCCTGGCCATCCTCATGGGCATGCTCGCGGGCGCGGCGCTGGCGGCCATCCACGGCTTCCTCACCATCCGCTGGCGCTCGGACCAGGTGGTGTCCGGCATCGCCCTCAACCTGGTGGCCCTGGCCGGCGGCACCTTCCTGCTGGAGTCCCTCTACGGGCCCAACGGCACGCCCCCCATCCAGCAGCTCTCCCGGTGGGACGTGCCCGGCCTGTCCTCGGTGCCGGTGCTGGGCGCGCTGTCGGGGCACTCGGCGGCCACGTACCTGGCGCTGGCGCTGCCCTTCGCCTTCCAGTTCCTGCTGGCGCGCACGCCCCTGGGCCTGCGGCTGCGCGCGGTGGGCGACAAGCCCCACGCCGTGGCCACCCTGGGCCTGTCCGTGGCCGGCCTGCGCTGGGGCGCGGTGCTGGGTGGCGGGCTTCTGGCGGGTCTGGGCGGCGCCGTGCTCTCCACCGCCGTGCTGGACCGCTTCGAGCAGCACACCCCCGCGGGCCTGGGCTTCATGGCCCTGGCCGCCATGGTGTTCGGCCGCTGGACGCCCGTGGGCGCCTTCCTCGCCGCGCTCTTCTTCGCCTTCGGGAACGCGCTGCGCATCGGCCTCGTCTCCAGCGCGCCCGGCCTGCTGGAGCTCATACCTCAGGGCATGTTGCTCGCCCTGCCCTACGTGCTCACCCTCACCCTCCTCACCCTCCAGGGGCAGCGCAGCAGCGCCCCCGCCGCACTCGGTACCCCCTATGAGCAGGAGTCCCGCTGAGGACCACTCCAGGGGCAGGGTCATCCCACACCCGGGTCAATATTGATTCCTGGTCAGAAGTGACCCCTGGGCGTCGGCTGCGCAACAGGCCGCAACATCCTGGCGCCGGCTGGCCGACACTCCAACCCCGCGCCGTTATTGGGTTGACCTGAGCGCGGATTGATCGGCCACCGACGGAAGCCAGCCCCGGAGGCTGGCATGGAACCCGCACTGGTTTGAGCCCGTATCGGACCGCGTACCGGACTGGACGCAGGCTCCGGGGGGGAAGTCGCATCCAGTCCGGTATGCGGTCCGTAGGAACAACTGGAACCCCCGGGCGCGGCCCTGCCCGGTCACCATGGTGGGGGTGGCGTGATGCTGGAGACGACGGCAACGGCAGCGGCGTACCGACCCCGGGTGCTGGCGGTGGACGTGGAGTCGCATGGGATGGAGCGGCTGCATTCCATCCTGGCTCCCGCCGGCTATGACGTGCTGCCCACCAGCGGCAAGGCGGCGGCCGCGGTGGCTTCGCGGACGGCGGCGGACCTGGTGCTCCTGGACGTGGAGCGCCCCGGCACGGACGGCCTGGCGGCCTACCGCCGCATCCGCGCGGAGCTGGGCGGCCCGTCGCTCCCGGTGCTCATGCTCACCCCCAGCGCCGACCGGCAGACGCGCCGCGAGGTGCTGGAAGCCGGAGTCGACGACCTCCTCATCACCGAGCCGCTGGACCCGCTGGAGCTGAAGGTCCGCGTGCACACCCTGCTGGAGCTCAAGGCCCACCGCGAGGCGGGGGGTCAGCGCGCCGAGGCGCTGCTGGACCCGCGCACGCGCTGGGTGGAGATGGAGCGGCTGGCGCGCCTGGGCACGCTGGCGGCGGACGTCGCGCAGAACCTGGGCCGCGTGGGCGAGGGGCTGCAGCGGGCGCTGGCCCACGTGCAGACGCGGGCCATGCAGGGCCTGCCGCCGGACCCCGAGGAGCTCAAGAAGCTGGGCGTGGCGGGCGAGCAGATGCGGCTGCACGGCCAGCACCTGCTGTCGCTGGGCCCCACCACCCCCAAGGACATCCAGCGCTTCGACCTGAGGGATTTGGTCCCCGCCGTGGTGGAGCGGATGCGCATCGCCGGCCGGCTGGGCTCGGCCGAGGTGCGGGTGCTGCTGCCCGAGGACCCCATCGCGGTCATCTTCAACCGGCGTCAGCTGGAGCAGGTGCTGGTGGAGCTGCTGGCCAACGCGGCGGACGCGGTGGAGGACGTGAAGGACCGCCCGCGCCGCATCCACGTGGGCGTGGACCTGCCGGACATGTTCGGCGACTTCGGCCCGCGCCTGTTCGTCAAGGACACCGGCATCGGCATCTTCGAGGACGAGGTGCAGGCCGTCTTCGAGCCCTACTACACGACGAAGGCGCCGGAGAAGGGCGCCGGCCTGGGCCTCACCGTGGCGCGCGCCCTGGTGGAGGCCATGGGCGGCAAGCTCACGGTGCAGAGCCGGGTGAACCTGGGCAGCACCTTCACCGCGGAGCTGCCCGAGCAGACGTCGTCCTGGTAGCCGCGGACTCCGGCTCGCCTGCCGCCTAGAAGCGGTAGGCGATGCCGAACAGGGCCTCCAGGGTGAACTCGCCCTGGTCCCCCCGCCGGTCGGGGATGATGGAGGGCCCCAGCCGCAGGTTGAAGGTGGCGGCGAGGTCCCTGCTGATGAAGTACTCCAGCCCGCCGCCCACGAGGATGGGGAACACGGGGCCGATTCCCTCGCCGAAGTACACGTGGAAGGGGATGTCCACGCCGACGTGCGCCATGACGGCGCTGCCGGCGGGGATGCCCACCGTGATGCCCACGGGCAGGGCCAGGCCCACGTCCGTATCCCCCTCGTTGAAGTAGAAGAAGGGGCCGGGCTGGAAGGTGACGGCCACGGACACCTGGGACGTCTGCGCCAGCATCAGCCGCAGCCACCCCTGCAGCTTGATGCCCGGGTCCGTGAAGCGCACCCAGCCCTCGCGGCCCCAGTTGAAGCTGAACTTCCCGCCGATGTCGAAGCGCTCCGAGTTTCCATGGAGCACGCCCAGCGTGAGGCCGGGCCAGCCAACCTGCGCGGAGAAGGCGGTGTTGCCCCGCCCCATCGAGTCGGCGGCGAGCACGGACCAGCCCTGGCCGCCGCGCTGCGCGAGCGCGGTGCCGGGAAGAACCAGGAGGCAGGCGAGGAGGACTCCGGGGACCAGACGCTTCACACGGTGCCTTTCTGTGGGGGGGCCGCGCGACGGGCGCGGCGGGAGGGTGTGCCGGAAGACTCAGGCGGGCTGCCCGCGCTCACGCGCGAGCGCGACGAAATCGTCGATGAAGCGCGCCAGCCGGCCCTCGGCGCGCTGGCGGGCGGCGTCCATGGACTCGCCGGGAGCGAGCGACTCCTTCAGCTCGAAGTAGTATTTGATTTTCGGCTCGGTGCCGGAAGGCCGCAGGGTGACGCGGCCACCGCCCTCCATCTCCAGGGCGAGCACGTTGGACGGAGGCAGCCCGCGCCCGCCCTGCTTGTAGTCGAGCACGTTGCGCACCGGGTCCCCGCCGATGCGCCTGGGCGGAGAGGCGCGGAAGGCCTCCATGATGGCGCGGATGGTCTGCGCGCCGGCGGCGCCGGGCAGCGTGACGTTGCGCTGGGCGCCCACGTACAGGCCGTGGCGGCGCTGGATTTCCTCCAGGTAGCCCAGCACCGTGGTGCCGCGTGACTGGCACCACGCGGCCAGGTCCGCCATGACGAGCGCCGCGCCCACGCCGTCCTTGTCGCGCGTCACCGTGCCCACGGTGTAGCCGAGCGCCTCCTCGTAGCCGAAGACGAACTGGGTGCCCTCGGCGCGCTCGCGCTCCAGCGCGCGGTTGGCGATCCACTTGAAGCCCGTCAGCACCTCGTCATAGGCCGCGCCCAGCGCGCGGGCGATGTCGCCCAGCTGCGTGGACGAGACGATGGTGGTGACGACGTGGGGCCGCGCGCGCTTGGTGCCCTGGGTGAGCGTGTAGTGGCCCAGCAGCACGCCCACCTCGTTGCCGGTGAGCATGCGCAGCTTGCCGTCCGCGCCGCGCGCCATGACGGCCAGCCGGTCCGCGTCCGGGTCATTGGCCAGCACCAGGTCCGCGCCCACGCGCTCGGCGGTGGCCAGGGACAGGTCCATGGCGCCGGGCTCCTCCGGGTTGGGGAAGCGCACCGTGGGGAAGCGGCCATCCGGCATGTGCTGCTCGGACACGGCGGTGAAGCGCGGGAAGCCCGCCTCGCGCAGGGCGCGCTCCGCCCAGACGCCACCCACCCCGTGCATGGCGGTGTAGACGATGGACAGCGAGTCCGAGCCGCGCCCGTGCACGCGCAGCCCGAGGATGGCGCGCAGGTACGCCTCGCCCACCCCGTCCTGCAGCTCCTTCCAGAGGCCCTTCGCGCGCGCGTCCGCTGGCGTCAGCAGGGGCACCTGGTTGGCGGGCTCCACGCGGGCGATGGCGGCGGCGATGCCGGTGTCGTGCGGGGGGATGATTTGAGCGCCGTTGCCCCAGTAGACCTTGTAGCCGTTGTACTCGGGCGGGTTGTGGCTGGCCGTCACCATGATGGCGGCGGCGGCGTCGAGGTGCAGGGCGGCGAAGGCCGTCAGCGGCGTGGGCACCGGGTGCGGGAAGACGTGCGCGGGGATGCCCTCCGCGGCGAGCACGGCGGCGGTGTCCTCGGCCAGCTCCGCGCTGAGGCGGCGCGCGTCGCGGCCCACCACCACGCCGCGCGTGGCGACGTCCGGGACATGGGCCTTGAGGTAGCGCGCCAGCCCCGCGGTGGTGCGGCGCACCACGGCGCGGTTCATCCGGTTGGGGCCGGCGCCCAGCACGCCGCGCAGGCCGGCGGTGCCGAACTCCAGATCGCCAGCGAAGCGGTCCGCCAGCTCGTTCCAGTCACCGCGGGCCAGCAGCTGCGCCAGCTCCGCCGCGGTGGCCGGGTCGGGGTCCGTCTGACGCCACGCCTCCGCCCGCTCTCTCAGTCCGGTGGTGTCCATGAGCCTCGAAGCCTCGTGTAGCCGTGGGGACGCGCGGGGCACGTGGCTCCGAGCGCCGGTTGTTCAGGTGTAGTCGGTGAGCTTCTTGCGCGTGGCCGGGCCCTTGGGGCCGTCCTTGGCGCCCTGGCACGTGACGCAGTACTCGGCGTAGGGCATGGCGCGCAGCCGGCCCAGGACAATCTCGTCGCCGCACTCCTCGCACTCGCCGAAGGAGTCCGGGTCGTCGCGCAGCTTGCCCAGCGCCTTCAGCACCCGGGCGAGCACGCCGTCCATGTTCCGGTTCCGGTTGGAGGCGATGGCCTGCATCATCTCGTTGAGGGGCTGCTCGTCCTCGTCGCCGCCGATGCGCGCGTCGTCGGTGCGGTTGGGCTCTATCTTCGCGGGCGTCTTCTCCGTCAGCTCGGAGTGGAGCGCCAGCAGCAGCTGCTTGAGTTCCTCTCGCTGTTTCGCGTTCACGCCGCCTCCCGGGAGGGTCAGTACTTCGCGGTGGAGGTCTGCCCGGTGACGATGGCCACGGACGCGGAGGCGCCCAGGCGGTTGGCGCCCGCGCGCAGCATCTTCATCGCGTCCTCGGCGGAGCGGATGCCGCCGGAGGCCTTCACGCCCACGTCGTCACCCACCACGCGGCGCATCAGCGCCACGTCCTCGGCGGTGGCGCCGCCCGGGCCGAAGCCGGTGGACGTCTTCACGAAGGCGGCGCCCGCGGCCTTGGCCAGGGCGCAGGCGAGCACCTTCTCCTCGTCCGTGAGCAGGGCCGTCTCCAGAATCACCTTCACCGGCACCGGCCGGCTGGCCTCCACCACCGCGGCGATGTCCTGGTGCACCAGCGCGTAGTCATGGGCCTTGAGCGCGCCCACGTTGAGCACCATGTCGATTTCCCGCGCGCCCAGGCGGATGGCCTCGCGGGCCTCGAAGGCCTTGGCCGCCGGCAGCGCGGCGCCCAGCGGGAAGCCCACCACGGCGATGGGGACGGTGTTGGAGCCGGACAGCACGCGCGCGGCGGTGGCCACGTGCACGCTGTTCACACACACCGTGGCGAAGCCGTGCTTGCGGGCCTCCTCGGCCACCCGGACGACGTCCTCGGCGCGGGCCTCGGGCTTGAGCAGCGTGTGGTCGATGTAGGGTGCCAGGTCCGCCGGGGAGCGGATGGACTCCATGTCCACCCGGGCCGTGTCCGGCCACTCGACAGGGGAGCGAGCGGCGGAGTCCTGGGGCACCTTCACGTCGGAGTCGGACATGCCGCGCCCCATAGCCCACTTCCCGCCCTCCGGGAAGCGCTCGCACGGGAAGCACCCTTCCGTCGCTCCTCCAGGTGCCGAGGGTGGGAGCACGGCGGTAGAGTCCGCTGCGTGACGTCTTCCGCCCGGCTGCTCACCCTCCTCGTCCTCCTGCTGGCCTCGCTCCCGGGTCTGGCCGCGGCGCCGCCCGCCGCGAAGCCCCTCACCGTGTACTTCTTCGACGTGGGCCAGGGAGACGCCGCGCTCGTCGTGTCCCCCACGGGCAAGACGGTGCTCATCGACGGCGGCCCGCCCGAGGCGCGCGAGCGGCTGACGCGCAGGCTGAAGGAGCTGGTGCGAGAGCCGCTGGACCTGGTCATCCTCACGCATCCCCATCTGGACCACCTGGGGGGCCTCACCCAGGCGCTCAAGGCCGTGGGGGCGAAGCGCTTCATGGACCCGGGCTTCGACCATCCGAGCGACGCCTACCGGGACCTGCTGGACTTCGTGGGCACGAGCGTGGGCCAGGTGATGACCCCGGAGCCCAGCGCGCAGGCCCCGCACACGCTGCTCACCATCGGCCTGGGCGAGGGCGCCTCCCTCACCGTGCTCTGGCCGCGCGTGCCGCAGGAGCCCTTCCTGGACAACACGCGCTCGGACCCCAACTCCAACTCCATCGTCGCCAAGCTGACGTACGGGAAGACGGCCTTCCTCTTCACGGGCGACGCCGAGCCGGAGACGGAGGCCGCCCTCCTCCAGAAGCGCATCGACTTCTCCTCCACCGTCCTCAAGGTGGCGCACCATGGCGGGAAGCACTCCTCCACGGCCGCCTTCCTCGCGGCGGTGAAGCCCAAGGCCGCCGTCATCTCCTGCGGCGCCGGCAATGACTACGGGCACCCCACGGCGGAGGCCCTGGAGCGCCTGGGCACGGCGGGCGCCCGCGTCTTCCGCACCGACCAGGACGGCGAGGTGGTGGCGGTGAGCGACGGCACCTCCGTCACTGTGCGCGCGGGGCGGGGCGGCTCGCCGCTGGTGGTGCCCGGCGGCCTCAAGCCCGGCCCCGTCGCGCTCGGCCCCATCGTCCCCAATGAGCCCCAGGGCTCCCGCGCCGCGTCGCGGGGCGCCACCGCGTCGAGGAGCCCGGCGGACGCGACGATGACGGCCTCGCGGGCGGGCGCGGAGGAGACGCGCTTCATCAGCCTGAAGGGCAGCAAGGTGTTCCACCGCGAGGACTGCGCCACCCTGAAGCGCTCCAAGTCGGAGCGCACCGTGTATCCGAGCCGCGCCGCCGCCGTGCGCGAGCGCCGCCCCGCCGAGGACTGCCATCCATGAGCCCGCGCCTGTTCGCCCTCCTCGGGGTGCTGCTGGCCGTGGGGGCCTGCAAGGAGCCCCCGCCGGCCGCCCCTCCGCCTGTCTCTTATACGCATC
>NZ_JABBJJ010000378.1 GCF_012933655.1 Pyxidicoccus fallax | reverse complement strand
TGTATAAGAGACAGGGCCTCGACGGCGCGGGGGGCACCCGCGGACTCCAGCCGCGCGAGGCGCGCTTCCAGGGATGCGACGGTCGACTCCAACCTGCGGATGGCGTCCCGCAGCTCCTGCTCCTCACCTTCGACCGCCATTCCCTCGACCCCTCGTCAGCGACGGCACCGAGCCGGCCTCGGTTCCCTGGCTACCTGCGTGATTCCAACGGCTTGGCAGACTACCGCACCGTGGCGGCGCGGCGAGGTGGATCTCCCACTCGCGGCATGACGCGCTCCGGCGATGGCCCGCTGTCTGCCTTTCCGCTCCGTGCCCCGGGGGCGGAGATCCAGGCCGGTTCGTTGATTGCAATACACCGCTGACGAGTACGCGACGGCGACAGCCACGCCACCCGTCTGTTCACGCAGTCGAAGGGAGCTCCCATGTTCCGTGAGAACTTCTTCGCAGCAGGTGCGGAAGCCGCTTCGCACCGAGATCGGGCGCGTATTGGTGCCCAGGTAGGGCGCAAGGGGCTGCCGTTCGCACTGGTCCTCATGGGGGCGCTGGTCTGCGCCGGCTGTTCGGACGAGGAGGAGCCGTCACCGAACGAAACTCCCGACGCGGGCTCCATCCTGGACGCGGGAGCGGACGCGGGACCCTGCGGCGGCCCGTGCGCGGATCCGGAGGTCTGTGGTGGGCGAGGCAATCCCACCACCTGCGCCATTCCCGAGGCCAATCGCCTGTGCAGCGAGGACGGCTGGTGCTGGGAGTATCCGCTCCCCCATGGTCACCAGCTGCTGGGCGCGCACTTCCTCGCGCCCAACGATGGCTGGGCAGTGGGGGAGTCCGGTCACATCCAGCACTGGGACGGCACGCGCTGGACGCCCGTCGCCAGCGGGACGACGTCGGAGCTGCGCGGGGTCCATGCCCTCTCCGCCACGGAGGTGTGGGCGGTGGGCCGAGGGGGCACCGCGGTGCGTTCCTCGGGTGGAGCCTTCTCGCCGGTGAGCACCGGAACGCAGCGGGACCTGAACTCCGTGTGGGCCTCGGGCGCGAATGACCTCTGGGCGGTGGGCGCCACCGGCACGGTGCTGCGAGACCGTGGGAGCGGCTTCCAGGCGGAGGATGCGGGCACCCCCCAGAACCTCAACGACGTGTGGGGCAGCGGTCCGGGGGACGTCTGGCTCGTGGGGCAGCGCGGCACCTTGCTCCACCATGATGGCAATGCCTTGTCGGCCCTCGACGCGGGCACGAACCTGCCGCTCTACGAGGTGACGGGCACGGGGCCGAACGACGTCTGGACGGTCACCTCCAACGACCCCTGCCTGTTCTGTGACGACTACGGCATCATCTACCGCGTCTCCAGCCTCGGTCTGGAGGAGCGTCTGCGCATGTCGGACCGGTTCTTCCACGTGTTCGCCGCGGCACCGTCGATGGCGCTGGTCGTGGGCGAGAGCTCGCGCTACCGCTGGGACGGCGCGGGCTGGCGGAAGCTCGCCTCCGGCCGCGACGGCGTCATGGCCGGCGCGAGCCCGGACGACGTCTGGCTCTTCGGCGACCATGGTCTCGTCGAGCGATGGAATGGCACGGCCTGGTCGACGAAGGTCCCTGCGCGCGAGGTGAACACCGCGAGGGATGTCCACGGCAGTGGCCCCGCGGACGTCTGGGTGGTGGACAGCGACGGACAGGTGCTGCACTGGAACGGAGGGGGCTGGAAGGCGTTCGACCCCGCCGTGCTCACCGCCGACGACATCCAGGGCGTCTACGCCGCCTCGCCGACGGAGACCTGGATGGTGTCCAACGAGCTCAGCTCCGAGGTCGTCCGCTGGAATGGCTCGACGTTCGCCGAGGAATCGGCCCTGGACCCGAAGGCGCTGATGTCCGTTCACGGCTCCTCGGCGGCGGATGTCTGGGCGGTGGGCAAGGAGGGGGAGGCACTGCATCGGGATGGCACCGGCTGGACGCGCGTGGTCACCGGTGTGACGAAGACCCTGAATGACGTCTGGGTGCACGGCCCCTCGCTGGCGGTGGCGGTCGGTGCCGAGGGCACCGTCCTGCTCTGGAATGGCAGTGCCTGGAGCCCGATGACCTCGGGTACTACCCGGAACCTGACCAGCGTCTGGGGCTCCGGGCCCACGGACATCTGGGCCACGGGCGAGGCCGGCACGCTCCTGCGCTTCAACGGCACCGCCTGGCTCCCCGTGGACAGTGGCACGCAGGTGAACCTGCACGCGGTGTGGGGCGTGTCCACCACGGCCGTCTGGGTCGTCGGCGACGAGGGGACGCTGCTGCGGCTCGATGGCTCGCGGTGGGTCCCCGAGCGCACCGGCACCCGTCACTCCCTCCAGGGCGTGTGGGCGCCGTCGGCCTCGGACGTCTGGCTCGTCGGGGAGTCGGCCGTCCTCCACAAGGACTGACGCCGCTTCAGCGCGCGAAGGACTCCAGCAGGGCCAGCGCCTCCGTGGCGCGGGCCGAGGGGACGAAGAGGTGGTCGTGGAAGTACGCGGCCACCGGATTCACCCCGATGCCGTGGGCGGCCAGCCGCGTGGACACGGCGGCGATGAAGCCCACGGCCTCCAGGCTGGAGTGCACCGACAGCGTCAGCCAGCGGAACGTCCCCGCGTACCGAAGGCCCGCCGCGTCGGCGCGCTCGCGGCGGAGGAGGAGCGTGAGGCCTTCGTCCTCGTGGAAGAGGCCCACGGGGGCGAGCGCGCCCAGGTCCGGCGCGGCCGGATGGGGCAGGGTGCAGAAGACGTACTCGCCGTCCCGCAGCACCGGCCGCATCGACTTCAGCAGCACGTCCAGGTTCGTCTCGCCGGACACCGTGTCTCCCTCGGGGCTCTCAGCCGCTGCGGGAGCCCATGCCGGTGGCCTCGCCCGCGCGCAGCCGCTCGTGCAGCGTCTCCGCCAGCAGGTACCAGAACTGCACGTTGCCGAAGCTCAGGATGTCGCCATCGCGGAGCGTCGCCTCGCGCCCGCCCAGCGTCTGGGCGTTGAGGAAGGTGCCATTGGTGGAGCCCAGGTCCTGCACGGTGCAGCGCTGCTGGGACGCGTCCCACCGCAACTCCGCGTGCATCTTGGACACGGACGCGTCGTCGATGACGAGGTCGCAGTCCATCCGCCGGCCGATGCGCAGCCGGTCCGTGGCGGCCAGCGGGGGCAGCGTGGCCACCCGCAGCTGTTCGAATTCGAACAGCAGGGACAGCATCCCCTGCTGGATTTCCTCCGACGTGGCCATGCGCGTGGGCGCGAGCACGGCGGAGGCGGACTCGGACGGTGGGCGCTGGACGAGCGCGAACGGCCCGAGCTGCTGTTTGAAGGTGGTGGAGGGCAGGGTGGCGGCGAGGCTGCGCAATTCCTGGACGGACAGCACGCGGGCAGACTACCGGGTCATAGGGCGCGCGCACAGCACGGCCCCCAATTCCCTGTACGGCTTTCGTTGACCAACTTGTCAGTGGTTCCCTACATTGGGGCCTTCGTGGTGGGGGCCGGGCTCCGGGAGGAGCGCCGGCCCTCGATGTATTGAACCTTGGGAGTGGTGGAAGGAGCTGTCGATGGCAAGCGGGAGCGACAACATCCCGATGACCCCGTCCGGACTGCGCAAGCTGAAGGAGGAGCTCAAGCACCTCCAGTCCGTGGAGCGGGGGAAGATCTCGCGTGAGATCGAGGTCGCCCGTGCCCACGGCGACCTGCGTGAGAACGCCGAGTACCACGCGGCGAAGGAGAAGCAGTCGCACATCGAGGGCCGCATCCTGGACCTCAACGACTGGATTGCCCGCGCGGAGGTCATCGACCCCTCCAAGCTGGGCGGCGACAAGGTCATCTTCGGTGCGACGGTGGACCTGGTGGACACGGAGACGGACAAGCCCGTGACCTACCGCATCGTGGGTGAGCTGGAGGCCGACCTGAAGAAGCGGTGGATCGCCGTCACCTCGCCGGTGGCCCGCGCGCTGATTGGCAAGAAGGTGGGCGACGTCGCCACGGTGCAGAGCCCGGGCGGCACGCGCGAGCTGGAGATCACGGAGATCCGCTTCGAGGATCCGGAAGAGGGCTCGCCGGCCTGAGAGAGCTGATCAGGACTCCCCCTCGGGGGGCTGCCGGGGGAGCGGGCACGGGCTCGCTCCCCCGGTCTCGTTTCCCGGGAGAACGTCACCCCTGTTCCGTAGGATGAGCGCTGAGACCCGCGCGTGAACCATCCGCTCGCCAGCCTCGTTGGACCTCTCCGGTACGCGTGCCAGCGCGATTTCGCGATGCTCGCCACCGTGAAGGCGTTGCGCCCGGTGCTGGAGCACGCGCTCGCGGGGGCCAGCGGCGTGGATGCCCAGGCCCTGGCACACCTGCGCGCGGCGCTGCCCTACGTGGACGACCCCGCTCCCGAGCGCCGCAAGGCCGCGCTCCGGCACGTGGTGGCCGGGTTGAAGATGAGCGGCGTGGCGCTCCCGGCGGAGTTGGAGGGAGTGACAGGGGCTCGCGCGAGCACGGCTTCCGACGCGGAAGGCGCGCTCGCGGCGGGTGGCCCGGCGGGGCAGGGCTCGCGGCCCACGGGCGATGCGGCCCGGGGGCCTCGGGCTGGAGAGGCTCGGGCGCTCGGGCGGGAAGGAGCGGGGGCGCAGCCTCGGCCTCGCACCACGCCGGCCCAGGGCGTTCCCATGTCGTTGCTGGAGGTCGGTGACTCCGGGGCGACGCCGCCGGGCTATGTGCCTCCGTGGAAATCCGTGGAGCCCGTGCCCGCGACTCCCCGTGGGAAGTCGGCACCTCCTGGAGAGGAGCGCGGAGCCGGTGGGGCCGCGCGCGCGAAGCCCGGTGTCTCCGCGTCCGGAGCGATGGTGCCCGCGCCAAGGCCTCCGGCCTCTGTCACGGCGCAGGGGGCCGGCGAGTCTTCCCGCGCCACTCCTTCGGCACCAGGCGCTTCCGCTCGTGGCCCGGGGGTTGCCAATGCGACGCCGGGGACGCTCGCGCTGGGGCTCGGCCCCGGAGCTGGCGCCGGCACTCGTCCCCCGGCGCCCGTGTCCAGTCCCGCCGCGCGTGCGGGTGGAGCCTCCCGCGTCTCCGCGTCCGCGTCTGGCGCTCCCTTACGCGGTGTGGACGCCGCGAACGGTCCGCCGATGAAGGGCGCGGCCCGGACGCCGCCGAAGCAGGCCACGCTCGTCGACACCGAGGCGTTGGCTGCACCCGGAGCCAAGACGCGCAAGGAGAAGGCGGAGCGCAAGAAGAAGCGCGCCGCCGCGGCCGAGGCCTCCCGCTCCGAGGCGAAGCTGCTGTCCATCGCCCCCCGCACGGGCCCGCTGTCCATGCCGCTGAAGTCGCTCGACAAGCGGCTCGGGCCCCGGCTGGTGTCCACCCTCAACAAGAAGGGCCTGCGCCGGCTGGGCGACATCCTCTTCCTGCTCCCGCGCTGCTACGAGGACCGCCGCCGCCTGTGCACCATCGCCGAGCTGGAGCCCGGCCAGCGCGGCGTCACCGTGGGCGTCGTGAGGGCCGCGGACTTCGTGCCCGGCCGCGGGGGCAAGCGCATGTTCCGCGCCGTCGTGGCGGACCGCTCGGGCAGCATCGCCGCCACGTACTTCAACGCGGGGCCGTGGCTGAAGAGCCGCTTCACCGTGGGCAAGCGCATCGTCCTCTCCGGCGAGGTGCGCGCCACCATGAGCGGCCGGGAGATGGCCCACCCGGAACTCGAGTCCGCAGAGGACATCGAGTCCTCCTCCGTCCACTTCAACCGCATCGTCCCCATCTACCCGGGCTTCGAGCGCGCCGAGCAGCGCTCCTTCCGCGACCTGGCCGCCCTCGTCGGCGAGAAGTACGCCAACGCGCTGGAGGACCCGCTGCCCGCGGACCTGCGCGCCCGCATGGAGCTGATGGGCCTGCCGGACGCGCTGCGCTACATCCACTTTCCGCCCGGCGAGGCGGACCTGGAGGCGCTCGACACGCACCAGAGCGACGCGCACCGGCGCCTCGCGTTCGACGAGCTGTTCTTCCTCCAGCTCGGCATGGCCCTCAAGCGCCAGGGCGTGAAGGCGGAGGAGGGCATCTCCTTCGACGTGTCCCCGGCCCGCCTGGACAAGGCCCGCGCCGCGCTCCCGTTCCAGCTCACCGACGCCCAGGCGCGCGTGGTGCAGGAGATTGCCCGCGACATGGCCCGCCCCGAGCCCATGAACCGGCTCGTGCAGGGCGACGTGGGCAGCGGCAAGACGGCGGTGGCGATGATTTCGGCGCTCATCGCGCTGCAGCAGGGCTACCAGGTGGCCGTCATGGCCCCCACGGAAATCCTGGCCGAGCAGCACGAGCGCAACTTCCGCAAGGTGATGGAGCCGCTGGGCTACCGCGTGGGGCTGTTGAGCGCGGCGGGCACGGCGAAGTCCAAGCGCGAGCGCCGCGACGCGGTGGCGCGCGGCGACATCCACCTGGCGGTGGGCACCCACGCGCTCATCCAGGAGGACGTGGCCTTCCAGCGGCTGGGGCTCGTGGTCATCGACGAGCAGCACCGCTTCGGCGTCCTCCAGCGCCACACGCTGATGAGCAAGGGGCCCAAGCCGGACGTGCTGGTGATGACGGCCACGCCCATTCCGCGCACGCTGGCCATGACGCTGTACGGGGACCTGGACCTGTCCGTCATCGACCAGCTGCCGCCCGGACGCACGCCCATCGCCACGCGCGTCTTCAACGACAAGCAGCGCGCCCGCGTCTACGAGTCGATGGCCGTCGAGCTGGCCAAGGGCCACCAGGCCTACGTCGTGTATCCGCTGGTGGAGGAGTCCGAGAAGCTCGACCTGCAGGACGCCACCCAGGGCGTGGAGAAGCTGCGGCAGGTCTTCCCCCAGGCGCGTGTGGGGCTCTTGCACGGGCGGATGAAGGGCGAGGAGAAGGACGCCGTCATGGAGGCGTTCCGCGAGAAGCAGCTGGACCTCCTCGTGTGCACCACCGTGGTGGAGGTGGGCGTGGACGTGCCCAATGCCTCGGTGATGGTGGTGGAGCACGCGGAGCGCTTCGGCTTGTCGCAGCTGCACCAGCTCCGGGGGCGCGTGGGCCGTGGCGCCGCCGCGAGCTACTGCTTCCTCATCGCCGGTGCCGCGCGCTCGTGGGAGTCCACCGAGCGCCTGGGCGTCATGGAGCGCAGCAGCGACGGCTTCGTCATCGCGGAGAAGGACCTGGAGATTCGCGGGCCCGGCGAGTTCCTGGGCACGCGCCAGAGCGGCCTGCCCGAGCTGGCGGTGGCGAACCTCGCCCGGGACGGAGACCTGCTGTCCATGGCCCAGGGGGAGGCCCGGCGCATCCTCACGCAGGACCCCGCGCTCAAGGCCCGCGAGCACCAGGGGCTGGTGAAGGCGCTCGAGGAGCGGTGGGAGGGGCGGCTCGCCCTGGCCCGTGTGGGGTAGGCCCACGTTGGCGGCGGTCCGAACGGTGGAGGAACCGTTCCACCGCCTGCGCGGGGAGCGTGGGAGCACCTGAAGGACGAGTGCTCGTGCCTGCTTGCCCCCGGATGACTACTGTCATCGTATGGGCGATTGGGGCCGAGCCGAGTTCCTGGCGGGGCAGGGCATCCGCGACCGGCGGGTGCTGGAGGCGATTGCCCGGCTGGACCGCGCGGACTTCGTCCCGGAGCATTCACGCGGCGAGGCCGGCGCGGACGCGCCCCTGCCCATCGGCTACGGGCAGACCATCAGCCAGCCCTATGTGGTGGCGCTGATGACCGAGGCGCTCCGGCTGCGAGGGTACGAGCGCGTGCTGGAGATTGGTACGGGGTCCGGCTACCAGACGGCGGTGCTCTCGCTGCTCTGCCGCGAGGTGTACACGGTGGAGATCGTCCCGCAGCTGGCCCTGTCCGCGAGGCGGCGGCTGCGGCGGCTGGGCCTCCAGAACGTGTACTTCCGGCTGGGGGACGGCTCCCTGGGCTGGCCCGAGGAGGCGCCCTTCGACGCGGTGCTCGCCGCCGCCGCTCCCAGCGAGGTGCCCCTGGCGCTGCTGTCCCAGCTCCGGCGGGGAGGTCTCATGGTCCTCCCCGTGGGCCCCATGGCGGGTTCGCAGGAGCTGTTGCGCATCCAGCGCGCCCGGCGCGAAGGGGAGCTGCCCACCGTCGAGCGCCTGCTGCCGGTGCGCTTCGTCCCCATGACGGGGCAGGCGCTCCCCACCGAGTAGTCGCGGGCTTGGGTGGAAGCGGACCCGCCGCCTGTCTGCTCGTCCGCTCGAACCGGGCCGGAAGTCGCGTTGCCCCCGAGAGTGGCGGCCCGCTAACGTTCGCGCACCATGATCATCTGCTCGCTGTGTGACCACGTTCAGCCCGAGGGGACCGAGTGCGAAGTCTGTGGCCGGGTCTTCCCCGCGCCAGAGCTCGACGTGGCTCCCGTGGCGCCCCTGGCGGAGCTGGAGCTGACCCCGCACACGGGGGGCCGCGCGCCGGTGCAGGTCGCCGCGATTCCCGAGCTGGACCTGACGCGCCAGAAGGCGGGGCCGGACCTGCCGCCCCAGGTGGTGCCCGACCTGGAGCTGACCCGCGCGAGGGACATCGGCGCCGTGCCCGTGGCGCCCCTCCTGGAGCTGGACACCGGCCGCGCGCAGGACGATGGCGTGCGCACCGCCGCGCCCGTGGGCGCCGTCGTCTGCCGCTACTGCCGCAACGTGCAGGCGGACGGCCTGCTGTGTGACCGCTGTGGCATGCGGCTGCCCAAGGCGCGCCCGGCGGCGACCGCGGCGGCCGGCGCGAAGCGGGCCGATGACGACGACGGCTGGACGAACTGCACCTCGTGCCAAACGCGGGTGCGTCGCGGGAGGGCCTGCTCGGAGTGTGGGACCCGTTCCCAGGCGGAGGCTTGAGGACCCATGCCGGACTTTCGTGCGGAGTACGCGTGCAGCGAGGGCTGTGACTTCCGCGCCTCGCTGCTGGACGTGGTGTACCGGTGCCCGCGCTGCGAGGGGCTGCTGGAGGTGTCGCACGACGTGGCGGCCCTTCGCACCGTGCCCGCGGCGGAGTGGAAGCGCCGCTTCGAGACGCGCTTCGGCACGTCGCGGCTGCCGGACGGCTCCGGCGTCTGGGGCAAGCGCGAGTGGGCGTACCCGCAGCTGCCCACCGAGGACATCGTGTCCCTGGGCGAGGGCCGCGTGCCGCTCAAGCCGCTGCCGCGCATGGCGTCCGAGCTGGGGCTGGCGGCGCTCGACTTGAAGGAGTGCGGCGTCTCGCCGACGGGGAGCTTCAAGGACTGGGGCATGACGGTCCTCGTCTCCGCCGTGAAGCACATGCGCGCGAAGGGCGTGCCGCTGCGCGCGGTGGCGTGCGCGTCCACGGGTGACACGTCCGCGGCGCTCTCCGCCTACTGCGCGGCGGCGGGCATCCCCGCGGTGGTGTTCCTGCCGCGCGACAAGGTGTCGCTCGCGCAGCTCGTGCAGCCCATCGCCAACGGCGCGCGGGTGCTGTCGCTGGACACGGACTTCGATGGCTGCATGAAGCTGGTGCAGGCGGTGACGGCGGACACGGGGCTGTACCTGGCCAACTCGATGAACTCGCTGCGCATCGAGGGCCAGAAGATGGTCGCCGTGGAGCTGTGCCAGGACCTGGGCTGGGAGCCGCCGGACTGGGTGGTGATTCCCGGCGGAAACCTCGGCAATGCCAGCGCGCTGGGCAAGGGCTTCGAGCTGATGCTGGAGCTGGGGCTCATCACCCGCCGGCCGCGCATCGCCGTGGCGCAGGCCCAGCGCGCCAACCCGCTGGCCCGGGCCTTTCGGGGCGGCTTCAGCGAGCTGGTGCCGATGCAGGCGGAGAAGACGCTGGCGTCCGCCATCCAGATTGGCAACCCGGTGTCCTTCAAGCGCGCGGTGCGCATCCTCAAGGCCTTCGACGGCGTGGTGGAGGAGGCCACCGAGTCCGAGCTGTCCAACGCCGCGGCGAGGGCGGACCGCGAGGGCACCTTCACCTGCCCGCAGACGGGCGTGGCGCTGGCCGCCGTGGAGAAGCTGGTGGCCCAGGGCGTCATCACCCGGGGCTCCCGCGTGGCGGTGGTCGCCACCGCGCACGGGCTGAAGTTCGCGGACTTCAAGGTGGGCTACCACCGCGGCGCGCTGGCGGATGTGACGAGCCGCCACGCCAACCCGCCGGTGGAGCTGCCCGCGAACCTCGACGCGGTGAAGAGCGCCCTGGCGGACCTGGGCGCGTAGCTCGCGAACGGGCGCTACATCCCTCGCGGTGCTTCAGTCCGCGAGCAGCGGCACGCGCTTGTCGATGGTGAGGCCGAAGCCCGCGAGCCCGCGGTAGGTGATGTCCGTGTTCGTCATCACCTGGAGCGAGCGCACGCCGAGGTCGTTGAGGATCTGGCAGCCCATGCCCAAATCTCGCGACTCCTGGGGGCCACGCGTGGGGCCGCTGCTGCCGTCGCTGTTGCGCTTGTGGTGGATGCCGAAGTCGTCGCCGTGCATGCCGGGCAGGTACACGAGGACGCCGGTGCCCTCGCGGGCGATGCGCGCGAGCGCCTGGTCCAGCAGCGCGTTGCAGTTGCAGGACGGGGAGCCGAACACGTCACCCATGGCGCACGCGGCGTGCAGCCGCACCAGCGTGCTGGGCTTGGACGAGGGGTCGCCCTTCACGAGCACCAGCGACTTCGCGTTGTCCGGCAGCCACGCGTAGGTGAGGGCGGTGAACTCGCCGTAGCGGGTGGTGACGGTGTGCTGGCCGGGCTCGCGGCGCACCAGCCGGTCCTTGCGGCGGCGGTACTCGATGAGGTCGGCGATGGTGATGACCTTGAGGTTGTGCTGCCGGGAGAAGGTCTGCAGGTCCGGCATCCGCATCATGGTGCCGTCGTCCTTCACCAGCTCGCAGAGGATGCCGGAGGGCTCCAGGCCCGCGAGGCGGGACAGGTCCACGGTGGCCTCGGTGTGGCCGGCCCGGCGCAGCACGCCGCCCTCGCGGTAGCGCAGCGGGAAGATGTGGCCGGGGCGCAGGAAGTCGTCCGCGCCGCTCTTCGGGTCCACCAGCGCGCGGATGGTCTTCGCGCGGTCCGCCGCCGACACGCCGGTGGTGGTGCCGTGCCGGTAGTCCACGGAGACGGTGAAGGCGGTGCGGTGCGACTCGGTGTTGTCCGCCACCATCTGCGGCAGGCGGAGCGCGTCCAGCCGCTCGGCCAGCATGGGCTGGCAGACGATGCCGCTGGTGTAGCGGACCATGAAGGCGAGGTGCTCCGGCGTCACCTTCTCCGCCGCCATGATGAGGTCGCCCTCGTTCTCGCGGTCCTCGTCGTCGGCGACGATGACGAACTTGCCGTCGCGGATATCGGCGATGGCGTCCTCGATGGAGGAGAGCTGGGTGTCGTGACTCATGGACGGTTCGGTTCGCCGGGAGGGCTGCATGTCGTGGACGCTGTAGCGTGCGCGGCTCGGGCTCGCAAGGCAACCTGCTGGGAGCCGTGCGTCCGGGTGATAGGGGGGATGAGCCGGGCAGGGCGCCCAGGCGGGCAGGCAGGTGGGGGC
>NZ_JABBJJ010000377.1 GCF_012933655.1 Pyxidicoccus fallax | reverse complement strand
CGGTCATGAAGGGGTGGGCGGAACCGCGCGAGCCTAAACCAGATTCACTGCCCGCCATGTTGCAGTCGGGCGGACGGAATGGATCCCCGGCGGGGAGGCGGGCGGGGGGACGGGCCCTCCGTGGCAGAGGCGCCGCGGCGCACGAGGGTGCGCTGGCCTCCGTTTGTGTTGGAAGGCTGTGGAGGAGACATGCGGGCGTGCGCCAGTCTCCTGAGGAAGTCCTGGAACACGGGCCGTGTTCCGAGGTCCGCCTGGTCGCCGCGTCCTACTGAACAGGTGTCTCCGCATGTCGGAGGCTGCAGCCATACTCAATCTGCTCGGTCACTCGGAGAAGCCACCCGTGGCACACAACCGTATGCGTCGCCTTGCCATCGTCATCGGAATTGACGCCTACCCGCCGCCGCAGACGCGGCTTCGCGGCTGCGTGGGCGACGCCCGACGCTTCGGGCGCTTCCTCTACTCAGCCCGCGGTGGCAGCTTCGAGCAGGTCCTGCCGCTGATGGATCGCGCCGCAAATCTCGCCCAGCTCAGGAGAGTGTTCCGGCAGGCGTCCGAGAGCGCCTGGGACCAGGTCGTCGTCTACTTCTCCGGGCACGGGTCGCACCAGGGCATCCTGACGTGGGATGGGCTCATGGGCTTCGTGGAGCTGGCCCGTTCCATTCGGTCCATCCCTGCGCGTTGGCATCTGCTCGTCCTCGATGCCTGCGAGGCCGGTGCCGTCCACCAGCATTTCGACGGTGTCGGAGGGCTGCCCGCGCCGGAAGACTCGGCGGGTATCTACCTCGATCTGTTGCGTCGAGCGCACCCGGGACTCCGGGTCATTACCGCAGTGGACCGGCAGACGAACGCGACGGAGCGGGGTGCCCAGGGCGTCTTCACCACGGCGTTGCTGAGGGCGGCTCGCGATGCATGGCCGGATCTCGGCTCGCGCGGCGTTTCCGCCGGGCGCGTGTTCCTTAATGCCGCCGGAATTCTCGACCGGGAGGGCGACCCGCTGCCGCAGCGAAGCGGGGGGCTGGACGACTTCCCCCTAGCACTGACGGAGGTGCTCCAGCCCCTGGGCGGAGCCGGTGTCCATCAGCGGCCGTGGCACTTGTGGGGACCTCCTGGTGGCCCCCTGTCGGCACGTGTGGACTTCGCAGTGCGCGTCATCGGGCGCAAGTTGCTGCCCACATTTGTCCATCACGTTTTCCATGACGGAACCGGCTGGAGTTGCGCCTCGCCATCTCACCGAGTCATCCCCCAGCGCAACGACGAGCAGCTCGCGCTCTTCGTCTCGGTGCCGGTCGGTCAGCTTCCGACGGGGCGCTCCGTCGAGTCCCTCATCACCGTGATGGACGAGCGAGACCAGATCGTGGGTCAGCATCGGGTGGTCCAGCAGCCCATTCAGATCCCCATGATTCAGCCTGTCCGGGTTGTGCGCTCCTGGTGAGCCTGTACCTCCTCCATGAATACCCCATCCCCGTCCGCCAACCAGCGCACCTACGTGCTCTTCGGCAAGCAGGTGACGTACGACGTTTCATGCCCGTTTCCGTCCGACCAGCTCCCCGATCTGCGGAAGCACGGGGTTCCCTTCCTTGGCGCCCCGGTTCGAGTGCTCGACCAGGTGATGCTGCTGATTGACGCGAACCGGGTGCTCTCCGCCATCTGGACCAAGGCTCGATATGCGACGGTCGAGACTCGCACGCCCCTGGAAGAGGCTGTTGCTGCCGGCGTGGTTCAGGTGTTCGCCCCTCCCGACCTTCTCCGGGAGGTCGATGACGAACATCTCGCCCGATACCAGCCGTCCAAGATGAGGGAGCCGCTGCCATTTTCCCGCGTGCAAGAGGCAAGGCAGGAGCTGCTCAAGAGCATCCAGATCGTCGAGCCGCCCGACATCTCCTCGCCGGCCATCGAGCGGCTTCGCGCGAGAGACCCCAAGGACGTTGCCTATGCGCAGCTCTTCGAGCACCTCAAGCTCGACGCAGTGCTCTCGCGCGACGCCGACTGGAAGGCCACGGGATATCCTGTCTTCCAAGCCAAGGACCACGACCTGCCCGCGACGCTGAGGAAGTACGCACGCGCCGTCACGGAAGAGATTGGCCGTTTTGGCGTGCTGACGGCTGGAACGTTCCTCACGTTTGAGATGGTCAAGGGCGCATGGAACCTGCTGGACCGCATGCCACCGGCGTTCCGGTGGGCTGGTCGGGCAGCGCTCATCGCTGCAGCGGCGAACCCTGGCACCTACCGGGCCGTGCTGCCGGGAATCGCTGAGTTCTTCAATCAGCTCCAGGCCAAGAGCCAAGAGCGCGCTCAGGCCCAGCAGCTCATTGAGCGAGACATCCAGCCCAACCCTCGCCGGCTGAGCCTCAAGGAGCACGCCCGGCGCGAGCTGGTGAAGGCCCGTGAGCCGCTCAATCTGTCCGAACTCGCGCAGCGAGTCCGAGCTGCGGGAGCCCACAGCCGCAGCAAGAACCTCGAGGCCTATCTGTGCCGGCAGATGAAGGACGACAAGCGCTTCGTCGAGCACTCCGACGGCCGGTGGTCGGTGCGTGAGGCCGCGACCTTATCCGAGCTGTCACCCGCACTCCGGCCGCATGTCCTCTTCACCGAGGGGCTTGTTCAGGGCTGGCGCCGCAAGCAGTGAATCTCCGGTGGCGGAGCCTGGCTTGATAGCACCTGAGTGCTCTTGCGCTACGCCCCATGCTCTAGGGCATCGGCAAGCCAGTAAAGGCGCACGACCTCTCCTGAGCTGAGAATGTTTTTGTAGCCGTCGCGCAGGCGTTGGAGTTCTTCCGGCCCCACTATGTCGATGCCCTGAAACACCTCTGAGATGCTTCGAAGATCCGGGACGACGGCAGTTAGAAATGGCCGCGCCGCTAGTGCATCCGGGCCGAGCGCCGTGAGAAACCGGAACATCCTCGTCAACGTCTCGACAACTCGTTCAACCACCTCGCGCATGCGCTCTTGTTCGACACGCGCGAATTCAGTGAGGACCTCCCGCCCCAACGTATCCACCTCTACATCTGCAAGGGAATCCACTACATGCGCGAACTCATCGAGCATCAGACCAAATTGTCCTAGTGCCGCCTGGAAATCCTCGGCCCAAGAGATACGAGAATGGGTCCAACGCTCGATTCCAAGTCCGTCCCATGTCTCTTCTGGGACCGGGTGTAGGGCCTGATTCCACCAGCCGAGTTCTTCCGGGCGATTGCAAATGAGCGTGAGTGCGGAAAATGCCCAGGCGGAGGAGGCAATTGCCCGACCACGAAAGGTAGGGATAATGACGATGTGCTGCCACGTCGTGCGTACCACATGCAGAAGTGGCAGGCCGATCTTATCCCGAGCGAGAGCAGAATGCAGGATGCGGAGTAACGCCTCACGCGCCGGGTGCAGGGTGAGAGGACTGTCCATATCGAGCACCAGCCACAGGGCTGGCCCCTGGTTCCAACTCGCGCCTACCGCAAGAATTCGAGCCGTCGCCTGCTGCTCGGCGAGCGCTTTGAATCCTACGAGCAGATCGCCCCGGATGAGCTCGAGAGCTTTCTCGACCCTGCTTTGCGCCAAGCGGAGGGGCTGTCGCACGTCACCTCGCGCGGGAGCAGTCGTGAACATCAGCCACAAGGCCCGCACAGCGTGCAGCGTTTCCTCCTCACGTGTTTCCAGCACGGCCAGTTCGCCCTCGTCTAAGAAGCGGGCTAGGCGGGCCCGGAACTCGCGGCGTAGGGCTGGAAGCTTCGCGAGTGCATCCGACAGGTTCGACATGGGCAGGTTCGTGTCGAGCTTCTGGCGGTCCCGCTTTTGTAGCACCGTGCGCGCGACCTCGGTTTGCGCGGCGTTGCCCCGGATTAAGAGCGGTTGGAGCAGCAGCGCGTCGAGCGCCTGTTTCAGGAAGTTCGAGAGAGAGCGCTCGTAGTCGCGCAGAAGCGAGACGTAGGGCTTGTGTCGTAGCAGCGCGACTTGATGATCTCGCCCGTATGAGACCGTCGGCGCGGCTTGGTCATTTCCTTCTGAGGAGAAGCCCCATTCATCCACTGCGGCCTGTGGGAGGAGTTGTGTTCGCAACGCAATGCGCCTCCGGCTACCCTCATAGTCTTCCCAATCGGGTCGGCCTGCACGGACCAGCGGCTTGGCGTCTCTTCCCTGGAAATATTCTTCGAGTGCGACTCGAATCATTTGTAGCAGGCGCACTAGCTCTTGTCGTATCGCAAGCACCTCTCGTGCATGCGCCTCCCAGGTAGCCGGCCGGTCCGAATAGCTGGCGAGGTTCAGAAACATGTTGTTGATACGAGCGGCCCACTCAGGTGGCAGGTACCCGGCTTCGATATTCTTGACCGTTTCGTCGAAATCGACGGGAAGCATGCTGAAGCGATGTCCATATCCCTGGGTGGCATACACGCTCCGGACGGGAAAGACTCCCCTGAGCAAGTTAGCGCACCGTATTGCGATCGCATGGAACAGGTTCTGGTCATTCAACTCTGGTGCAGTGGAAAGACCAAACTCTCTGGGAATGATAACGAAGTGCGCCTTGATCCGTTGACCGTCGTCATCCAACCGGACGATCCGAAGCTCTCGGCGAATACGCTCGAGCAATCTTGGACGCAGGGACTCCAACCGATCGGACACTTGCGCATCCACATGGAAGGAGCATGCGTATGCGACGTCCACCGCAGTCTCCAGGGGAAGTTCATTCAGTGCGGAGGCGTAGGCCTCAAGCAGTTCTCCCAGCCCGGGAAGCGGGAGCTTATACCAAGCGGCGCGGAATACGACCTCGGCGGTGTCGATCCAACCCTCAGCGCTGGCGGGGGCCTTCAATTGCCACGTCACATTACGCAACCACCGGCTTGCGGCTGCAAAGATCTCGGTGGGGTCGCTTTGCCGGGCCTGAAGCTCCCGCCAAGCCTGTTTGCGCTCCTCCGAGATGATATTTAGCTCTTCGAGTGGGTTCGTCATGAGCCCTGGAGCGGCTCCTCGCACATTGCCTACGTCAACTTTTAACGCCACCCACCAGGCTTTCCCGTAGTGTTTCTTGGCCTCGGCAAGAACAGCCGCATCATGGGTCACGTAGTCAGACAACCCCCACCACACGAGCGCGCGGCAGACCTGCGCAACCCCCTCCCAAGACAGCGGCTTCAGTGACGAGAGCGCCTGCTGGAGCGTGTCGCTGGCGTTTGAGTGGCGAGAAAAGGCGTTGAGCAGGAACTCGCCGAGGTCACATTCCACCATCTGCGAGAGGCTGCGGGTTGCCACTTCGGCCCAAGGGGTGAAAACGGGATCCGTGAGCAAGCCAACGAGAATCTCCGAGCGAACCGGGTGTAGGCCCTCCACCAAGCGGCCTGCCGAGTCTGGGCGAATGAGGTACTCGCGCTCAAGCCTCTGCACGCTCAGGAGCGGCTCGGACAATTCGAGGTCTCGGGCGAGAAGGACCAGATCCAGACGGGCACCGTAGGCGGAGGCGACTGCCACCCTGCGCAGCAGTTCCATCTCCGCGCGGGGTCTAACGCCTCGCTGGACCTCATCGCTCAGCCTGCGCACCTGTTGCCCAAGCCGCCCCTTGAGAGTATCGTGATGAGTGACGAGATAGGTGAACTCCAGCAGAGGTCCGCCGCCGAATCTTTCCCAGACTTCCTCGAAGTCCAAGTGCTTGGACCGAGGAGTCCGCTCAAGAAGTAGCGAATAGATCGACCGCGCCTCGTTTTCCTCGAACTGAAGCTTTACTTCCTCGAACAGCAAGTCCGCACCGCTGATACTTGCTCGCAGCCAGTCCTCCTCGCGAATAGTCACGAGGATTCGTGCGGAGGGATGCCCGCTGAGCGACTGTACGAGGTCCGTCCAGGCCGTATCGCCTGGAGTCACGTCGATATAGATGTAGCTGACCGCACCAATGTTGGAGAGGTGCCCCAGCAGGGCCCGTGCGATGTTGAGGGCGTGACGACGATCCTGCACCAGCCGTACTTCAAAGCGGCTCGCTGCGGGGACATGGTCATGCAGGAACCGATACGCGAGCGTACTTTTGCCCTGCCCGGAAGCGCCACGGACTACGACGACCCGTGAGCTGTCGAAGGCAGCCTTGAGCATGGCCAGGAGTCCTGGTCGTACGATATCGACGCCCGCGAGGATGTGTTCGTAACGGGTGGAAACGCCTTGGTAGAACTCCTTGTCCAACTCATTTTTAGGGAGGACGCTTATATCCTCAAGGGGCCTTACCGCCGTGAACCATTCGGCTTGGTGTGCATCTCGCTCTTTGAGGAATCGACCTACGGCGAGAAGCCGCTCTTGCAACTCGCTTCGCGTGATTGTCGCGCGTTCCTCCGCCGCCTGAAACAGCCAAGCATGTAGCACGTCAAAGGCAGAGACTGGATCGCACCCTGTGACAGTCTCTTTCAGGATGGCGAAGATAGCAGCTTCCAGCTCTGTCTCGTTGGCGGTGTCGAGTCGCACCGTCGCCAACAGTTCCTGAGCCTGGGCTGGCGTATAGTCCCAGGACTCGAACAGTTCCAACGCGTGAGCCCGATGCGCCGGATCGCCCGCCCATGCCGCCTGCATTTCAGCCCCGTATGGGCCAAAGGACACAATGCTCTCGCGCGCCTCCGGAAACGAGGCACGCCGACGAAGCACGCGTCTGAAGAAGGAATCCGCCTTCTGTGGTTTAAGGTGTGACAGAGACAGGGCGGTTGCGTACGCCTTTAACTGGATAACCTCCAGGATGTGCCCTTCGCCATCCAGGATGTCGAGATCCTCGTGTCCCTCAAGCCGGAAGGATTTCGCGTTATCCGCCGGCTGCAACAGGCGGTAGAGGGTGTACAGCGATTGAAGCCGGTACCCCCTGAGTGCGGCTTGAGCGCCAGGCTCGGCCAAGGAAGACCTCCACTTTAATCGAGTCTCGTTGAATTGAGTATGCCACATCGGTGCGCCTACAGTGCAGCCGGCTGAAGTAAACTCCTGCCTTTGTGGCTCTTTGAGGATGCTTCAGGCGAGGGGCTGCTACTGCATTGACTCACAACCACGGTTCTCGGTTGGGCCCGCACCGGCACCAACCCCACAGGCCGCGTGGGTAATCCGGGCATTCCAGGATGCGTGCATCTGCTCTTGACCGTCAAGCAGGCCAGCCCCTTCGGCTACCTCAAAGGTGCGACGGAATAGCCGGTCCGCTCCAATCCTGGGTTACGCACCTTTATGGCGCCTCCACCATCGCGGCCAATGGCAGCGGGCGTCAGTCGAGGAACCGGCGCTCCCAGCGGCGCATGTCCTCCGGTGTGAAGCCGCGCAAACGGCGGCGATCGAGGAAGAGCCAGGGCTCCAGCAGGCGCGCGAGCTCGCGGTAGGGGGCCAGCGTGCGCTCGGGTTCGGTGGTGCCTGCCTCGGGCCAGGAGCCCAGGGTGATGACGGCACGGTCGCCGTCCAGGGCCTGCACGGTGGTTTCCGGGGAGCGCAGCCGGGAGCCCAGGCCGGAGACGCCGCCGACTTCCTGGAGCACAGGCGGACCGAGGAAGGTGAGCCACTGCACCGCCTTGAGTCGCGCTCCTAGCTTTGTGGATGTGCTCTCCCAGGTCGAGATGTCCAGTCCCGGGTATTCGAAGCACAGCTCCCGCACATGCCGGGTCATTCCGACAAGCCACTCGTTGAAATGGAAGCAGAGTCCCGCATGGCCTGACTGGAAGGGCAGTCGTGCGCCCAGTTCGATGGCCAGCTCGCGGACCCGAGCCGGGCCATGCTCCTCCAAGTACTCCGTGGGCACCCAGCATGAGAGAGAGGTCAGCTCGCCAGGCGAGGCGTCATAATCGGGCAGATCGAACGGCCGACCCTGATAGCCGAACTCGTACCCGGTCCTTGCATCGGGCCGTTCAGCCAGCTTGAGCTGGGTCCCCTCCATCTGGAGCAGTTCGTCATGGACGAACGACCATCCGGTGTCGTCCAGCTTCTGCCAGTCACCTGCGTAGTCGACGTACCAGCCCAACAGGCGGGGGCCAATGGCTCGTCGATAGGTTTCCAGGGCGTTCAGCACCGACCGCGCCACGTCACGATGCGCAGTTCGCATGTAGAAGGTGATGTTCACGCTGTCCCTGATGGTCAGGTATCGCTCGCCCTCGAATTCACTGTAGAGGCGGATGCGCGGATAGCGGTCGTTCATCTGTTGATCCCGAGGATGGGGCTCACGAGCGCTGGAGTCTCGTCACCGCCCAGGGCTTCTTTGTACATCCTTCCCTGGTCCTTGAATTGATAGGGGTGCCGTGGTGGGTAGAGCCTCCACTGGACGTCCAGGTCATTCGCGCAAGGAAACTTGAAGTCGTAGACGGCCTGCACCTTCAGCGGGTTTCCCGTCTCATGAATCACGAAATCCGGCACCAGCGTCCCCAGCAACAGGTGCTGCCATCCCGCCTGGAGCCATTCCTCCACCTGTTCCCGGCTGATCAACCGCGTCTGTTTCGTCTTCACGTTATATGCGTAGCGTGGCTCGATGCTGTAGCCACCCTGCATGAACGCATCCAGCTCCCTTCGGACGCATTCGAATGCGTCCTCATGCTTGAGGCGCCCCAACTCCACGGAGAGCTTCACCTCCTGATTCCAGGGGTTCTTCACCTTCTCCTCGCACTGTTCGAGCGTGGGCCGCTTTCCCTGGCCGAACATCCGCTCGTTGACCTGAAAGTGCGCTGCCTTGACGCAGTCCACCAGGATGGACTCGACACGATGGAGTTCCGCCGCGCTCAGCAGCCGCAGCGCGGCGGAGGCCGTGCGTGCCACACTCGCCGCACGCGCCAGCCACGGCAGCACCGCGTCTTCGCCCACTGCCGTGTAGCACGCGGGATTGCGCATGCAGACGCTGGTCGCCGAGTCCGCCGTCTGCGCGAAGTGCCTCGGCCCGCCGCGTCCCGAGGGAGCCGCGGTGCCACATCCCACCAACATCAAACTGGCCGTGAGCAACCACACGGCATGAACGGACCGCACGGGTTCTCCTCCGGGACACGCCTCTCCCGCGTGCCAGGAGCCTAACCCGCATCACATGACGGAAGGCTGCTCCACGCCCGCCCCGCGCTCCTGCGCCGCCCGTGCCAGCAGCTCGCGCACCTCTTCATCCGAGGTCTGCGCGAAGTCGCGGTACCACAGGCCCACGGCGTAGAACGGCTCCGGCATGCGAGCGCAGATGACCTCGTCCGCCTCGGCCGCCAGGTCCTCGCACGACTCCGTCGCCCCCACGGGCACCGCGACCACGATGCGCTCGGGCCCCTGATGGCGCAGCGCCGCCACCGCGGCGCGCATCGTCGTGCCCGTGGCCAGGCCATCGTCCACGAGAATCACCGTGCGCCCGCGCACGTCCGGCGGCGGCCGTCCTTCCCGGTACCGCAGCTCGCGCCGCTGCAGCTCCAGCCCCTCGCGCTCCGCCGTGGCGTCAATCTGCGCGTCGGAGACGTGCAGCTCGTCCACCACCTCGCGATTGATGACCCGCACGCCCCCGGAGGCAATCGCCCCCATCGCCAGCTCCTCGTGGTGGGGCGCGCCCAGCTTGCGCACCAGGAACACGTCCAGCGGAGCCCCCAGCCTCCGAGCGACTTCATAGGCCACCGGCAAGCCACCCCTCGGCAGCGCCAGCACCACCGTGTCCGGCCGGTGCGCGTAGGGCCCCAGCAGGCCCGCGAGCACGAGGCCTCCCTCGTATCGGTCCAGGAACTCGGGCCCTCGCATGTTCCGCTCCTCCCGCCCCCCACTCGGGACGCGTCTCTCCCTCGAAGTTGATCACCTCGCGGGAGGAGGGGAACGGACCCCACGCGCACGGGGGCCGCTCCCGAGGCCTGCGGAGACACCACCGCTCGGCCGGAACGAAGTCGGCCCCGTCGTGCCTACGCGATGATCTCCGGCCTGCCCGGCTGCGTGGGCATGGGCGGATCATGAATCCCCGGCGGGGAGATGTCCGGCGGCTTGGGCGGCTCGATTTCCGGAGGCGCGCGCGTGGGCGGCTCGATTTCCGGAGGCGCGCGCGTGGGCGGCTCACGCTCGGGTGGCTTCCCCGGCTCCGGGTCCTTCACGGGGCTACCGGGCGTCGTCGGCGGTACGGCCATACGTCGGGTCTCCTGACTCCATGAGGTTCGACAGCCCGTACACCTTGCTCACCCCCGGGCAGACAGGCACCGCCACCGTCGCCTGTTCAACGAGCCCGAATCCCGAGCGCCTGCCCGTCCGCCCGGGGACCGGGCACGCCTTCGAGACACACCCACGACTCGCCCTTCCTGGCTGCTGCACCGCGCCATCGCCGCCTTCACGTTCCGTTGAAGGAAAGCCAAGACGAGGAGGCACGCGATGAAGGCTGCCTGGTGGAGCATTGGGGGCATCGGAGTGGGGGCGGGGGTGATGTACTGGTCCGACCCGCGCAGCGGACGGTGGCGGCGCTCGCACCTGCAGGGCCACGCCGTCCACGCCGCGCATCAGGCCAGCGGCGCGGTGGGCATCGTGGCCAGGGACCTGTCCCACCGCACGCGAGGCCTCTTCTTCGAGTCCTTCCGCCTGCTGCGCTCCCGTCCGGTGGATGACGTGACGCTGGAGGAGCGCGTGCGCTCGGCGCTGGGCCGCGTGTGCTCGCACCCCGGCGCCATCCGCGTCACCTCCCGGGACGGCACCCTCCTGCTGGAGGGCGCCATCCTGTATCCCGAGCTCCGGCGCGTGGTGCAGCGCATCGGCCGCGTGCGCGGCGTGCGAGGCCTGGACAACCGGCTGGCCCCGTACCCCGAGCCCGGCAACCACCCGGACCTGCAGGGCGGCGTGCCGCGCCCCGGCGAGACGTGGCCCTTCACCCAGCGGCACTGGTCCCCCACGGCACGCCTGTTCGGAGCGCTCGGAGGGCTGGCGCTGACGGGGTGGGGCTTCTCGCAACGGGGGCTCCTCGCCGCGGTGGCGCGCATCGGCGGACTGGGGCTGAGCATCCGTGCCCTCACCAACCTGGACACGCGGCGACTGACGGGCGTGGGCGCCGGCACGCGCGCCATCACCCTCCACAAGGACATCACGGTGAATGCACCGGTGGAGGAGGTGTTCGCCTTCTGGAGCGCGATGCAGAACTTCCCGCGCTTCATGACCCACGTGGACGAGGTCCGCGTGGAGGAGGACGAGCGCTCGCACTGGAAGGTGCAGGGTCCCGCCGGCCTGCGCTTCGAATGGGATGCCTACATCACCAAGCGCATCCCCAACCGCATCCTCGCGTGGCGCAGCGCGGAGGGCACGGCGGTGCCCAACTCCGGCATCATCCACTTCGAGCCCACGCCCCAGGGCGGCACGCGCGTGGACATCCGCCTCGCGTACAACCCGCCCGCGGGCGCCATCGGCCACGCGTTCGCGAAGCTGCTGGGCGCCGACCCGAAGAAGCAGATGGACGACGACCTGCTGCGCTTCAAGTCGCTCCTGGAGCGCGGCAAGGCCACCGGCCACGAGACGGTGACGCGAGAGCAGCTCTCGCCCGAGCGACTGTCACCGACGGTGCAATGACACCTCTCCGCCCCCGCTCACGAGGCGGGGGCGGCCACCTCCCGGGGAAGCCCGCACGGCAGCCGCACGGTGAACACGGTGCCCTCCTCCCCGGAGGAGGTCGCGGTGATGCTCCCGCCGTGCGCCAGCACGAGCTGCTGGACGATGTATAGCCCCAGCCCCAGGC
>NZ_JABBJJ010000376.1 GCF_012933655.1 Pyxidicoccus fallax | reverse complement strand
CCCCTGCCCCGCCGCCCTCGGACAGCGAGACAGGGAAAAAGGTTCCCGGCGTGAGGGCGGCCCCGCGAAACGGACGTCGGGGCCGGGCCTACATGCCCGGCCGGGAGGCGCTAGTCCGCGCCGGCGCCGCGGTTGGGGTTCTTCACCCCGAGGAGCTGCGCGGTGACGAAGTCTTCCAGCTCGCCGTCCAGCACCGCGTCCACGTTGCCCGTCTCCACGCCGGTGCGCAGGTCCTTCACCATGCGGTACGGGGCCAGCACGTAGGAGCGGATCTGCGAGCCGAAGGAGATGTCCTTCTTCTGCGCCTCGGCGGCGTCGCGCGCGGCCTCGCGCTTCTTCATCTCCAGCTCGTACAGGCGGCCGCGCAAAATCTTGAAGGCCATGTCCTTGTTGGCCGACTGCGAGCGCTCCGTCTGGCAGGTGATGATGATGCCGGTGGGCAGGTGGCGCAGCTGCGCGGTGGACGACGTCTTGTTCACCTTCTGGCCGCCCGCGCCGCCGCCGCGGATGAACTTCAGCTCGATGTCCTTCTCCGGGATGTCGATCTGGATGGTGTCGTCCACCTCCGGATACACGTCCACGGACGCGAAGGCCGTCTGCCGGCGCGCGTTGGCGTCGAACGGGGAGATGCGCACCAGCCGGTGCACGCCCACCTCGGCCTTGAGGTAGCCGTAGGCGAAGTCACCCTCGATGCGGAGCGAGACGTTCTTGAAGCCCGCCTCTTCGCCCGGCACCTCGTCGTTGATCTCCACCTTCCAGCCCTTGGCCTCGCAGTAGCGCGTGTACATGCGCAGCAGCATGGCCGCCCAGTCCATGGAGTCCGTGCCGCCGGCACCGGCGTTGATGTCCATGAAGCAGCTGCTGCGGTCCTGCTCGCCGGACAGCATGCGCGCCAGCTCCAGCTTCGCGACGTCGCCCTCCAGCGACTCCAGCGAGCCCTCCGCCTCCTTCGCGGTGTCCGCGTCGTTGGCCTCGGCCGCCAGCTCCAGCAGGGTCTGCGCGTCGTCGAGGCCGCGCATGACCTTGTCGTAGGCGCCCACGCTGGCCTCCAGCGTGGACTTCTCCTTCAGCAGGGCCTGGGCCTTGGTGTTGTCGTCCCAGAAGTTGGGGAGCGTGGAGTCTCGCTCAATCAGCGCGATGCGGGACCGCTTGCGGTCCAGGTCAAAGATGCCCCCGGAGCGCCAGGACGCGCTCTCTGAGGCCGCTGATCTTCTCCATCGAATCGTTCGCCATGGTGTCGTCCTCGTCGGGCGGCGCACCCATGCGCCGCGCTCGGTAAAAGGGTTGAGGGAAAGAGGGTCAGGGTGCCTTCAGCGAAGGGACGGCATCCCCCCGCCCGGCTGACGCCCGCGCCGAGCCGCCCAGGCGCGCCAGCACCCGGTCCAGCCCGAAGCCTCCGGCCATGCCCAGCGAGATGGGCAGGATGAGCGCGATGAGTCGCCAGTTGTCCTGGTCGAAGGGCGGAAGGACCTTCAGGACCACGCCCAGCACGCCCATCACCGCCAGCGCGCTCCAGACCTTGAACAACCGGGCGCGGGCCTTCCTACCGCCGAACATGAGCGAAATGCCGAAGGGCACCGCCAGCAGTGTCAGCGGGTTGGCCAGGAAGAGATTCTCATTGCGGTACGTCACCGTGTGGTCCGTCACCAGCCACATGATGAACAGCGCCGTGCCGGGGAAGCCGAGCGCGAGGCCCAGCACGAAGTTCTCCAGCCCGAGCAGCACGCGCGCCAGCCGGCTCCCCTTCCGCTCCCACGCCGCCAGCCCCACCGCCAGGGCACCCAGCGCCACGCCGATGGCCAGCACCCACGGGCCCCACGCCGGAGGCTCGGCCGGCGGGCGTGGCCGCGTGGGCGACGCGTAGTAGTTCCAGCTCTTCGCCACCAGCGGCCGCGACTGCCCGTCCGCGCCCTTCACCTGGAGCGAGGCCACCTGGGCCTCCAGCTCGTCCGGGAGGAAGGCCTCGTCCCACTTCGTAATGGGCTGGTCGATTTCATCGTTCTGCATGAAGTCGAGCAGCACGCTCATGGGCGCGTTGACGGCCGTGTACCGCCGGGTGTGCTCGCGCAGCGTCATCCGCGCCGGGGCACGGTCCGCCTCGCGCAGCTGTCCCGCCGCGGCCACGTCAATCATGTCGCGCAGCCGGGTGACGCAGTTGTCCTTGTAGTGGTGATACAGATAGTCGCGATTCTCCGGCAGCACGTTGTCCGCCAGGCGCTTCGCCACCATCACCCGCTGCTCGGGGGTGAGGTTCAGCTCCTGGATGCGGACGTCGCGGTCCTCGCGCTGGTAGAAGCGGAAGGTGCCGGCGACGGACGACTGGCCCACCCAGAACTCCAGGCGGCCCATGGCGAAGCGGGCCAGCATCGCCTCGTCGAAGGAGAACATCCCGTAGTTGTAGAGGCGCGACTGGCGCAGCCGCGCGTCCTCCACCACCAGCGAGCCGTGCCCCCACCAGGAGGGCACGTCGTCGCCCGGGCTGAATGTCACCAGCCAGATGGACAGGTCCTCGCCCCGGCTTTCACCGGTGCCCCACGGCGGCGTCGTCTCCCCGCGCGCGGTGGCGGGCACCGCCAGCAGCAGCAGTCCGAGCAGGCAGGAGGCGATGAGTGACAGGCGGGGCATGGAGTCCGTCCAACACACGGGAGGCGGCCTACCTATCATGCGCGCCGCCCTCTTCAACGGGAGGATGCCGGAATGTCCGGCAGGGGGCCGACCGGAGCCTACATCAGGCTGCGGGCCCGGCGTGCCCGCGCGTCCACCTGGAGCGAGTCCGCCACCATGCCGCGCTCGCCGAGCAGCTGCTCCTCCAGCGCCGCCATCCGCTTCGCGTCGCGGGGCTTCTCGTGGTCATGCCCCAACAGGTGCAGCAGGCCGTGCGCCAGGTAGCGCGCCATCTCCGACTCCAGCGAGCGGCCGTACTCCTTCGCCTGCCGCTTCGCCGTGTCCAGGGAGATGACCACGTCGCCCAGCGGGCGCGGGCCGGGCGTGCCCCGGGGCAGCTCGCCGGCGGGGAAGCTCAGCACGTCCGTGGCCTTGTCCTTGTTGCGCCAGGTGCGGTTGAGACGACGGATGGCCCGGTCGTCCACCAGCGACAGCGACAGCTCGCAGCCGGACAGCCCGAGCTGCTTGAGGTAGTCGCGCGCCCAACCCGACACCAGGCGCGCGAAGTCCTTGCCCTGGCCGTGCGCCACCTGCACGGTGACGTGGTACTCCGCCTCGCGCGGCTCGGGCGTCTCCATGTGCGCCAGCTCCGGGCGGAAGGCCGGCGCGCAGATGGACCAGTAGTCACACGCGCCCTGGCCGTCGTTGCGGTACACCACGCGCTTGCCGCGCGGCACGAGGCCCACCTCGCCCGCGGCGATGCGCTCGCGGCGGCCCTCCACCACCACCGTCAGCTCGCCCTTGAGGACGATGACCACCTCGTCGAACTCGGGGCGCTGCGCGGGCTCGGACCAGCCCGGTGGCGCGAGCATGTGCGCCACGGAGGTGGACTCCGTGCCCGTCGTCGCCGCGCCCACGAACTCCTCGATGCGCTTGCCGTCGTCGCGGGGGATGAGCTTTCCCTTGCGAAGTCTCACACCGTCACTCCTCGCGCCGCGCTCATGACGCTCCCGCCGTGCGCGGCTTGTCCTTGCCTTCCACCTTGGTGCCACCGGCGACCACCAGCGGCGGCGCCTTGCCGCCCCCCACCGCGCCCGCCGGGTACGCCGGACGCGTGTGGTAGATGCCCTCCAGCGTGTGCAGGAAGGACTGCGCGATGAGGTTCAGGTCCTTCAGCGTCAGGTCGCACTCGTCCAGCTGCCCCTCGGAGAAGATGAGGTTGATGATCTTCTGCACCTGGGCCTGCAGCTTGGGCGTGGTGGGGTCCGGCATGGAGCGCGTGGAGGCCTCCACCGCGTCGGCGATCATCACCAGCGCCGCCTCCCGGAACTGCGGCTTGGGGCCCGGGTAGCGGTAGATGCTCTCGTCGATGGGAGGCGCGCCCTCCTTGCCTTCCTGCTCCTTCAGGGCCTTGTGGTAGAAGTAGCCCACCGTGCGCGTGCCGTGGTGCTGCGGAATGGCGTCCGCCACCAGCTTGGGCAGCCGGTACTGGCGCGCCATCTCCAGCCCCTCCGTCACGTGCCGCTTGATGATGACGGCGCTCATCGCCGGGGCGAGCGCGTCATGCCGGTTCTCGCCCTTCTGGTTCTCCCCGAAGTAGAGCGGGTTCCGGCCCTTTCCGATGTCGTGGTAGTACGCGCACGAGCGCGCCAGGAGCGGGTTGGCGCCGATGGTCTCCGCCGCGTTCTCCACCAGCGAGCCGATGATGATGGAGTGGTGGTAGGTGCCGGGCGCCTGGACGATGAGCTCCTTGAGCGCCGGGTGGTTGAGGTTGGCCAGCTCCAGCAGCTTGATGTCCGACGCGTAGCCGAAGGTGGACTCGATGAGCGGCGTGAGCGCCATCACCATCACCGGCACCGCCAGCGTGGAGCCCACGAAGGCGCACAGCGCGGTGATGAGCGTGTCCGCCGCCAGCCCCTTGCCCTCCACGAGGAAGAGGAACAGCACGGCGACGAGGTTGGCCGTGCCCGTCAGGAGGCCCGCCCGGAAGATGCCCACGCGGTCCTTCGCCTTGACGATGCGGTCGGCCGCCACCAGCGAGCCCACCAGCGTGTAGATGCCGAACGCCAGCGAGTTGCCCAGCATCACTCCCGCCAGGCAGGCGAACACCATGGCGAAGAAGAGCGCCAGTTCCTGCGTGAGGATGAAGCGCACCAGCATGGCGCCGGCCGCCACCGGGAACGCGTAATAGAAGGCTTCAATGGGCAGCGCGGTGTACCGGTCCTGCACCGCGTCCGCGATGGACACCCAGACCTGCAAGAGGCCCAGCATGCCCACCAGCAGGAGGCCCAGCAGCACGCCGTCCTTGCGCGTGGGCCTGAAGCGGCGGAAGGCCGCCCGGCAGAAGAGGTACGAGGCCACCACCAGCAGCGCCACCAGCCCGGTGCCGCCCACCTGGAGCTGCACCAGGTCCAGCCGGTCCGTCTCCGCGCGCATGCCCCGCAGCATCACCAGGTGCGTCTCGTTGACGAGCTCGCCGTCGCCGATGACGCGCTGGCCCTTCTTGATGGAGATGACGGCGTCCTTCACCGCCTGGGCCGCCTGGGTGCGCCGGGCGTCCGTCTCCGCGATGTTGATGGTGAGGTTGGCGCGGACCAGCCGCTTGGCCAGCCGCAGCACGGCGCGGCGCTGCACGCCCGGCGCGTCCGGCAGGAGGTTGCCGGGGATGGAGGCGAAGCGGTCCAGCTCCTGGTGCGCCTCGCGCACGTCCACCACCTGCGGCGCGGAGCCCGGCAGCGTGTCCTCGCCCTTGTTCATCACGTCCCGGACGGTGAGCCCCTGGGGGGCCTCGCGCGCCAGCTCCTCACGTGAGCCCGCCACGTACACCGCCCCACGCTCCGTGCGGTAGGCACGCTCCAGGAGCAGCAGCGTCGCGGCCTCCGCCTCCTCCGAGAAGCGGTTGGCGTACAGCGCCTGGAAGTCCTCCTGCTCCAGCCCGGACTCGCGCTGGCCGAAGAGCAGCTCCTGGAGCTCCGCCTGCATCGCCTCGCGGGCGCGGCGCTCGCGCTCGGCCTCTTCCGGGGACTGCGCCGCCGGACGTTTGCGCCGGGGGGCGGCGCCCTCCTCCGGCTCGGCGGCGGACTGGGCCTCGGCCAGCTCCTCCAGGCGCGTGCGCATGGTGGCGAAGGCCCCGCTCACCGTGCGGCGCAGGGTGCCCGGCACGGCGGGGTTCAAGTCGTACACGGGCCGGACGGCCGAGCGGGCGTCCTGGCGCCGCTGCTGCGTCATGGCCCGGTGGACGATTTCGTAGTCGCGCGCCGCCTTGAAGCCCGCTGGCGAGCTGGCCCGGAAGGGCTTTCCGAGGTGCTCTTCCGCCAGGGCGGGAATCTGCTGGCTATAGAGGCCCGGGGAGATGACGAAGCCAGCCCCCACCGCCACCGCGAGCAGCAGGAGGACCTGGACGGCGCGCCGCCCCCAGACGCCATTGCCCAGACCGAGGCGATCGGCGAGCGCGTCCAGTGGACTGGGCCCGGTGGGGGGCAATTCCGGTTCGGCCATGGGGGTCCTCACCCTAGATAAGGCGTCGCGGCTCCATCAAGGACGCAACGCCCGGGAAAATTCACGAGGGTGGGATAGCGTACGCCCGCCCGCTTGGGTATGCGCGGGTGGGTGTACGTGGTCAAGGAGTCCGTCACTCGCTACGGACGGGCTCGGAGACGGTGGGCACGGCGGCCGGGGCCGACGCCTGCGCGGAGGACGCCTCGCGGGCGGCCATCTGGGCCTCGAGCCGGGCCAGCTCCGCCCGGTCATAGGCACGAATGACTTCCTGGACGAGCGGGTGGCGGACCACGTCCACCTCGGCGAACTCCGCGAAGTGGATGCCCTCGACCTTCTTGAGGACGGAGCGCGCGTGGTTGAGGCCGGACATCTTGCCCGTGGGCAGGTCCACCTGCGTCACGTCACCGGTGATGACGGCCTTGCTGTTGTAGCCCAGGCGCGTCAGGAACATCTTCATCTGTTCCACGGTGGTGTTCTGCGCCTCGTCGAGGATGACGAAGGCGTCATTGAGCGTGCGGCCGCGCA
Organism: Pyxidicoccus fallax; assembly: GCF_012933655.1. Taxonomy (GTDB): domain Bacteria; phylum Myxococcota; class Myxococcia; order Myxococcales; family Myxococcaceae; genus Myxococcus; species Myxococcus fallax. The sequence goes on along the minus strand of NZ_JABBJJ010000376.1, from coordinate 5,048 downwards.
TGAAGGCCAGCGGGGCCACTTCCACCACGCCCTGCTCCAGCAGGTGCGCGGCGCGCTCGGCCGCCATCATGTCGTGGAGCGCGTCGTACAGCGGGCGCAGGTAGGGGTTCACCTTCTCCTGCAGGTCACCGGGGAGGAAGCCCAGCTTCTCGCCGGCCTCCACCGCGGGACGCGCGAGGATGATGCGCTTGACCTTGCGCTCCTGCAGGAACGCCACCGCCATGGCCATGGCGAGGTACGTCTTGCCCGTACCCGCGGGGCCGATGCCGAAGACGATGTCGTTGGCGCGGATGGCGTCCACGTAGCGCTTCTGGTTGATGCTCTTGGGGGAGATCTGCCGGTTGCCCGTGCTCTTCAGCACGGTGCCGAGCATGACCTCCTGCAGGGACTCCGCGCCGCGGCCGAGCACCTTGATGCCCTGCTCCACGTCCTCGCGGTAGACGGGACGGCCGGCGCGGATCATCTCCTCCAGGTTTTCCAGGAGGCGCACGGAGAAGGCCACCGCGTCCGAGGGACCGGACAGGTGGAACTCGGTCCCCCGCTGTCCGACCCGGACACCGAGGCGCCGCTCCATGAGCTTGAGGTTCTCGTTCTGATTGCCGCAGAGGGCCAGGGCGGTCGCGTTGTCACGAACGTCCACCTTGGCGGAGGCGGAGGTGGTGAGGACTTCGGGCGCTTCCAACGTGGCGGGATTTCTCAATGCGGTTCGTTCCTCGGGTCAGTCCTGCTGACCTCAACGTAACGCTGGCCCACCAAGCGCGAAAGACGACTTTGGTTCAAGGCTAGCGTAAGGGTGGCAAGAGGACGAACTGCCGAGCGGCCAACCGCCGGTAGTAGTACTCCTCACGCCAGGGGTATCTCAGTTCTTCCGGACTCAACAATCCAGCCTGCACCAAAGAATCCAGGCTTTCCGGAAGCTCTCCCCGCTCCAGACGAAACACTTCCAGGGCGGCTTCGATTCTGACGCGCTGGGCCTTGGAAACATGACGTTGGGCCGCCGGATCCGCGAAAGCGGAGCCCGGAGAACCTCCCGGGTGGGCCCAGGCGCCCCTGGAAACCACGAGGGCCGCCGCCGCCAGGACGGCCATGGTGGCCATCACGCGTCCCACCGTGCCCGCCACCCGGGCGAGCAGGCGCTGGTCCCCCGGGGCAGGCGCCTGGGTGCCTTCCGGGTGGATGGCGCGGACGTACTCCCCCTTCACCAGGTTGAAGAGGGCCTTGCAGGTCTCGAACTCGCCCAGGCAGCAGATGTCCACCAGCTTGCGCAGGTCCCGACCGAGGGCGATCTCCTCGTAGACGCGCCGCTCGGAGGGGCCGATGGAGCCCAGCTCCCCACCCTCCTCGTCGTGCCGGGGCTGCGGCAGCGTCTTGATGCGCTCGAAGGCGAGGTCGTCGCGGTGGATCTTCTTCCGGATGACGGGCCACTCGTCCACCATCCGGAAGCCCTCCATGAGCACCGTCTCGGCGCGCAGGGGGCGGATGGCCTCGGAGCCCGGCTCCACGGGCTCCTGGATGAATTCGTAGGTGCCGTCCTTCCAGGTGAAGAGGCGATAGATCGTCTCCGTCGCCTGGAGCTGCACCATCGACTGGAAGCGCTCGGCGGTGATGGCCTGGCTGGAGACGAGCACGTCCCCCAGCCGCTTGAGGGTGCGCCGCTGCGTCTCCAGCGCCGCCTCCAGCTGCGTCTCGGTGATGAGCTCCGAGCGGACCAGCATGGCGCCGATGAGGTCCTTGCGCTTGCGCGTGACGCTCTCGACCTTGATGATCTGCCCGTCCTTCAGGCCGACGCGGACCTCCTGCTCCTTGGTGCGCAGCTGCAGCGAGCCCGTCTTCTGCTGCTGGCCAATGAGCTGCAGGATGTCGCCGATGCCGAAGTCCTTCAGCGTTCCCTTGAGGGACATGTACCTTCACTCCCCCCGCCGCAGGCCGCGCAGGCCGCGCAGCGACAGCAGGTGGACACAGACGAGGAGCAGCACCGCCGGCACCAGCTTCAGGTACAGCGGGACGTCGCCGTACGGCGCGCGCACCACCCCCTGGTGGAGCAGCACCGCGCCCAGCGCGAACAGGAAGAAGAAGGCGTAGAGGGCGCCACGCAGCGGCACGCCGGAGGTGACGTGGCCCGCGCCGGACAAGAGCGCGCCCACCGCGTACGACAGCCGGCCCGCCCAGGCCTGGTGGCGCTCCACCTGCGCCTGCTTGCGCGCCCGCAGCTGCTGCGGCACCAGCCCCTTGCGCGAGAAGACATTCACGCACTGGCCACACTGCCGGCTGCCCACGCCCAGCTCCGGGTCGCACCGCACGCACACCGCGCGGCCGCAGCGCTCGCAGACCTTGGCGGCCTTGAGCCGTCCCGCGGACAGGCCCCACAGGACCAGCACCACGGCCAGCGCCGCGGGAAGGGCCCAGGCCACCGGCCCCGATGACACTCCGGGAAGCAGCCACCGCCCCAGCTCGGCCTCCACCTGGCGCCCCGCCTCCGTGCCGTCCGCCAGGGGCAGCCACTCGGACTCCGGCAGCGGCGGGGACAGCATCAGGAGGTTGAGCAGCAGCCGGTTCTCAGGCGGCCCCTCGCGGGCCAGCAGCGTGCGGTCCAGCTCCTGCGCGGAGGCGATGGCGGTGGCGGCCCGGTCCAGCTCCTTGCCCACCTCCGAGTCCGGCAGCGTCTTCGCCCGGCGGCGGTACACCTGGGCCAGGTTGTAGTGCGGCGCCGCCAGGGCCGGGTTCGCCTGGGACGCCTGCGCGTAGAGCTGCGCCGCGCCGTCCGCGTCCCCCAGGCCCACCAGCGTGTTGCCGAAGCGGGTCAACAGCCCCGCGTCCCCGGCGCGCAGCGCCGACGCCGCCTTGAAGTGCGTGCGCGCCTCCTCCAGCATTCCCCGGCGCGACTCGTAGTGCGCCAGCGCCGCCAGCTCCGCGAAGCTGGCCGCGCGGGACTGCTGCCGGGCGAGGACGCGCGCCATGGCGGCCTCCGCCGACAGGCCGCCGCGCTCCAGGAGGTAGACGTCCTCGGCGGGCGTGCCCGCGAAGGCCGTCACCCGCGCGAGCTGGCCGGCCGCCAGCGGCGTCAGGCCCACGCCCGCCACCAGCACCGCCGCCACCACCCGCTCCGCGCGCGTGAGGTAGAGCGCCACCGCGCCCAGCATCACCAGCAGCACCACCACCGCGCCCAGGCCCAGCGCCAGCGGCAGGCCCAGCAGCAGCAGGCCCAGGAGCGCGGACTGCCAGCGCGCCACCACGCGCGGTAGCAGGTGGTGGAAGTCATGCAGCGCGTAGCGCACCCGGCGCGCGAACAGCAGCGCCACCAGCACCCCGGCCGTGGCCGTCCACGCCAGGAGCGCCAGCGCGCCCAGGTTGGCCAGCACCGGCCGGCGGTAGCGCGGGTCCTTCACCAGCACCGTGAAGGCCTCGCGCGCCTGGGCCACGTACCGGGACATGTCGCCCGGCGCCGCCACCGCGTACGCCTCCGCGAGCGCGAAGCGCGCGTAGGGCAGCCCCGGCGACAGCTCCACCGCCAGCTCCGCCAGCCGCACCGCGCCCGCCGTGTCTCCCGCCCGGCGCCGCACGGCGGCCTCGCGCAGGAAGCCCACGCTGAGCGGCTCCAGGTCGGTGGCCAGCAGCTCGGCGCGCAGCTTCCGCAGCTCGGTCTGCGCGGCCTCGGCCGCCGCCGTGTCATTCGTCGCCCGGGCCTGCCGCCACCGGTCCCAGATGGCCATCACGTCCGCGTCCGTCAGGCGCGGCGTCAGCACCGGGCTCAGGACGGGGGGCGGCTGGTAGACGACCGGCTCGGGCTCCGGAGCGGGAGTGCCGGCGGCGGGGACCTTGCCATTCGCGGGCACCGCCTCGGGGGCCTTCGCGCCGCGCGTGGACTTGCCGGGAGCGGGCTCGTCCTCCTCCTCGGGCGGGGGCGTCTCCGCCTCGTCGGGGATGTCCTCGATGGGCTGATCCGCCGGGTCGAAGGACTCGTCCTTGAGGTCGGGCTCGATGTAGCGCGGATCCGTGTACCCGCCGGGGCGGGGGGCGCCCTCTGACTGCGCGGACACCGGGCCCGGGAACAGGAGCGCGAAGCCGCAGAGAACGAGGGGGAGGAACGGGAAGCGGATCATCCAGGGCGTGGATGATAGGCGACCCGAGGCGAACCACGAAACCAGATGCCACCTCCCCGCCCCGCCGCCCGCTTTCCCCCGTTGCCGGGCGGACCCTGCGTGTTACAGGGACCCGGATGGTGGACACGACACGGACCCCGGGGGCGGAGCTGGAGCGGCTGGTGGACATCATGCGGCGGCTTCGCTCGGAGAGCGGCTGCCCCTGGGACAGGGAGCAGGACCTGCGCTCGCTCCGTCCCTACCTCCTCGAGGAGGCCTTCGAGGTCCTGGAGGAGATGGACCGGGTGGGTTACGGCGGCACCCCCTGGCGGACCTTCTGCGAGGAGCTGGGGGACCTGCTCTTCCAGATTGTCTTCCACGCGCAGCTGGCCACGGAGCTGGGGGAGTTCACCATGGCCGACGTCTCCCGGAGCATCAGCGACAAGCTCACCCGCCGGCATCCGCACGTCTTCGGAGATCTGCGCGGCGTGGACGGCGCCTCCCAGGTCCTGGCCAACTGGGCGAAGCTGAAGGCGGAGGAGCGCAAGCAGAAGACGGGCCGCGAGGGCTCCGTGCTGGACGGAGTGCCCGTCGCCGCGCCGGCGCTGATGCGCGCCGAGCGCCTCACGGAGAAGGCCAGCCGCATCGGCTTCGACTGGCCGGACCTGGCCGGCGTCCGGGGCAAGCTGGCCGAGGAGCTGGACGAGCTGGACGAGGCCATCGCCTCCGGAGACCGGGACGCCATCGAGCACGAGCTGGGCGACGTCCTCTTCTCCCTGGCCAACCTGGCGCGCTTCATCAAGGCGCCCGCCGAGGACGCGCTGCGGATGGCCATCCGCCGCTTCACCACCCGCTTCCAGCACATCGAATCCCAGCTGCGCGCCGAGGGCGTGCCCTTCGGAGAGGCCACCCTGGAGCACATGGAGCGCCACTGGCAGGACGCGAAGGTGAAGGAGAAGTCCCTGCCCC
>NZ_JABBJJ010000375.1 GCF_012933655.1 Pyxidicoccus fallax | reverse complement strand
TATAAGAGACAGCCGCCGCCCCCGCCGGCCAACAGCTTCACCTACACCACCAGCAACACCAACAACGCCACGGCGAACACCACCAACAAGGTGTTGGCCCTCACGGCGGGAGACAAGGTCACCGTGGCCACCTGCGGCCTGACGGGCGCCACCTTCACCGGTGACACGTACCTGCGCGTGAATGGCCCGACGGGCACCGAGGTCGGCGCCAACGACGACGCGTGCAGCGGCCGCGGCTCCAGCATCAGCTTCACCGCCGCCTCCACGGGCAACTTCGAGATTCGCGCGGGCTGCTACTCCTCGGGCAGCTGCGGCGGCACCGTGGTGTGGACCATCGAGGGGGGCACGCCGCCGCCGACCGGCGGCAGCGGCTCGCAGGCGTTCACCGCCAGCAACACCAACAGCGCGCAGCAGAACACCACCAACGCCAACATCACCCTCGCCGCGGGCCAGACGATTCGCTACGGCACCTGCACGGTGACGGGCGCGTCCGGCACGGGTGACACGTACCTGCGCCTGTACAACGCCGCTGGCGCCCAGGTGAGCTTCAACGACGACGGCACCAACTGCGGCACGCTGTCGTACGGCTCCTATACGGTGCCCGCGAACGCGGGCGGCACGTACCAGCTCCGCATCGGCTGCTACAGCAGCAACAGCTGCAGCGGCACGGCGGCCTGGACCATCCAGTAGTCGTCACCGCGCCCGCTGGCGCGTCGGCGGCGGGACGTTCCTCCCTCTCGGAGGGCGTCCCGCCGTTTCATTTTGGATGATGCCCCCCTGCCCGCCCTCCATGCGGGCCTCCGGGTCCACCAGCATCAGGCAGAGGGCCTGCCCTCCCGCCCGGGCGGCCCCCCGGGGCCGTTCATAGCTTCATGCTCTGAAGCAGGGGACCGGGCGTGTACCAGGAGCGACAGCGACAGCTCTGGAGGAGAGCGGGACGGCTGCCGCGGGTCGCGGTGGCGCTGGTGCTGCCCTTGAGCGCGGGGGTGCTCGCGGGCTGGGGGCTTTGGGGCCGGGACGTGCTGAACTCCCTCTTCCCCCACTCCCCGATGATGATGCCCATCACCGCGGGATGCGTGATGGTCTCCTCGGTGGCCATGCTCTGGCTCCTGAAGGGCAGCCCCAGCCGCCACCTGCTGGCGGGGCTGGCCGCGGCGCTGGTGACGGCGGTGAGCGGACTGACGCTCCTCTCGTACGCGTGGCACTGGGACGTGCCGCCGGTGCTCTCCTCCTCGCACCGCATGTCCCCGCAGACGTCGCTGGGCCTGCTGCTGCTGGGCCTGGCCCTCTTGTGCGTGGACCACCGGGGCCGGGGCACGGTCTGGGCGCAGTGCCTCGCGCTGGCGGCCCTCCTCGTCCCGCTGACGGTGCTCCTGGGCTACGTCTTCGCGGAGCACCGCATCTACCGGCTCGACAGCGGCATTGGCGCCGCGCCCCACTCGGCGGTGTCCATGCTGCTGCTGTCGCTGGGCGCCCTCTTCCTGCGGCCGGACCGGGGGCCGGTGATGGCGGTGACGTCGGAGGCGGCGGGCGGGGTGATGGCGCGGAGGATGCTCTTCGCGGGCCTGCTGCCGGTGGTGGTGGGCGCGCTGGTGGAGGCGAGCGTGCGGCTGCGCTGGGTGGACGCGCGCCTGGCCTGGCCGCTGTTCGCGGTGGCGATGATGGTGACCCTGACGGCCGTGGTGTGGCGGGCGGCGGTGGTGAGCAACCGGCTGCACGAGGAGCAGGTGCAGGCCCGGCGGCAGGCCGGCCAGGAGGCCGAGCGGCAGCGCCACCTGGCCGCGGAGAACGCCCGGCTGGCCCAGGCGGCGGCCGCCGCGGCGCGCGAGCGGGAGGACGTGCTCGCCATCGTCTCGCACGACTTGAAGAACCCGCTGGCCACCGTGCGGCTCTCCGCCGCGGTGCTGGACCAGAAGCTGGCGCGGCTTCCCGGCGGGGAGCCGCTGCGCAAGCGCGTGTCCGCCATGGACCGGGCCGCGCTGCTGATGCTCGGTCTCATCACCCGGCTGCTGGACGCGGCCCGGCTGGACGCGGGCCAGCCCCTCGCGGTGGAGCTCCGGCCGGAGGCCGTGGGCGACTTCGTCGCCGAGGCCGTCGCCCTCATCGAGCCCCAGGTCACGCGCGAGGGCCTCCACCTGGAGCAGCGCCTGACGCCGGGGCTGATGGCCCTGTGCGACCGCGAGCGCGTCCTCCAGGTGCTGGCCAACCTGCTGGGCAACGCGGTGAAGTTCACCCCACGGGACGGCACCATCACCGTGGAGACGGAAGCCTGCCCGGGCGAGGTGCGCGTGACGGTGCGGGACACCGGCCCCGGCATCCCCGCCGACGAGCAGCCCCGTCTCTTCCAGCGCCACTGGCAGTCGCGAAGCACCGCGCACCGGGGCAGCGGCCTGGGGCTCTACATCGCCAAGGGCGTGGTGGAGGCCCACGGCGGCCGGCTCTGGGTGGAGAGCACCGTCGGCTCCGGCAGCACCTTCCACTTCACCCTCCCCCTGGCACCCGAGCGCCGGCCTCCTCAACCCACCCTTGACAGCCCCGGAGCCGAGGTCTAACGCACAGCGACATGAGCACTGCCCGCTTTCCCTCACCGACGCGCCCCATCACCAACGAGGGCCCCTTCCGCGCCCTGCTGCTGGAGAACATCCACCCGTCCGCGGAGGAGATGCTGGCCGCCGAGGGCTTCCAGGTGGAGCGGCTGTCCGCCGCCCTCAAGCCCGAGGAGCTGGCCGAGCGGCTGAAGGGCGTGCACCTCCTGGGCATCCGCAGCAAGACGACGGTGCCGGCCTCGGCGCTGGTGAACGCGGAGGAGCTCCTGGCCATTGGCGCCTTCTGCATCGGCACCAACCAGGTGGACCTGGTGAACGCGAACACGCACGGCATCCCCGTGTTCAACGCGCCCTTCAGCAACACGCGCAGCGTGGCGGAGATGGTGCTGGCGGAGGTCATCGTCCTCACGCGCCAGCTGTTCGACCGCAGCCGCGAGGTGCACGCGGGCCAGTGGCGCAAGGTGGCCACCGGCAGCCGCGAGGTGCGCGGCAAGACGCTGGGCATCATCGGCTATGGCCACATCGGCTCGCAGCTGGGCGTGATGGCCGAGGCGCTCGGCATGCGGGTGCAGTACTACGACGTGATGACGAAGCTGCCCCTGGGCAACGCGCAGTCGGTGCCCACGCTGGACGAGCTGCTGGCCACGTCCGACTTCATCACCCTGCACGTACCGGCCACGCCCAGCACGCACATGATGATTGGCGCGGACCAGCTGGCGCGGATGCGCAAGGGCGCGTGCCTCATCAACGCCAGCCGCGGCACGGTGGTGGACATCGGCGCGCTGTCGCGGGCGCTGCGCTCCAAGCACCTGGGCGGCGCCGCGGTGGACGTCTACCCGGAGGAGCCGGAGAGCAACTCGGACGGCTTCGTCACCGAGCTGCAGGGGCTGCCCAACGTGGTGCTCACGCCGCACATCGGCGGCTCCACGGAGGAAGCGCAGGCCGCCATCGGCAAGGAGGTGGCGACGAGCCTCTTGAAGTACTTCAAGGCGGGCGCGACGACGGGCGCGGTGAACTTCCCCCAGGTGGAGGCGCCGCTCATCCCCGGCACGCACCGCATCCTCAACGTGCACCGCAACATCCCCGGCGTGCTCCGCGACATCAACCGCATCGTCTCGGACCTCAACGCCAACATCCACGCCCAGGTGCTCAGCACCGACGCCAACATCGGCTACCTCGTCATGGACCTGGACCAGGACGTGTCGCGCCCGGTGTGTGACGCCATCGCCGGGCTGCAGACGGACATCAAGACGCGCATCGTCTCATGAGTCGATGACCTTCCCGGGGTTGAGGATGCCCCGGGGGTCCAAGGTCCGCTTGAGCGCGCGGAGCAGCTCCAGCTCCGCGGGCGAGCGCGAGTAGCCGAGGTAGTCCTTCTTCAAGAGGCCGATGCCGTGCTCGGCGGAGATGCTGCCGCCGTGCTTCTTCACCAGCTCGAACATGGTGGGGTCCGCCTCCTTCGTGCGGGCGAGGAAGGCCGCCTTCTCCATGTCGTCCGGCTTCATGACGTTGACGTGCAGGTTGCCGTCACCGATGTGGCCGAAGAGGCAGATTTCCCAGCCCGGGTAGCGGGCGGTGAAGAGGGACTCCAGCTCGCCGCAGAAGGCCTCCAGCCCCGCCACGGGCAGGGAGATGTCGTTCTTGTGGGGCAGGCCGGTGGCCGAGAGGCTCTCGCTGATGCCCTCGCGCAGGGCCCACAGCTCCGCGGCCTGGGACGCGCCCTGGGCCTGCGTGCCGTCCGTCACCAGCCCGCGCTCGAACAGGGAGCCCAGCCACGCCTCCACCGCGGCGGAATCCTTCGCCTCCGCCTCCAGCAGCACGTAGCAGCCGCTGGGGGCCTCGAAGGGGGAGCGCAGCTTGCGGTGGCGCTGCAGGCGCGCCAGGCACCTGTCGGTGAAGAACTCGTAGGCGGAGATGAGGAAGGACGTCTGCTGGCGCGCGTCGCGGAACAGCCGCAGCACGGCGGCCACGTCCGGCACGGCGAAGAGGAACACGTCCTGCCTGCCGGGCAGCTGCGTCAGCTTGAGGGTGGCCTCGGTGATGACGCCCAGGGTGCCCTCGCTGCCGATGAAGAGCTGCCGCAGGTCCGTGCCGGTGTTGTTCTTCTCCAGCGCGCCGTTGAGCTCCAGCACCTGCCCCTCGGCCGTCACCACCTGGAGGCCCAGCACCCACTGGCGGGTGAGGCCATAGCGGATGACCTTCACCCCGCCCGCGTTGGTGGCGATGTTGCCGCCCACCGTGCTGGAGCCCTTGGAGGCGAAGTCCACCGGCCACGTCAGGCCGTGCTCGGCGCAGTGGTGGTGCACGGCCTCCGTCACCGCGCCCGCCTGCACGCGCACCGTGTTGCCGAGCAGGTCCACCGGCTCCATGCGCGCCATGCGCTGGAGGGAGAGCACCACCTCGCCCCGGGCCGCCACCGCGCCGCCGGCCAGGCCCGTGCGCCCGCCGGAGGGCACCACCGCCACCTGGTGCTGGTGGCACAGGGCCAGCAGGCGGGCGACCTCGTCGGTGCTCCGGGGAAGCGCCACCGCGCTGGGGGCGGGGGTGTAGACGCGCGTCCAGTCACGGCCGTACTCGCTCAGCTCCGCCGGCTCGCGGGTGAGGAAGTCCGGGGGGAAGCCCTCGGCGATGGCGCGGAGGAAGTCGGCGGGGAGCGCGGACGTGGGCACGGTGGTCGACATGCCTACAGGCGTATTGCAGCCGCCGGGCCATGACAAGGCGAAGTGCCCCGCCGGAGCGGAGCCCCCGCCGGATGAGGCCCTCCGTGGCCGGTAATAATCAGGAAATTCGTCTCCCTGCGTATACGGAGCAGGGCCCGAGCAGGCATCCCGAAGCCCCGGGCCCCGTCCCCTCTCCGAGGAGTTCCGCGATGTCGCAGAGCCGAGCCCGCCGCGCCGCCGCCCTGCTGGTCCTCACCCTGGGAGTCGCCCCCGCCGCGCTGGGGGCGGAGGAACCCGTCGTGGGAACCCCGTACGTCTTCCAGACGGTGGACAGCTACAACGTCGTCAACCACATCGAGGTCGAGGTCACGGGCATCCTCCAGGGGGAGAGCGCCCCGCGAACCGTGTCCTTCTGGTACAACCTGGGCAACATCGACTCGGCCGGACACCTCACGCGCTGTGACCGCATGGCCCTGCTCGCCATGAACAAGCCGGGGCTCTATCTGCTCGAGATGACGCAGACGAACACCTCCGTCGCCCGCTGCCGGCTGACGCGCCGCTAGCCCTGCCCCGGGACTCCACTCATGGGCACGATGCGAAGCGTCTGGCTGGCCCTCGCGCTGCTCCTGGCCGGGTGCCCCGGCGGCACGAAGGGCCCGGACACCGGCGTGGACTCGGATGATGACGGCGTGGTGGATGCCGAGGACTGCGCCGCGTGGTCGAAGGAGCGCTGGCGGACCCTCGAGGTCTTCCGCGACGAGGACGGAGACGGCCTGGGCGCGGGGGGCACGCGCTTGCAATGCATCGGTGAGCGGCCGCCCGTGGGCTGGGCGCTCACCGCGGGGGACTGCGCGGACGGCGATGCCAGCCGGTGGCGGGAAGTGCCGGGGTTGTACCCGGACCGGGATGGAGATGGCGCCACGGCGCCGGGACCGGTGACGGGCTGCGTGGGCGACTCGCTGGGGGGCTTCCATTCCCAGCCCGGCCCGGAGGACTGCGACGACACGGACGGGCGCTACCAGCAGACGGCGCGGGCCTGGCGCGACCTGGACGGGGACGGCCACGGCAGTGACACGAGCGTGACCTACTGCCTCGGCGCGCGTCTGCCCGCCGGCCATGTCGCGCTGGAGGGCGACTGCGCGCCCTACGACTCCACGCGCGCGGTGGCGCTCGCCTATACCTACCGGGACGCGGACGCGGACGGCTTCACGGTGCCCGAGCAGGGCACCCTGTGCGCCACCACCCTGCCCTCCGGGTACCTGAACACCGCGCGCGACCTGGATTGCGATGACCGGAGCGCCACGCGGTGGCGCCTGCGGGACGTCTACGTGGACACGGACGGGGACGGCTTCGGCGCTGGAGCGGCGGAGGCCCGCTGCATCGGGGACGCTCCGGGTCCGGGCTTCGCGTGGGAGGGAGAGGACTGCGCGGCCGGCGACGGCACGCGCTGGCAGTGGCGCTCGTATGCGCACCGCGACCAGGATGGGGATGGAGCCACCGTCCCGCAGACGGGCGTGCAGTGCTCCGGCGAGGAGCTTCCCGACGGCTACCACGTCTGGCCGGGCGCGCTGGATTGCGACGACACGAGCCCCGCGCGGCGGGTGAGCTGGGACGTGTACCCGGACACCGACGGGGACGGCGTGGGCGCGGGAGCGCGACAGACGCTGTGCGCGGGCGGCACGCTGCCCCAGGGGTACTCCGCCCGGGACAGCGACTGTGCCACCTCGGACGCCACCCGCTGGCAGGTGCTGGCCTTCTCGCACCGGGACGGGGACGGGGACGGCTTCACCGTGCCGCAGACGGGGACGGTGTGCTCGGGCGCGACGCTGCCGGCCGGCCATGCCACCTCGGCGCGGGGCCTGGACTGCGACGACACCGTCCCGGCGCGGCACACCTCCGTGCAGGCCTGGGTGGACACGGACGCGGACGGCGTGGGCGCGGGCGAGCCGGTGGTCATGTGCACGGACGGCACGGTGCCGAAGCCCTGGTCGGGCAGCGGCACGGACTGCGCCGCCGATGACGGGACGCGCTGGCGGATGCTGCCCTACGCGCACGTGGACCGGGACGAGGACGGCCACACCCAGTCCGAAGCGGGTGGGCTCTGCGCGGGCGCCGAGCTCCCCGAGCCCTACTTCGCGCAGGCGAAGGGCAACGACTGCGACGACACGGACGCGTCCCTCTTCCGCTGGGCCGTGCTCTATCCCGACGCGGACGGAGACGGGGTGGGCGCGGGAGCGCGCACGGTGCCGTGCCTCGGACGAGACGTGCCGCGAGGCTTCTCGTTCAAGGGCTACGACGTGGACGACCGGAACGCGTCCGTCCAGGAGGACGCGGAGGACGACCTGCTCGTGGAGCTCCTCCTGATGCCGTAAGCGGGCCCGCGGCCTCCACCGCGACTTCACCTGCCTGTGACGACCTCGTTGCCGGAGGTCCGCGCACGCCTGTTACGCCGCTGTCCCCGAAACCGACTTCTGGAGGGGACAGCCGAGATGAAGCCACCGAGCACTGTGAAGAGGGCCACGCGCGCCGGAACGCTGCTGGCGTGGATGGCCGCCGCCGCGCTGGGCGCCGGATGCCAGGGTGAGCAGGGGCCCGCGGGTCCCCCGGGCGAGCCGGGGCCTCGCGGTGAGACGGGCGCCCCCGGTCCCCAGGGCCCACAGGGCCCCGCGGGGGAGCAGGGGCCTCAGGGTCCCCAGGGCCCTTCAGGTGAACAGGGCCCTCGAGGTCCCACGGGCCCGACGGGCGAGCAGGGTCCCACGGGGGAGCAGGGCCCGCGGGGGCCTCAAGGTCCCCAGGGCCCGCAGGGGCCCCAGGGCGAGCCCGCGATTCCGCCGGACCCGAAGCTGACGGTGCTGGGCACGTACCGGAGCCAGGCCTTCGACGAGGGCGCGGCGGAAATCGTCGCGTACCACGCGCCGTCGCGGCGGCTGTTCGTGGTGAACGCGCTGGCGGGCACGCTGGACGTGCTGGACGTCACGAACCCGGCCGAGCCGACGAAGGTGACGGACCCGGCCTTCGCCTTCAACCTGCGGACGGACCTGCCCACGCTGCTGGCGGGCTTCACGGTGGGCGCGGCCAACAGCGTCAGCGTGCACGGCGACACCGTGGCCATCGCCGTGGAGTCCTCCGACAAGCAGGCCCCCGGCGCCGTGGCCTTCTATGACGCGCGCGGCGGCACGTTCCTCAACGCCGTGCAGGTGGGCGCGCTGCCGGACATGCTCACCTTCTCGCCGGACGGCCGGTACGTGCTGGTGGCCAACGAGGGCGAGCCCAACGACAGCTACACGAACGACCCGGAGGGCTCCGTCAGCATCATCGACGCGTCCGTGGGCTTCGGGCCGGGACAGCCGGTGGTGGCCACGGCGGGCTTCACCGCCTTCAATGGCCTGCAGGCGCGGCTGCTCGCGCTGGGCGCGCACTTCACGCTGTTCGGCGCCGCGCCGACCGTGGCGAAGGACCTGGAGCCCGAGTACATCGCCGTGTCGCCGGACTCGAAGACGGCGTGGGTGACGTGCCAGGAGGCGAACGTGGTGGCCGTGGTGGACGTGGCCACCGCGACGGTGACGCAGCTGGTGCCGCTGGGCTTCAAGAACCACCACGGGCTGGGCAACGGCATGGATCCGAGCGACCGCGACGCCGTCGTCCCCACGGGCACCCGCCCCCGCGTCGCCATCGGGAGCTGGCCGGTGCTGGGCATGTACCAGCCGGACGCCATCGCCCCCTTCACCGCGGCGGGACAGACGTACCTCGTCACCGCCAACGAGGGCGACATCCGCGAGTACTCCGGTGGCAAGGAGGTGGAGCGCGTGAACAGGCTGACGCTGGAGGCGCCGCTGGCGAGCAGCCTCAAGGACGACGCGGTGCTCGGCCGGCTCAACGTCACGACGCGGGGCGGAGACGTGGACGGGGATGGGACGTACGAGCAGCTCCACGCCTTCGGCGCGCGCTCGTTCTCCATCTGGACGGCGAGCGGCAGCCTCGTCTTCGACAGCGGCGACGAGTTCGAGCAGGTGGTGGCCGCGCGCTACCCGGCGAACTTCAACGCCAACAACGACAAGAACGACTTCGACTCGCGCAGCGACGACAAGGGCCCGGAACCCGAGGGCGTCACGGTGGGCAGGCTGGGCGACCGCACCTTCGCCTTCATCGGCCTGGAGCGCGTGGGCGGCATCATGGTGTACGAGGTGACGGACCCGCGCCACGCGCGCTTCGTGCAGTACCTCAACAACCGCGACTTCAGCGTGGCGGACGCGGAGGCCAGCGTGCTGGGTGACGGCAAGGTGGGGGACCTCGGCCCCGAGGGGCTGCTGTTCATTCCCGCCGAACAGAGCCCCACCGGCCAGTCGCTGCTCGTGGTGGGCAACGAGGTGAGCGGCACCACCACGCTGTACCGCTTCGCGCTGCCGTAGCCGTGCCCTTCCCGCCCGCCTCCCGGACGGCCGGAGGCGGGCGTGGAGCCCGCGCGCATCCCCGTCTCGCGAGCCACTGCGCCCTCAGCGCCAGTCGGCGAGGATGTGGACCGCCGTACCATTCGGCGGAAAGTCCCGGCGATGGCGCGCCTGGTCCTCCAGCGCCTCCAGGCACGCGGCGTCCCGCTCCAGCACCTCGGAAGCGAGGTGCGGCTGCTCGCGCAGGCGCTTCCGCCAGTCCTTTCCGCTCAGCGCTTCGTCCAGCCGCCCGTAGCACGATGAGGTCGCCTCGATGTGTTCGAGGCCACCCTCCAATTGGCGGTGCAGGTCCTCGGGAGACAGAGCCGGCACCATGGCGCGTGCGGGGTCGGACATTCTTCCCGCAGCATACCGGCGAAGTCCTGCCCCCCGGGAGCAGGCCCCGTGCGGCCCCGGACACTCCGCCCAGCCCCGCTCCGAAGGCGCCTGGCGCAGTGCCTATCCTCGCCGCGCGCGCTGCTCGGACGCGCGTGTCCGTGGGGGATGCGGCATGGACCGCTTGCGAACGCCCTTCTTCGTCGCGGCCCTGGTGCTGCTGGTGCTCTCCGTGCTCGTGGAGGTGGGCTCGCCGGTGCTCCTTCCCCGGAAGCCGCCGGACTGCTCCGCGCTGAGCGGCACGAGGCCCTGTGCCCCGGTACCGCCAGGGCTCCCCGAGGACTGCCTCCCCCTGCACGCGTCGGTGTGCGAGGGAGAGGGCGTGAAGATGGACGACGTGTTCCGCACGCAGCGGGAGAACCCGCCCACGCCCGGGCTGGGCATTCCCTACCTCGCGCTGGTGGACGCGCTGCTGCTGCTCACGCTGGGATTGATGGGCGCCAGCCTCCTCATCCCCGAGCGCGTCCACGGGCGCGTGCAGGGACTGGCCACGCTGGTGGGCGCCATCGTGGCGCTACTCACCGGTATCGGGCTCTTGCTCGCGGCCATTGGCCTGCTCATCACCATGGTGACACTCGTGGCCGCCGCGCCGTTCGGCACCATCGCGTACCTGGCGGTGTGGGGCTTCTTCAACCGGGGCGGCGCGGCCGGCACGCTGGGGCTGCTGATGATGTTCAAGCTGGCGGCGGGCGTGTGCCTCGTGCTCGCGCATCAGCGCTTCCTGCAGAACAAGGGGCTGGTGCTGCTCTACCTCACGTCCCTGCTGGCCAACGCCGTGGTGTCCTTCCTCCACGGCCTGGTGCCCGGCATCCTGGTGAGCATCACCGACGCGGTGGGCGCCATCATCGTCGCCATCCTCGGGCTCATCTGGGCCGTGCTGCTGCTGGTGGGCGCCCTCGTCTCCATCGTCAAGGTGCTGCGGCTCAAGCGCGTAGCGCTCGCGTGATTCAGGACGCCGGAAGGCACTGCACGGAGCAGGGCGTCGCCTGGCGAAGCGCGGACTGGAGCGGCGCAAGGAGCAGAGCAAGCGCGCACGCTCTCGTGCTGGAGGGCGCGTCCCGGTGCCTGGAGGGGACACGCCCAGCTCACCGGGCCCCGAGCCTTCCGTCGCAGCCACCTCCAGAGAAGAAGTCCCCGCGCCTTCCGCCTCGGTGCCTTCGGTGCCAGCGCCCTCCGGCGGAGGCGTTCGGCCGCCTCCGGCACCGGAGTCCTCCTCCGCCGCCAGCGCCTTCCAGAGCACCCGCCCCATGGGAATGACGTTCTCCAGCGCGCCCTGCTCGTCTCCCCGCGCCACCGCCCGCACCAGCTCCGCCAGCGCCCCCCAGATGAGCCCCTCGCCCACCTGCACGCTTCCAGGCGCCAGCGCCTCCACGCGCTCACCGTGCGCCAGCACCTCGCGCACCAGCTCCCGCGCCTGGACACCCAAGGCCTCTGGCTCCAGCGAGTCCGGATGCCAGTGCATGAAGGTGAAGTGGAACAGCTCCGGCTTTCTCGTCGCGCACCACGCCAGGTCCTCCCAAAAGCTGTCGAAGACCTCGCGAAAGCTGCGCTCCGGCTGCTCCGGCGCCAGCTCGAAGTCCACGCGTGCGATGCGGCAGAGTTCGGTCTCGGCCCACTGGCGCACCTCCCGCGCGAAGCCCGCCTTGC
>NZ_JABBJJ010000374.1 GCF_012933655.1 Pyxidicoccus fallax | reverse complement strand
CCCCCGGGGCTCCGGCCCCCACTCCGCCTCCGTCACCACCCGTGGAGGCCGCGCCACTTCGGGAACGGACGGCCCGACGGACTCCGACTCCTGGGCCGCCTCGATGAGCGGCGGCGGCGCCAGCTCGCTGGACTGGGCGAGCACGCGGGCCGGAAGCAGCGCGAGCACGAGGAACACGACACGGATGTCAGACACGAGGGACTCCACAGGGGTGTGTTCCCCTCGGCCCTGGGGGAACCCCCGGGCATGGTGCAGGTTCCGCGCCATGCCCGGCGCCCCAGGCTCACCTCACGTCACGGAGAAGTACGAGGCCTGCGGGTGGTGGAAGACGATGGCCGACACCGAGGCCTCCGGCTCCATCATGCAGCCGTCGGTGAGCTGCACGCCGATTTCCTCCGGGCGCAGCGCGGCGAACAGCTTCGCCTGGTCCTCCAGGCGCGGGCACGCGGGGTAGCCGAACGAGTAGCGCTTGCCGGCGTACTCCGCGCGGAAGCGCTCCAGCATCGTCATGTCCGGCCGGTCCGGCAGGCCCCACATGCTGCGCAGCTGCGTGTGCAGCAGCTCCGCGTAGGCCTCGGCCGTCTCCAGCGCCAGCGCCTGCACGGCGTGCATCTTCAGGAACTCGCCCTTCGCCTTCAGCTCCTCGGCCAGCTCGCGGATGCCGGAGCCCGCCGTCACGACGAACATGGCCACGTTGTCGCGCGGCTTGCCGTCTTCCAGGGGCCGCAGGTAGTCCGCGAGGCACAGCCCGCCCTCGCGGTCCTGGCGCGGGAAGTCGAAGGACGCCGCCTCCTGCCCGGTGCGCCCGTCGAAGAGCACCACCCGGTTGCCGTCGCCGGACGCCTGGAAGAACTGGAACACGGCGCGCGCGTGCATGAGGCCGCCGCGCAGCGTGCTCTTCAGGTCCTCCACCGCCTCCTTCAGCGCGAGCGCCTTGCGGCCCTCCTCCGTCTTCGCCAGCTCGGCCTCCGCAGGCGTGCCCAGCGCGCGCGACGAGGTGCGCAGGCCCAGGTGCCGCCCGTACAGCATCACCGGGTTGATGAACCGCCAGATGTGGTCCAGCGGCGTGTTCGTCAGCACGTGCCGCTCCCAGTCCGGCGCGGACGGCACCTTCTCCAGCACCTGGATTTCGGCGCTGCGCGGACGGACCACCGGGGCCGCCGGGGCGGGGCGCTCCTTCACCTCGCGCGCCAGCTTCTCGCGGCGCGTGGCCAGTTCCCCGCGCAGCTTCTCGTGCGCGCCCGGGTCCACAATCTGCTTCGCCAAATCGAGGCCGCTCATCGCGTCCTGCGCGTAGGCCACGGTGCCGCCGCCGTAGGCCGGGGCGATGTTGCGGTCCACGAAGTTGCGGCTGAGCGCCGCGCCGCCCACGAGAATCGGCGTCTCCACGCCCGCGCGCTTCAAGTCCTCGGCGGTGGCCACCATCTGGTGCGCGCTCTTCACCAAGAGGCCCGACAGGCCGAGGATGTCCGGCCGGTGCTCGCGCACCGCCTGCACGAGCTGCTCGGGCGGCACCTTGATGCCCAGGTTCACCACCTGGAAGCCGTTGTTGGCGAGGATGATTTCCACCAGGTTCTTCCCGATGTCGTGCACGTCGCCCTTCACCGTGGCGAGCACCACCTTGCCGCGCGTGGCCGCCTGGGCCTTGCTCATGTGCGGCTCCAGGTGGCTCACCGCGGCCTTCATGGACTCGGCGCTCTGGAGCACCTCCGCGACGATGAGCTCGTTGGCGGCGAAGAGGCGGCCCACCTCGTCCATGCCCTTCATCAACGGGCCGTTGATGATGTCCAGCGGCGCGTACTTCTTCATCGCCTCGTCCAGGTCCGCGGTGAGGCCGTCGCGCGTGCCCTCGATGATGTAGCGCTGCAGCCGCTCCTCCAGCGGCAGGGTGCTCACCGCCGCGCGCGCGGGCTTGCGCTCGCGGAAGTGCGCCGCGAAGGGCGTCACCGGGTCGCCGCCGCGGTTGTAGAGCAGGTCCTCCGCGAGCTTGCGCTCCTCCTCCGGCAGCGAGGCGTAGCGCTCCAGCTTCTCCGAGTTGACGAGCGCCATGTCCAGGCCCGCCTGGACGCAGTGGTACAGGAAGACGGAGTTGAGCACCTCGCGGCCCGCGGTGGGCAGGCCGAAGGACACGTTGGAGATGCCCAGCACCGTCTTGCAGCGCGGGAAGCGCTCCTTGATGAGGCGCACGCCCTCAATCGTCTCCACGCCGCTGCCGGTGTACTGCACGTCGCCGGAGGCGCACGGGAAGACGAGCGGGTCGAAGTACAAATCCTCCGGCTTCATGCCGTACTTCTTCGTGAGCAGCTCGAACGAGCGCTCCGCCACCTCCAGCTTGCGCTGGCGGTTGACGGCCATGCCCACCTCGTCGATGCAGCCCACCACCAGCGCCGCGCCGAAGCGGCGCGCCAGCGGCACCACCTTCTCGAAGCGCTCCTCGCCGTCCTCCAGGTTGACCGAGTTGATGATGGCCTTGCCCTGGCTGTAGGTGAGCGCCATCTCGATGACGCGCTCGTCGGTGGAGTCAATCATCAGGGGCACGCGCACCTTCTTGACGACCACCTCCAGGAAGCGGCGCATGTCCTCCAGCTCGTCCCGGTCCGGGTTGGCGAGGCAGATGTCGATGACCTGCGCGCCGCGCTTCACCTGGGCGCGGGCAATCTCCGACGCGTCGTCGAGGGCCCCGGCGACGATGAGCTCCTTGAACTTCTTGCTGCCGATGACGTTGGTGCGCTCACCGACGATGAGCGGCCGCTCGTCCTCCTTCACCTCCACGTAGTCCACGCCGGACAGCGAGGCGCGCGGACGTGGGGAGGCATGGCGCGGCTTCAGGCCCTGCACGGCCTTCACCAGCGTCTCGATGTGGCCCGCGTGCGTGCCGCAACAGCCGCCCACCACGTTGAGCCAGCCCTGCTCACAGAAGCGCCGCAGGGAGCGGGCAATCATCTCCGGCGTCTCGAGGTAGTGGCCGTTCTCGTCCGGCAGGCCGGCGTTGGGCACGCACGACACCGGGAAGGGGCTCATCGCGGACAGCGAGCGGATGTGGTCCGTCATGAAGTCCGGACCCGTGGCGCAGTTGAGGCCCAGGTACAGCAGGTCCGCATGCTCCAGCGACGCGGAGAGGCTCTCCACGCTCTGCCCCGCCAGCATGGTGCCCATGGGTTCGATGGTGCCGGACACCGCCACCGGCAGCGCGTAGCCCAGCTTGCGGAAGGCCCGTTCGATTCCGAGCAGCGCCGCCTTCACGTTGCGCGTGTCCTGCGCCGTCTCGATGAGGAGGTAGTCCGAGCCGCCGCGCGCGAGCCCTTCCGCCTGCACGGCGAAGTTGTCCACCAGCTCCTCGAAGGTGATGCCGCCGGTGACGCTGATGGCCTTGGTGGTGGGGCCGATGGAGCCCGCCACCCAGCGCATGCGGCCGTCCCTCGCCTCGGCGGCCTCGGCGGCCTTGCGCGCCAGCCGCGCGGAGGCCTCGTTGATTTCGAGCGCCTTGTGGCCGAGGCCGAACTCGTTGAGGACGAGCGGCGTGCCGCCGAAGCTGTCCGTCTCCGTCACGTCCGCGCCGGCCGCGAAGTAGCGCGCGTGGATGCCCTCGATGATGTCCGGCCGGGTGAGGACGAGGTGCTCGTTGCAGCCCTCGTACTCCGCGCCGCCGAAGTCCGCCGCCTTGAGGTCGTGGCCCTGCAAGAGCGTGCCCATGGCGCCGTCCAGCACCAGCACGCGCTCACGCAGGGTGGCGCGCAGGGCCTCCACGCGGCGGCCATTCTCACCGGAGGGAGGCGGCAGGGCGGCGGGCAGGTGGGTCGTCATGATGGCTTGACTCCAGTCAGCAGGAAGACGCGAAAGGGACTGGCCCCGTCGCGCGCGTGCGTCTCGCGGGCGAGGGACGTGAAGCCGGCCTCGCGCAGCGCGGCTTCGAGGGATTCAGGCGCGAAGCCCAGGTGCCGGTGGCCCAAGCGCTCCAGCACCCAACGCTCCTCGTGCGGCATCAGCTCCAGCACCACCAGCCGGCCGCCCGGCTTGAGGATACGGGCGGCTTCCGACAGCACCGCCGCGGGGGACTCCACGTGGTGGAGGCTCTGCGAAATCACGACGAGGTCCATCCGCCCCGCCTTCAACGACAGGCGGTGCAGGTCCTCGCGCAGGAAGGTGATGTTGGCGCGGTCCTCGCGGCCGGCGCGCTCACGGGCCTGCACCAGCGCGTCCGCGTTCTGGTCGATGGCCCACACGTGCCGCGCCCACCGGGCAATGGCCACGCTCAGCACGCCGGTGCCGCAGCCGAAGTCCGCCACGTCCAGCGGCGGCAAGAGCGACGCCAGCGCCCCGGCCCACAGGAACCAGGACTGGCCCGGCTCCAACAGCCGCTCGTTGAGCGCCTGCCGGTCCTCGCGCGCGCGCAGCAAGTCCTTCAGCCGCGCCGAGTCCCCCGCCGCGTCCTCCGCCTCCCGGGCCATCCGGATGAGGGGCCAGCGAGCGTCCCCTTCCTCGAGTGCCAGCGAGTAGTAGCTGAAGCCCGCCTGCCGCTCCTCCTTGAGCAGCCCCAGGCCCTTGAGCTTCCCCAGGTGGTGCGACACGGACGACTGCGCCACCCCCACCAGCGACACCAGCTCCGTCACGTTCAGCGGCGCCTCGGCCACCAGCCGGAGGATGCGCAGCCGCGTCGGGTCGCCGAGCGCCCGGAATGATTGGGAGAGTTCCTCCATATCGCCGCATCAACATACGTCGATGCCGATGCCTTGGCCAGAGACTTTCGACGCGGCGCGTTTACTGGCTCGTGACAGTTGGCGTACATGTCAGGACATGCCGCCTCCCACCCTGCACCAACTTCTCGATGGCAAACGCTTTGGCCTGGTCCTCTCGGCCGGGTACTTCGGCTTCTATGGACACGCTGGCTTCCTGAAGGGACTGGCGGCCTCGGGGCTCAAGCCCCGCGCGTACGCGGGCGCGTCCGCGGGCGGCATGGTGGCGGCGTACGCGGCGGCGGGCACGCCGGTGCACGCGATTGAGGAGCTGGTGCTGCGGCAGACGCGGGCCAACTTCTGGGACCCGGACCCCATTGGCGCGGTGCTGAACGCGGGCGCCACGGGGCACGGGCCCACGGGGCTGCTCAAGGGCGAGCGCTTCCGGCGGCTTTTGGAGGACACGCTCGCGGTGCGCACCTTCGAGGAGCTGCCGCACCCGCTCCTGCTGGTGGGCTCCAACCTCACGCTGGGGCGGCACGAGGTGTTCACCTCGGGCGAGCTGGCCCCGCGCGTCCACGCCACGTGCGCCTACCCGGGCCTGTTCCGCGCGGTGCCGCTGGAGGGCAGCCTGTACTGGGACGGGGGGCTGGTGGACAAGGCGCCCGCGCTGTCGCTCAACGAGAGCGCGGTGGGGAAGGACTTGGACGCCATCCTCGTGCACTTCCTGCCCAGCCGGACGCGCAAGGTGGTGGGCGGGCCCATGGCGTACGCACAGGGGCTGGCCTCGGGCTCGGCGGCGCTGCGCAGGGACCACTTCCGGCTCCAGCTCACCGTGCTGGAGCAGCGGCAGGTGCCCGTCTACGTCGTCGTCTCCAACCTGCCGCCGGTGTCGCCCACCACGATGGAGCGCGGCTTCGACGCGCTGGACCAGGGGCGCCTGTCCGCCGAGCGCGCCCTGGCGCGGCCCCCGGTGCCCTTCGCCGAGGCCGAGTGGTAGCGCGCGCCCCGCCCGGCCGGAGACTGTTCACTAACGGACAGCTTCTGGTAGTCATCCAGAATTAAACGACAGACCAGGAACGCATGATGCCCGCGTGATTCGCGCCCTCCCGGACATGGGTCCGAAAGGGGTCCGCGTGTCACGGCCGTCCTCTTCCCGAAGTGGAGGCAGTCATGCCGACGTCGTTCTTCCTGTCGATGCGTCCCCTGCGTGGCGCGCTGCTGTCCCTGTCCCTGCTGGCCCTGGCCCCCGCCGCGGACGCGGCTCCGAAGTCGCTGGAGCCACGCGCGCTGGTGGCGAAGCACACCGGCCGCGAGCTGGCCGCCGAGACTTTCGTCGAGCGCATCGTGGTGAAGTTCCACGAGGGCAGCCGCGTGCGGCTGCGCGACAACCGCCTGGTGCCGCTTTCCACCGAGCGGGGCGAGGCGGAGCGCGCGCTGCTCGCCGGCCGGGGGCTGAGCGAGGCGCGCATGCGGGCCGACGCCGCCGCCGTGGAGTCCCTGCTGGAGCGCGCGCCGCGCGTGGGCGCCCCGTCGCGCCTGTTCGACGAGGACGAGGCCTCGCTGGACGCGCGCAAGGCCTCCGGTGAGGAGCGCGGCGGCCAGCAGCTCGCGGACCTGAACCTGTACTTCGAGGTGCCGCTCCTGCCGGGCACCACCGCCGGACGCGTGGCGGACCTCGTCGCCGAGCTGAACCGCCTGGACGGCGTGGAGCTGGCCTACGCCGAGCCTCCCGCGGAGCCGGCCATGGTGAACTTCGGCATGGACGCGGCGGCGCGCGCCCTGCTGGCCGCGGCGGACGTCCCCCCGACGACGCCGCTGTACGAGTCCAACCAGGGCTACCTGAACGCGGCGCCCGGCGGCGTGGACGCGAAGTACGCGTGGACGGTGGGAGGCGGCCGGGGCACCAACGTGAAGGTGGTGGACATCGAGGGCGGCTGGCGAATCACCCACGAGGACATGCCGACGCTCTTCTACCAGGGCGGCACGCAGTACGCGGACATCAGCTGGCGCAACCACGGCACGGCGGTGCTGGGCGAGATTGTCGGCACGGCGAACGCGTACGGCGTGACGGGCATCGCGAACGCGGCGCGAGCGGGCGTGGAGGGTGTCGCCAGCCAGAGCACCGCGAGCGCCATCTCCCGGGCGGCCACGGCCGTGGGCCAGGGCGGCATCGTCCTCATCGAGCTGCACTCGCCGGGCCCGTCCGACGGCACGGCGTGCACGTGCAACACCGGCCAGTGCAACTACATCGCCATGGAGTACTGGCAGGCCAACTACGACGCCATCCGCACGGCCACGGCCAACGGCGTCATCGTGGTGGAGGCGGCGGGCAACGGCAGCGCCAACCTGGACGCGGCCGCGTACGGCGGAGCCTTCAACCGCGCCACGCGCGACTCGGGCGCCATCGTCGTGGGCGCGAGCACGGCCACCACGCGCGCGCCCATGTGCTGGACGAACTACGGCAGCCGCGTGGACGTGCACGGCTGGGGTGAGCGCGTCTACTCCATGGGCTACGGCAACGTGTTCGGCTCGTCCTACGGCGAGGACCAGTTCTACACGGCGTCCTTCAGCGGCACGTCGAGCGCCTCGCCCATCGTCGTGGGCGCCGCCGCCAGCGCGCAGGGCGTGGCCCTGGCCAACGGCCGCCGCCTGACGAGCGTGCAGATGCGCGGCCTCTTGCGCAACAACGGCACCGCGCAGGCCAGTGACTCGAGGCAGATTGGCCCCCTGCCGGACCTGCGCAAGGCGCTGCCCAAGGTCATCTCCGGGAGCTACTGAGTCAGCGGCCCTGAAACACCACGGCGCTCCCGTCGCCTCATGCGAGCGACGGGAGCGCTTCTCGTTGCTACGTGGGCTCAGCTCTTGTCCCGGGCCTCAGTGGAACACGGGCTGCCAGCGCTGGTTCGTGCCACCGGTGCAGTCCCACATCTGGACCTTGTTGCCATCGGGCACGGGCTCCAGCCAGTCCGCGTCCAGGCACTTGCCGCCCAGGCCCTGGATGCTGCCGTCGCGCCGCAGGGTCCACTTCTGATTCTGCCCGCCGGTGCACTCCCACATCTGGACCTTGGCGCCGTTGGGCAGGGGCTCCAGCCATTCCACGTCCAGGCACTTGTCGCCCAGGCCCCGGATGGTGCCGTCCGGATGCAGGTTCCACATCTGGTTCATCCCGTCAGTGCAGCGCCACTGCTGGACCTTGCTGCCATTGGGCACGGGCTCCTGCCAGTCCGCATCCAGGCACTTGCCGCCCAACCCGTGCAGGGAGGCCTTCACGGGCAGGTCGTACCAGCGCCCCGTCCTCACGTACCGGTGAATCATGTGCGGAGGCGCGTTGAGCGGGATGTCACCCCATACGCTCCCGGGGTTCGAAAAGACCACCGGCATCCAGCTGCCTCCCCAGGAGAGGTTCAGCACCCAGCCGTTGTTGGGGGAGAAGGTGCCCGTGTCTGCCTTCCCGTCGCCGTTGAAGTCACCGACGACGGGAATCTCACCCCAGGTCTTCCCCCAGGCCCCCGGCCACTGCTGCGTCTGCCAGCCGCTGCCCGTCGACAGGTTCACCAGCCAGGTGCTGTTCTGGGTGAAGACCGCTGTGTCCGTCTTCCCGTCACCGTTGAAGTCGCCGGCGAGCGGAATGTCACCCCAGGTGCCCGCGCCTCCGTACCACGGCTGTGATTGCCAGCTGGTGCCCGTCGACAGGTTCACCAGCCAGGTGTTGTTGGGGGTGAAGACCGCCGTGTCCGTCCTCTTGTCGCCGTTGAAGTCACCGACGAGGGGAATGTCTCCCCAGGTGCCGGCCGCACCGGACCAGGTCGACACCCTGCCGAATTGATACTCGCTCGCGTGCTTGAAGAGGATTCTCCACCCATGGTGCTGACTGAAGTAGATGGCCTCTTCCTTGCCATCTCCATCGACATCACCCGCCATGGGGATGCTCTCCCCGCTGTAGAGGAATTGCCCCCAGAACCGTCCGGAGAACCCCGTCCCAGTGGAGCGATTCACAACCCAGCTGTTGGTCGGGATGTATGGGAGTGCCGTATCCGTCCGCTGGTCGCCATCGAAGTCGCCGATGACGGGAACATCCCCTGCGCTCCAGGTGGCAAACGACCCGGCC
Source organism: Pyxidicoccus fallax (assembly GCF_012933655.1). Classification (GTDB taxonomy): domain Bacteria; phylum Myxococcota; class Myxococcia; order Myxococcales; family Myxococcaceae; genus Myxococcus; species Myxococcus fallax. The sequence continues at coordinate 2,901 of NZ_JABBJJ010000374.1, read as the reverse complement.
GTCCAGTCCTGTGTCGAGAAGGTCTCGCCGTTCGACAGATGGACGAGCCAGCTGTTTGGCGTGAACGTCCCGAGGTCCCCCTTGCCGTCGCCGTTGAAGTCGGCCCCGCGGTTCACCCGCTTGTTGCCGACAGGGACGGGGGTGGTATCGGCCGCCTCCCAGGTGATGACGAGGTCCATGTTCAGCCGGGAGCTCGAGTTCGCGGACAGGACGGTGGGCGTGGCCACCCATGGGCCGTCGTTGACGAAATGTCCGGCCCACGGGGCCGTCGCCGGCAAGGTCGCAGTGGGATACCAGACGTTGCCCGAGGTGTTGACCGTGAAGACGGCACCCGTCCAGCCCTGGTGCTCCAGGTCGATTCGGCTGATGGTGACGTATTGCCCGGTCGGCGCGCCGTTGAGATAGACAGTCTTGACCTTGGCATTCGTCGGCGCGGAGCCTTCGACGCTGGAGGTCCCCTGGGTGGACGTCCAGGAGTATTTGATTGTCACGTTTCCCGTCGTGGCGCTCAGGCATCCCGCGCACTCCGGCACCTGGGCGCTGACCGACGGGAGCTGTTGCTGGCCGAAGGCCAGCGAGGGAGTGGCAAGGCAGAGGACGGCAAGTAGTCCCGAGAGGGGCGCGCGCCGGTAATGGCTCATCACACTGAGGGGGCGTCTGTTCACGTTGTCTCTTTCAGGTGCGGCGGTACAGCCCATGGACGTGGGGGGGGAAAGCAGACCTGCCGACTGCAGTGTCTGGGGTGACCGGCAGGCTCCCATTCAGATACGGCCGCACCGCGCCCGGCGGGTCGTGCCCGCGATGTCTGAAATCAGGGATGGAAGGAAGGGAGGGCCGTCAGCGGGAAGTCGATGAAGTGACGGCAAAGAAATACACGGCTCCTGTCGGCTGTCTGGCCATGACAGGTGTCCGCGAGAGCGGCAATCCGGATGCCCGCCCTTGGCGGGCGGCAACGGCCGCACCGGCCACCAACGGGCCGCCCGAGAATGGCGGCGCGCGTCAATGGTACAGCAGGTGATGCGCGGCGGCGGGGCCGCGCGCCCGGCTACCGCGTGCCGTAGCGGCGGTGGTCCACCATCAGGCAGCGGTCCTGCACCACCTGGATGCCGGCCTTCGCCAGCTTCTCCGCCGCGGCGTCGTTGCGGATGCCGGACTGGAACCACACCGCCTTGGGCTTCTTGGCGATGATGTCGTCCACGTGCGCGTCGATGTCCTGCGGCCTGCGGAACACGTCCACCAGGTCCACGTCGCCCGGCACGTCCACCAACCTGCGGAACACCGGCTTGCCGAGGATGTGTGTCACGTCCGGGTAGTAGACGGGCACCGGCACCACGTCCACGCCGGCCCGCGCCAGGTAGTCCGGCACGTAGAAGGCCGGCTGCCCCGACTGCTGCTCCGTCTTGATGCCCAGCACCGCCACCCGCCGCGCGCTCTTCACCACGCGCTCCACGCCCGCTTCGTCCTCCACGAGGTTCTGTTCCCAGCTCATCGCGCCTCCTCCTGAAGACTCTGTGCTCGCGACTGTGTGGTGACGGTCCACGACTCCCCCGCCACCGTGGCCTTCACCGTCAGCTCCCGGCTCACCGGAACGAAGCGGCCCCGCGCCACCACCTGCTCGCCCTCGCACGTCACGCCCGGTGTCAATTGCGGCTTCCCCGCCGCCTCCCACGCGTCCGTCAATTCGTCCGGCGAGCCCTCCGGTAGCGTGCCCAGACACCGCAGGGTCAGTACCAGCGCGTCACCGTAGTCCGTGTCGCGCGTGCCCTGCACCGTGCGCTCCAGCACGTACGCCACCTGTGTCTCGCCCATCGGCAGCACGTCCACCGACCAGATGCGCTGCCCCTCCATCAGGTTGCGCGCGAAGAGGCCCGCGTACTTCGCCTCCCACTCGCGGCGCATCCTCGCCTCCAGCGCCTCGGGAGAGAAGAAGCGCTCCAGCACGGCCAGGTCCGGCGCTCCCGCCGGCACCACCTGGCGTAGCGCCTCCAGCGCCGATTCCGCCGACACCAGCCCCACGAAGGTGCCGTCCGCCGCCAGCCGCACCCGCAGCGTGAAGCGCGCCAGCACGTTGTCCACCCACGTGTCCACCTCGGTGCCGGCATCCGCCCCCCCGCGCACGAGGCGCGAGCGCGGCACCACCTGGGCCAGCAGCCAGCCTCCCTCGGAGGGGGTGAAGCGGGTCTCGGTGGTGGCCTCCGCCTCCTCACGCACGGACGTTCCCCCGCGCTCCACCACGCGGATGGCGCGCACGGTTTCGGTGAGAACCCGGTCCACGGGAGGCTGGAATTCGAGCCGCACCGGCGGCGGCCGCGCGGCCGTGGGAACCAACGGCGGCGGCGCCCTCCGACAGGCGGCGGCAAGCAGCGACAGCATGAGACTGCACAGCAGGAGGCGTGGACGCATGCGCCCGCGCACGCTGGCAGAAAGCGCCAGCGCCCGCGAGCGCTTCGTCACGCCAGGGCCCGGTACTTCACGGGTGACGCGTGTGGCCCTCGGGCGCGTTCTCCACCAGGTCTCGCCCGATGTTGCGCCGGTCCCGGTCCACCCCGTCGTCGTCCTTGAGCCAGGGGCTGCCGAACCGCCTCGCCGCTTCCGCCAGATCCCTCATCACGTGCTCGCGCGACGCGTACTCCGTCTGCGGCAGCGACTTGAGGACGTTGATGATGTCGACGGGAGCGCCGTTGTCCTCCGCGGCCCGGACGATCTGCTCCCTCAACGCGGGGTAGTCCACCGAGTCGAGGTGCGAGGTGATGGAAAGCCCGGGGTCTTCCGCGAGTCCGTATGCCATCGCGACTCTGCCTTTCTGCCCGGACGCCACGGCCCGGGCTCAGTGCTTGGGTAGGAACAAAATGGGGATGCCTCGTGCGAGGCACCACCCGGGGCCCCCCGGCTCCCCCATCC
>NZ_JABBJJ010000373.1 GCF_012933655.1 Pyxidicoccus fallax | reverse complement strand
CACCACCTCCGTCAGCCCCTCCAGCCGCGCCGGCGAGGCCCGGTCCGTCCACGTGCCATCGCCGAGCTGCCCGTTGGCGTTGCCGCCCCACGCCCACACCGTCCCATCCGCGCGCAGCGCCAGGGAGTGCCTGTCCCCCGCCGCCACACCCACCACGTCCGTCAGCTCCGGCACCCGCGTCGGCGCGAGGTGCTGGTGGGAGAAGTCCCCCAGGCCCAGCTGCCCGACGCCGTTGCCACCCCAGGCCCACGCCGTGCCGTCGGCGGCGACATGGAGCGAGTGCTGCGCGCCCGCCGCCAGCCGGCGCGGCGCGCCCTGGGGCACCAGGCGCTGCACCCGCCGTGACAGGCGCTCGCGCGCGTCATCCGCCCCCTCGGGGCCGGGTTCCCGCCCGCAGCCGGCCATCAGCAGGGCCCCCAGCAGCAGCCCCCACAGGGCGCGAGCTCCCGCGTTCATGTCCTTGCGCATTGGATTCCTCCTCCGGTGTGTGCGAGCACGTCGGACTGGCGGCTCCCGCATCACACGAGGGGCGCTGCGCCAGTGGCCGTCCGGCGGGCGGCTGTATACGGCGAAACTCCTCTTCCTTGTACCGCGAGAAGGCCCCCCGGCGCCCCTCCGGGCGGCCTACTGTTACGGGGTTGCAGGAGGCCCCGGGTCCGAATGGCTCCACCATTCTCCGCGTCCACACTTCTTCACGCGGATTGCGTTGCGGCGCGCCAGCGGACGGCGAGTAATTGAGGCGACCATGGAATCGACGGTGCGCTTCGTTGTCTTCGCCTTCTTCTCCGGCCTCGTCACACTGCTGGTCCACATCTACCTGTACCGGCGCCTCTTCCTGGACACGTCCGGCAACCCACGGTGGCGGCGCGCGGGCGTGTGGGTGATGACGGGGCTGGCCGTGCCGCTCGTGCTGTCCTGGTCGGTGACGCGCTTCTACCCCATGGACACCACCTTCGCCGTGGCCACGGCCATCTGGACGTGGATGGGCGCGGCCACCTACCTGCTCTTCTCCTTCTGGGTGCTGGGAGGCGCGCGGTGGGTGGTGGAGCGGCTGGCCCGCCGGAAGGGCGCGGCGCCGGTGACGGCCGTGGCGGCGGTGCCCGTGCCGGCCCCGGTGGAGGCGCCGATGGCGGCGGTGAGCGGCGCGGCCCCGGCCCGGGTGGCTCCGACGCCCGAGGTGGCGCCCGTGGCCCTCTCCTCCGTCCCGGCGCGAGGCCCGGCCCCCGTGGACGAGGAGCGCCGCCGCTTCCTCGCGCGGGCCACCGCGGGCGGCGCGGTGCTGGCGTCGGGCGGCGTGACGGGCTTCGGCATCTGGAGCGCCTTCCACGAGCCGGTGGTGAGCGAGGTGGCGGTCCGGCTGCCCGGGCTGCCCCGCGCGCTGGACGGCTACACCATCGTCCACCTCAGCGACATCCACGTGGGGCCCGTCATCCGCCGCCGCTTCATGGACGAGCTGGTGGCGCGCTGCGACGCCCTGCGCCCGGACCTGGTGTGCATCACCGGGGACCTGGTGGACGGCCACGTGCCCTCCCTGGGCCCGTCCGTGTCCGCGCTCGCGGAATTGAAGGCGCGCCATGGCGTGTACTTCGTCACCGGCAACCACGAGTACTACTGGAACGCGGCCGTGTGGTCCGACGCGCTGGAGCGCATGGGCATCCACGTGCTGCGCAACCGCCATGTGCGCATCGGCGACGCGGCCGCCTCCTTCGACCTGGTGGGCGTGGACGACTGGGCCGCGCGCCGCGGGCCCCAGGGGTACGACTTGGACGCGGCCCTGAAGGGGAGGGACCCGGAGCGCGCCTCCGTGCTGCTCGCCCACCAGCCCTCCAACTGGAGCGTGGCGGCGAAGGCCGGCATGGGCTTGCAGCTGTCCGGCCACACGCACGGCGGCCAGTTCTTCCCCTTCACGCTCGCCGTCTCCGCCATCTGGCAGCACGACGCGGGGCACTTCCAGCAGGGAGACCGCCACCTCTATGTCAGCCGGGGAACAGGCTTCTGGGGCCCCCCGCTGCGGGTCGGCTCACCCCCGGAAATCGTCAAGGTGACACTGATGGCGTGAGTTATAGGATTGCATTGTCATGGCAAAGGTACCGGCGCAGCGGGAAATCAAGCAGGAGCGTGCGGCGCGCACGCGGGTGGAGATTCTCGAGGCGGCCATCACCCTGTTCGCGCGCCGGGGCTTCCTGGCGACGACGATGGCGGACCTGTCCCGCGCCATCCGCATGACGCCGGGAGCGCTGTACTGGCATTTCCCGACGAAGGAGGACCTGCTGCTGGCGGCCATCGAGGAACTGCACCAGCGCTGCCTCCGCGCCTTCGAGGGCCCCCTGCGCGAGGCGCGCGCCCAGTCCGCCCGCGCGCAGCTCCAGGTCTTCACCGAGCGCATCCATGAGTTCCTCCGCGCCCACCGCGAGTACGGCATCTTCTTCGCCATGCTGGCGGCGGAGGCGGCGGACTCGAACGACCGGGTGGCGGACGCCATCCGCGAGAAGCTGTCGCTCTACGCGAAGGTGCTGGAGGGCCTCATCCGCTACGGCCAGAAGACGGGGGAGCTGCGCGAGGACCTGGACGCGATGCACGCGTCGCACAGCCTCTTCGGCGGCTTCCTCGGCGTGCTGGTGCACCACAACCTCTTCCGCGCCACGATGGACTACGACCCGCTGGTGACGGCGCTGCAGTCGCTGGTGACGGCCGGCGCCTGGCGCACACCGTCCGGCGGCTGAGGGCCGGGCGCCAAAAAACAGCGGGCGACTCCTGACGGTGCAGGAGCCGCCCGCGCGTGATTCCTGTCAACGACTGACGCGGTGCTGGCGCCGGACCCCGGAGGGCCCGGCGCCGGAAGGCCGCGCCGGACTTCAGGGCGCCGGGGCCGGAGGCGGCGGCGCGACGATGACGTTGGCCGCGCCGGGCGTCACGCGCGTCGTCTTGGCGAAGTCATCCGCGTTGACGTCGGTGTCCAGCGAGTCCGGGCCGCGCGACAGCGACAGCTCGTACGCGGTGGAGACGGTGTCCTTCAGGTCGGTGGTCGCCTTCGCGCCCTCCTGGAAGTTGAAGGTCCCCGACACGTTGTTGATGGACGCATTGGCGACGCTCCCACCGTAGGACAGCGAGTCGACGATGCGGCCCAGCGTCAGGTTGAAGAGGGCCAGCGCATCCGGGTCGCCGTTCTGGATGCCGCCGCTCGGCACACCGGCGATCTCCTTCACGTTCTCCGAGTTGATGGCGTCCAGGACGGAGGCCGAGCCGACCACCAGGTACTGCCCCGGCGCCAGCGAGCCCGCCGGCGCCAGGTTGACGCGGCCGTACTCCTTGAGCTGGGTGGCGGAGCCGTTGATGAAGACGAGCACCACGCCCTCCAGCGACACGGTGGACGCGGAGGCGTTGTAGATCTCCACGAACTCCTTCGTGTCCTCCTTGTCCTGGTCGTAGTCCACCTCGTTGATGACCAGGCCCGAGCCCGCGGCGATGATGACGCTCACCTGGGACCGCTGCGTCACACCGCCGAAGCTCGCAGTGAGCTCGACCTGCGCGGGCGCCGTCACCGCATCGGCGGTGAAGGTGAAGGTGGCCGTCGTGGCGTCACGCGCCACGCGCACCGTGGCCGGCACCGAGCCCACGCCCGTCGCGGGGGTGAGCGACAGCGCCACGTCGGTCTCGTCCGTCTGGGCCGGGCGGTCCAGCGTCACCGTGAAGGTGAAGGTCCGGTCCGACAGCACCGTCGCCGAGGCCGGGGACAGCGTGGCCAGCTTCGGCGGCGGCGGCGTCACCGTGAGGTCCGCCGTGCGGGTGATACCGTACAGCGAGGCGGACACCCGGCCCGCGCCCCCACCCTCCGCGTCCGCGGTGAAGGTGAAGGTGGCCAGACTCTGGCCCTGGGCCACCGTCACCGTGGCGGGCACGGTGCCGTAGCGGGAGACGCCCGTGCCCGGCACGGCCGCCAGCGCCACCACGGCGTCGGCGGGCGCGTCGCGGTCCAGCCTCACCTGGAACTCGCGCGTGCCACCGGCCGGCACCGGCCCGGTCGTCACCGGCTCCACGGACTGCAGCCGGGGCGCGTCACGGTCCAGCGTCACCGCCGTGCTCGCGCTGCTGTCACCCAGCCGCGCCGTCACCGTGCCGCCGGAGGTGGCCGCCTCGCTCGCCGTGAAGGTGACGGTCGCCTGCGTGGCGTTCGTCGCCACCGCGAGCGGCCCGTTCTCCACGCCGAAGGTGCCCAGGCCCGCCGGGTCCGAGCTCAGCGCCACCGAGGTGTTCGCGGGCGCCGGCAGGTCCAGCTCCACCGTGAGCGTCACAGTGCCGCCGGGCACCATCGTCACCGCGGCGGGGGTGATGCGGCGCACCGCCGTCGGCTCGTTCGCACCGAGCACGCGCACGGTGGCCTGCTGCGAGGAGCCCCCCAGCGTCGCGGTGAGCGTGACGGCCTCGGCCTGCGCCAGCGCGTTGAGCTTCACCGCCGCGGACGTCTGGCCCGCGGGGATGGTCACCCCGCCGCCCTGCACGGTCAGCGCGTTGGTGTCGCTGGAGGTGACGGCCACGGTGACGTCCTCGGGGAAGGCGGAGGCCATCGTCACCGTGAGCGCCTGCGGGAAGGCGTCCACCGCCGAGGTGCCCGCGCGGACGTACGGCCCACCGCTGAAGCCCGTCAGCGCCGGCAGCGGCGGCAGCGTCAGGCGCATGTCGGCGGCGCTGCGCGGCAGCAGCTTGTACTCGTTGAAGCCGAACGTCAGCACGCCCCGCAGCGTGATGAACAGCGTGCCCACCGGCCGCTCCGGGTAATCGAAGACCTGGTCGTCCACCTTGAGGCCCGCCTGCGTCGGGTTGCTGTTGGGGTCCTCGCTGACGATGAACTCGTCGAAGGTGTTCTCGGCGCCGGTAATCGTGACGTCGCGCAGCTCCAGCAGCACGGCGTCCAGGGCGTCGGCGCGGGGGCCACCGGTGCGCACCTCGCTGGAGGTGACGCGCTCGGGCGTGGGCAGGGGGTTGCCCGAGCTGCGCTTCGTCATCTGCACGTCCGTCAGCTCCAGCACGCCAAAGTAGAGCTTCAGCGTCGCGCTGGTGATGTCCAGCCGGTCACCCACGGCGACGTCCGCCTTGGGGCCGTAGACGTAGATGGCCGAGTAGTCCACGCCCTTGCCGGCCAGCGGCGGGTGCACCTGCACGAAGTAGCCGCTGGTGCCGGTGGCGTTCACCGCGGTGACGAGGACGTCGGAGACCGCGACCTTGCTGTTCACCAGGGGGATGGCGCCATTGACCGGCGTCTTCAGGTCATAGACGGTGGCCGGGCACGCCGCGCCATTCGGGTTCGCCACGGCGCACGGGTCGCACGCGTCGCCCTGGCCATCGTTGTCCGTGTCCGCCTGGTCCGGGTTGGACAGGTAGGCGCAGTTGTCGCCGGGGCTCAGGACGCCGTCGAGGTCCGGGTCGGACGGGTCGACGTTGGCGCACGTGCCGCCCGCCTGCTCGGGGCAGCCGTCACACGCGTTGCCCTTGCCGTCATTGTCCGTGTCCGCCTGGTCCGGGTTGGCCAGGAACGGGCAGTTGTCGCGCCAGGTGGGCACGGCGTCGCCGTCGTCGTCGGCGGGGTTGGGCGCGTCGCAGGTGGTGGCGTTGGCCCCCATCGGGCACGGGTCGCACGCATCGCCGATGCGGTCCCCGTCCGAGTCCGCCTGGGTGCCGTTGTCCATGGGGCGCACCGGGTTGAAGATGCCAGGGCAGTTGTCGTCGGTGTTCGGGATGCCGTCACCGTCGAGGTCCTGCGGGCTGGACTCGCTCGTGTAGAGCGTGGAGCCGTTGCGCGAGGCCAGCCAGCGGGTGTCCGTGGAGGTGCGGCGGGGCGCGCACGTCGGCTCGTCCTCCGGCGCGCCGCAGGCGAACAGGGGGTACGCGCTGGTGTTGGCGGCGCGCAGCGCGGCCAGGTTCTTGCCCACCTCCGACTGGAGGCACACCGCCTTGGCGGCGCCGCAGACGTCCAGCGTGTCGCAGGCATCCGTGCCCTTCAGCGCGTCCACCAGGGCACCGTCACCGTAGAGCGCCTTGCCGCCGCGCAGGGTGAGGACCACGTCCTCGGGGTTGGCGGTGATGACCGCGCGGTGCGGCGAGGAGGAGAACGTGCGCAGCTTGAAGATGGCCAGGTCACCCACCTTGCCCGGCGCGATGCGGCCCACCTTCTCGAAGACGTCCGTCAGGTCCGCGGCGCTGGCGGTGGCCATGCGCCACAGCTGCTCATCGGAGAACGTCCGCGAGTAGTGGGTGGCGTTGAGGTAGTCGGCGCACTGCAGCTCGCGCAGGATGTTCATGGAGCCGGACTGGAGCCAGTCGGTGCCCAGGGCGATGCTCACGCCCAGCCGCTTGTAGGCGGTCACCATGGCGGTGTCGCCGTACAGCGCCACGTTGGAGCGCGGCGACCAGATGAGGCCGGTGCCCCGCTCCGCCATGGCGGCCATCTCCTTCGCCGTCAGGCCAATGCCGTGGATGATGGCCGTGCGCCCGTAGAGCACGTCGGAGGTGCCCGACGACACGCAGCGGAACTCGTTGTAGGCGCGGGTGTCGATGCCCTCGGCGACGTGGGGCAGGTAGGCGGCCAGCTTCGGCAGCCTGTCGGAAGCCGGCAGCGACGGGTAGCTGCAGCCGCTCGCCAGCGTCTCACCGCGGCTGTCCCCCAGCGGGAAGGTGTCCGAGTCCGCGTAGCCCTCGTTGAGCCCCTCCTGCCGCGCCACCGTGCTGACATCCAGGTTGCGCAGCAGGCCCGGCGCGCCACCCGCGCCCGCGACGGACGTGGTGCCCGCCATCACCTGCCGCAGCTCCTGGAAGCCCACCAGGTCGTTGCTGTTCTTGCTTCCACCGTTGCGGATCTCGGTGTGGCCGTTGGAGCCGCGGCGCCAGTCATGGCGGTGCTCGAAGCGCTCGGCGATGGTGTCCTGCTTCGCCACGTACGGCTTGTCGACGAAGGTGATGTGGTCGTGCGGGTTGATGAGGCCCGGGGAGATGACGCCCTGGGGGCACGACACCTGCGTGGCCTCGGCGGCGCCGGCCGCGGAGGAGCAGTCACACGCGGCGCACTGGATCACACCCTGCGCGTCCACCAACACCTGGCCGCCCAGCAGCGTCTCGCCGTCCTTCAGCACCACGCCCGTGAACAGGCGCGCGGCGTTGCCGGCCTTCGTCACCTCGCACGTCGCCCCGCTCGGGAGCGCGGGCGCGTCCGCGGCGGCGCAGCGCGTCTGCCCCAGCATGCAGTTGGCCGGGCAGGCGTCCCCGTCCGCCGTGTTGCCGTCGTCGCACGTCTCCGTGCCCTCGACACGGCCGTTGCCGCACACGGCCTGCGCCGGCGGCGTCGGCGTACAGTTGGCCTCGCAGCCGTCGCCGTTGGTGGTGTTGCCGTCGTCGCACTGCTCGCCCTGTTCCAGGACGGTGTTGCCGCACACCGGCGGGGCGACGCCACAGCCATCTCCCTCACAGGGCTTGGTGTCGTCGCTGGAACATCCAGCATGGAAGAGGAGGACCGCACCAAGCGCGGCCAGTAACAGGCGTGGGGACATTCGCATCTCGTGGGTCTCCCGGCGGACGCCGCCTGGGGGAAGGTGACGGGTCCTTGGCACGCTCCGAGCGTACCCCGTGAAACATTTCAGCGACACCTTACGTACTGAGTCCAGCGCCCCCGAGTGCCACAGGGTCTGGATCATCCCAGGGGTGCGGTGACACCTCACTGCGGGTACGCCAGCGTCGTACTGCCAGCCATTCGCTAGATTGAAGACGCCATGACCGCCCCCAGCGCCACCAGCCCCGTCTCGCGGTTCCTCGAAGGACATCTGCGACGCGATGCGCAAGCGCGGGAGGTGTCCGTGGCCCGCTTCATGGCGGGCCTGTCGGGCGCGTCGGTGGTGGTGGCTGCGGCGCTGGGCGGGCTCATCGGCTGGGGGCTGACGCAGTCGCTGATGGGGCTGTCGGCGGTGCTGTGCGTCTACTACACGGTGCTGTGGCGGGTGCTGCGCTCCGGCGTCTTCCACCCGGCGGTGCCCTGGCTCAACGTGGCCATCGAGGTGAGCATCCCCGCGGTGGTGCTGGCGTTCGACCTGCGCTTCCAGGGGCCCATCTACGCGCTGACCGCGCCCACGCTCGTCATCTGGCCCACGCTCATCACCCTGGCCACGCTGCGCAGCAACCCGCGGCTGGCGCTGGCCGCCGGCTTCATCGTCGCCGCCGAGTACCTGGGCATCTACCTGCTCTTCGTGCGCCCGCTCCTGCCGGACAACCCGCTCATCACGCTGACGCCTGGCTTCATCGCCACGCGCGCCTTCTTCTTCGTGGCGGCCGGCGTCTTCACCGCCATCCTCGCGCGCCACTTCCTCCAGCTCACCCGGGGCGCGCTGTCCGCCCTGCGCGAGCAGGAGGTCATGGGCAAGTACGTGCTGCACGAGCGCATCGGCGCCGGCGGCATGGCGGAGGTGTACCGCGCCACCTACTGCCCCGAGGGCGGCTTCCAGAAGGCGGTGGCCCTCAAGCGCATCCTCCCCGCCTTCACGGACAACGAGGAGTTCGTCACCCTCTTCCGCCAGGAGGCGGAGCTGTGCTCCTCGCTCAACCACCCCAACATCGTCCAGGTGTTCGACCTGGGGCGGCACGGCGGCACGTACTTCCTCGCCATGGAGTTCGTGGACGGGCTGCCCCTGAGCGGCGTGCTCCGGGCCCTGGCGCGCAGGCCGCTGCCGGTGGCCGCGGCCACCTACGCCGCCGCGGAGCTGGGCGCCGCGCTGGACTACCTCCACCGGCGCACCGGCCCGGACGGCCAGCCGCTGCGGCTGGTGCACCGCGACGTCAACCCGCCCAACGTGCTCGTCTCCCGCTTCGGTGACGTGAAGCTGTCGGACTTCGGCATCGCCCGCGGCGCGGCGCTCGCCCAGCTCACCCTGGCCGGCAGCGTGCGCGGCAAGCTGGGCTACATGGCCCCGGAGCAGGCCCTGGGCCGCTCCTTCGACGGCCGCGCGGACCTCTTCGCCCTGGGCCTCACCTTCCACGAGATGCTCACCGGCCGGCGCACGCTCCAGGCCACCACCGACGAGGCCCTGATGCGCGCCGCGGTGGATCAGCAGCTCGAGCCGCCCTCGCGCTTCAACCCCGAGGTGCCCCCGGCGTTGGACGCCATCGTCATGGGCCTGCTGGAGAAGGACCCGGCGCGCCGCACCGCCACCGGCGCACAGCTGCGCGGTCAGCTGCTCGCGCTGCAGGGGCCGGCCGCACCCTTCCCCCAGGGCCAGGCGCTCCTGGCGCAGGTGGCGCGGGACGCGCAGGAGCAGGCCCGGCGCGCCACCATGGCCCGCGAGGAGGCCGACCAGGTGCCCACCAGCCAGAAGCTCACCGCGCGCGCGTGAGGGCGGCCCCTCCGGGTGCGGCTGCCGGGCCCGGCGCGCGGAAGCGCTGCGTGCCCGCGGCGTCCGCGCTATCAAGGCGAGCCAGAATCCTCACCGGGAGCCTTCGCCTTGGACGTCGCCGTCCTCACCTGGTCCGGCCTGCCTGAGCTGGACTCGTTCGACCGCCCTCTTCTTCCCGCGCTGGCGGAGCTGGGCCTGGACGCGCGCCCCGTCCGCTGGGACGACGCGGCCGTGGACTGGAGCGCCGTGCGCCTGGCCCTCGTCCGCAACACGTGGGACAGCCACCTGCGCCGCGACGCGTTCGTCGCCTGGGCGGACCGCGTGGGGCGCCTCACCCGGCTGCACAACCCCGCGGAGGTGCTGCGCTGGAACACGCACAAGCGCTACCTGCGCGAGCTGGAGGACCAGGGCGTCCCGGTGACGCCCACCGTCTGGGTGGAGCGCGGGGGCACGCTGGACGTGGGCGCCCTCATGCGCGAGCGCGGCTGGGACGCGGTGGTGCTCAAGCCCGCCGTGTCCGCGGGCGGGCTGAAGACGTATGTGCTCCCCCGCGCGGAGGCCCGCGCCGCCACCGCCCGCGTGGCGGAATTGGCCGCCGAGGGCGACGTCCTCGTGCAGCCCTACCTCACCGCCTTCGAGACGGAGGGCGAGCGCAGCTACGTCTTCTTCGACGGCGCCTTCAGCCACGCCGTGCACCGGCCCCCCACGCTGCCGGACGCGCCGCGCGGCTTCGCCGAGCCCCGGGGCTTCACGCCCGAGGGCCGCGAGGAGCTGCGGCTGGCGGAGTCCGTGCTGGAGGCGGTGGGCCGGCCCCTGCTCTACGCGCGCGTGGACGTGGCCACGGACAATGCGGGCCGCACGCGGCTGCAGGAGGTGGAGCTGACCGAGCCGCGCCTGTTCCTGTCGCTGGACGCGGGGGCGCCGGGCCGGCTGGCCCGGGCCATCGCCGCGAAGCTGTGAGGCGCGAGAGGGCGGCCTAGAGGCCGCACACCTTCGGGTCCGCGTTGCGGAAGGAGCACAACAGCTTCGGCAGGCGCCCCTTCCACGCGGCCCAGTCGTGCGGCGCGCCGGGGTCGTCCCAGTGGGCCACGCCGTAGCCGCGGCCGCGCAGCGCGGACACGAAGCGCAGGCTGGACTCGCAGTCGTCGCCATCCGGCTCGTTGTCGCGCGTGCAGCCGGCGCGCGGCGAGCCGTGGTCCACGTAGAAGCGCACCGGCACCACCGGCTCCGCGCCCGCGCGCAGAATCATGGCGTCGCCGTCATCGCGGTCGATGACGCCGTCATGCGGCCAGAAGAGCGAGCCGGACTGGCAGCCCACGAAGCCGAACGTCTCCGGCATCTGGAAGCCCGCGTACACGGAGATGAGGCCGCCCAGGGACGCGCCGGCCACGCCGGTGTTCTGGGGCCCCGTCAGCACGCGGAAGGACGCCTCCACGCGCGGCTTCAGGTCGTCCTTGAGGAAGCGCAGGTAGTCGTCCCCGCGCGGCTCCGCCCACTGCGGGTCCTTCTTGGGCGGGAAGGTGTACTGCGCGTTGCGCACCCGCTGCTCGGGCAGCGCCACGAAGACGAGCACCGCCGCGTCCTCCGGCCGCGACGCGTAGTGCGCGTCCGCGGCCTCCGCGAAGGACTGGCGGGTGAGGCTCTCGTTGCCGTCGTGGAAGTACATCACCGGCAGCGCCGGGCAGTCCTGCCCGTCGTACACCGCGGGCGTGTAGACGTAGACGTCGCGCCTGTCAGCGAGCGCGGTGGCCTGCACGCCGTACATGGCGGTCAGCCGCCCCTTCGTCGAGTCCTGCAGCTCCGGGTAGATGAGCGAGAAGAAGAAGCCCACGTCGTTGTGGTTGGTGCCGTCCCAGGCCACGTGGCGCGCGTTCGGGTCCGCGAAGTAGTTGCCGTCCTTCACCAGCTTGTACGGCTGCCGGTCGGTGCGCGGCACGTCCACCTCCGCCACCCACAGGTCCGTGTCCCGCACCTGCACCAGCGGCGTGGCGGTGGCCGACCACTTGTTGAACTCGCCGGCCACGGTGGTGCCCGGCGCGGACGGGCCGCGCACGAAGAAGGCCACCCGGGGGCGCGTGGCCGACGCGTCGCTCACCAGCGGCGTGCCGCCCTGCTCCGCCACCGCCGCCACGAAGCGGTCGATGGCGGCGATGCGCTCCTCGCCCGTGGTGGCGCGGCTCATCGCCAGCTGCAGCTCCACCAGCAGCGAGATGGGCGCGCCGTGCACCGTCTTGTCCCGCTGGCACGCCCAGGAAGCGCCGGCGTCCGGCTCCGTGTCCACGCCCCCGTCGGGGAACGTCTCCGTGAAGGGTGGGGGCGG
>NZ_JABBJJ010000372.1 GCF_012933655.1 Pyxidicoccus fallax | reverse complement strand
CTTCTGGGCGGCGGGGGGAGGAGCGGGCGGTTGCTCGCTCTCGCGCCGGCAGCCCGCCAGCACGAGGAGCAGCCCGAGGCTCGCCGTCCGCAGCCGAGTGCTTCGCTTCATCACGCTCCTCCTCCCTTCAACGCCCGGCCTCGGGCGGGGCCTCCATGCCGGCTCGCGCACCACAGGAGGGCGGAGCGGCCACTACGGAAGAAGCCTGTTCACGTCCTCGTGCGGCAGCAGCGCGGCGGCACCGACGTGCGCCAGGCCGAGCAGCGCGAGGAAGCTCCCGGTCCCGACATGCTCCTCGACGCGGAGTGCATCCACCCTGGGCGCCACTCCTTTCCCGCCCCTTGGATGAGGCAGCGGGCGAGGGCCGTGAGGCCCACGCGGGGCTTGGATGTGAGGGCGGCGACGCGCGGGTGCGCGCTCAGGCGGAGCGCTCGCGCGCGGGTGGAGCGGGGGGCGCGTCGGCGCGGCGCAGGAGCTTGTCGAGGATGCGGAAGAGGGCCTTGCGGTCGCTGGCGTCGAGGATGGACAGGACCTGGCTCATGCCCTGGTTCATCGAGCGGTCGAGCTTCGTCCAGGTCGCCTGCCCCTCGGGCGTGAGGCGGCAGTGGACGACGCGGCGGTCGGACGCGCTGCGCTCGCGCATCAGGTAGCCCTCGCGCTCCAGGCGGTCGACCACGCCGGTGACCGTCTTTTCGGTGACGCCCAGGCGACGGGCCAGCTCGCCCATGGTGAGCGCGCCGTCCGTGCCCAGCCACAGCAGCGCATGCACCTGCGGCGGGGTGAACTGAAGCTGCTCGCACGTGCTGGCGATGGGGTCACGGAGCGAGCGGCGTCGGCCCAGCGCGAGGAGCAGCTGGTGGAGCTTCTGCACGTCGGCCGAAACGTCTTCTTCTTCTTTATGGAAATTCCGTGACACGGAGTATTCCTTAGCGGCCTGGGGTGGACGGGTCAACCTGTTGTCTCGTCGAGCGCGGCCATGTGCACAATGTGCTCCCGGCTGCCCTGGAATGGAGGGAGCATTCCACCATGCGTGCCTTCCACCTGTCGTGCGCTCTTCTGCTGTTCCTCGTGACGGTGTCCGCCCGTGCGGAGAAGGCGCTGGTGTTCGCCGCGGCGAGCACGACGAACGCGCTCCAGGAGCTGGCGCCGGCCTTCACGAAGGCGACGGGGCACGAGGTGGCGTTCGCCTTCGGGGCATCCAGTGACCTGGCGCGTCAAGCGACCGCGGGGGCTCCGGCGGATGCGTTCCTGTCGGCGGACGCGCTGAAGATGGATGCGCTGGAGAAGGTGGGGCTGGTGCAACCCGGCACGCGCGTGGACCTGCTGTCCAACCGGCTGGTGGTGGTGGTGCCGTTGGGGGCGAAGGGGCAGGTGGCGGGGGCGGCGGACCTGAAGGGGCTGAAGCGGCTGGCGCTGGCGGACCCGGCGGCGGTGCCCGCGGGGGTGTACGCGAAGGCGTGGTTGGAGAAGGCGGGGGTGTGGAAGGACGTGGGGCCGAAGGTGGTGCCGGCGCTGGACGTGCGGGCGGCGCTGTCGGCGGTGGAGGCGGGGCGCGTGGACGCGGGCGTGGTGTACGCGACGGACGCGGCGCAGTCGAAGAAGGTGCGGGTGGCCTTCGCGGTGCCGGAGACGGAGGCGCCTCGCATCGTCTATCCGGTGGCGGCGCTGACGAAGGGGAAGGCGCCTGAGGCCGGGCAGGCGTTCGTGCGCTTCCTGCGGTCGGACGAGGCGCGGCGGGTGTTCTCGCGGCATGGCTTCCTGGTGCTCGGCGCGGCGGCGGGGAAGCCCGCGCCGTGATGGAGGGCATGGCGGGGCTGGTCCTCTTCACGGTGGCGGTGGCGGCGGTGGCCACGCTGCTCATCCTGGCGCCGGGAGTGGCGGTGGCGTACGCGCTGGCGCGCTGGGACGGGCCGGGCAAGGGCGTGGTGGAGACGGTGCTGGCGCTGCCCATGGTGTTGCCACCCACGGCCGTGGGGCTGGTGCTGCTGGAGCTGCTGGCGGTGAATGGTCCCCTGGGGCGGGTGCTGGACGCGTGGGGCGTGGAGGTGGTGTTCACGCCGAAGGCGGTGGTGCTGGCGAGCGCGGTGATGGCGTTTCCGTTGCTGGTGCGCTCGGCGCGCTCGGGGTTCGAGGAGGTGGACCCGAGGCTGGTGGCGGTGGCGCGCACGCTGGGGGACTCGCGGGCGCGGGCGTTCTTCCGGGTGACGCTGCCGCTGGCCTGGCGCGGGGTGCTGGTGGGGGCGTTGCTGGCCTTCTCGCGGGCGCTGGGGGAGTTCGGCGCCACGGTGCTGGTGGCGGGCAACATCCCCGGGCGGACGCAGACGCTGTCGCTGGCCATCTTCCAGCACACGCAGCTGGGCGAGGACGCGCAGGCGCTGAGGCTCGCGGGCGTGGCGGCGCTGCTGGCCTTCGTGGCGGTGTACGCGACGGAGGTGGTGACGCGGCGGCGGGGACGGCGGGTGCGGGCGTGAGGCGGGCGGTGCTTGGCGAGGCGATTGCGGCGCCGTCTTGGACCGACACGCCGACTCCCCATGCGAGCGTGAGTCGGGATGCGGGCACTGTCGCCGCGGCAATCAGAGCGGGCGCAATCACGCGGCGGGTGCGAGCGTGAGCTTGTCCCTCGCGATTCGGCTGCCCCTGGCGCGCTTCACGCTGGAGGTGGAGACGCGGCTGGAGGGCGCGTCGGTGGCGGTGATGGGGCGCTCGGGCTCCGGGAAGACGTCACTGCTGGAGGTGCTGGCGGGACTGAGGCGCGGCGCGCGAGGGCGAGTCGAGGTCGGCGGGCGCGTGCTGCTGGACAGCGCTGTTGGCGTGGACGTTCCGCCGGAGGCCCGGCGCATGGGCTACGTGCCGCAGGACGCGCTGCTGTTTCCGCACCTCACGGTGGAACGGAACGTCCGTTACGGCGTGCGCGGCGCGAAGCCCTCGCGGGTGGACGAAGCGGTGGCGCTGCTGGAGCTGGGGCCGCTGTTGAGCCGCTACCCCGCGACGCTGTCCGGAGGAGAGAAACAGCGCGTGGCCCTGGCGCGTGCGCTGGCCACGGACCCGGCGCTGTTGCTGCTGGACGAGCCGCTCGCGGCGCTCGACGTGGCGCTGAAGGAGCGGGTGCTGCCGTACCTGCTGCGCGTCCGCGACGAGGCGAAGGTGCCGATGCTGTACGTCACGCACCAGCTCGGCGAGGCGCGGGTGCTGGCGCGCGAGGCGCTGCTGCTCGACGAGGGTCGCGTCAGGGCCGCGGGCCCTGCTTCCGAGGTACTGGGCCCGGCGGTGCGCGGGCTGCTCGCGGAAGAGGGCGAGGTCGAGGAGAACATCCTGGAGGGCGTGCTGGAGCGTCCCGGGGCCGGAGGTCTCCGGCTGCGCGTGACGGAAGGGCTGTCGCTCTGGGTACCTGATGCGCCGGAGCTGGCGGTGGGAACGCGGGCGGCCTACGCGGTGCCATCGGAGGACATCCTGCTGTCCACGGGGCCGCTGACCGGAGTGTCCGCGCGCAACGTCCTGGCGGGCACGGTGGTGCGGGTGGAGTCCGCGGGTGCGGGAGAGGACGCGGCCACCGTGGACGTGGCGGGCGTGCGCTGGGTGGTGCGGCTCACTGCGGCGTCGGTACGCGAGTTGGGCGTGGTGCCGGGCGCGCGCGTCTACCTCGCGGTGAAGTCAGCCGCGTGCCGTAGGCTGCGCTGAGAGGTGCGGCGGAAGCTTCGTGGCGGGGGCTACTGCTTCCGTTGCCATCAGGAGCGGACGCTCCGTTTCGAGGGGGCGGGGCACAGGTGCGTTTCCTGCGGTAACGAGCAGCAGACCGACGGCCTCTGGGTGGCTTCGCTTCAATAGGTCCCAGCCGCTTCGAACTCTTCCGGCGCCGTCGAAGCAGGCAAGCCGGTGCGGCCCATTTCTCCATCCAGTGTCTGTCATTGCTCCCAACCCGGGAGCAGATGCCGTGTCCACGCGCTCGCCCAAGCTTCCGGACCACCGCGAGGAGCATCATGCCCTGGCGGGAGGGGGACCGCATGATGAGCGGATGGGGACGGAAGGCGTGTGCGTGGTTGTTGGGGCTCGGTCTGGCCGCCTGCGGAGTGGCACTTTCGGAATCAGGCGTCCTGCCCGCGCCCCAGGAGACACCGGACACGCTCGACACGGGCGGCACCTGTCCCTCCGCCACGCGGCTCGCGGACTTCTCGGCGGGAGGCGAGTTCGCGGGGCCATTCGAACTGACCGGGGTGAAGGGGACGCTCTACTTCGTCGTGGATGACGGCATCCACGGCCCCGCGCTGTGGGCCAGCGACGGCACTCCCGGTGGCACGCGGCTGTTCCGCGACTTCGGCGAAGCGCCGCGCAGCCTGACGGAGGCCCGGGGGCTGCTCTTCTTCATCGTGGGCCGCACCCTCTGGCGGACGGACGGCACGGACGCGGGCACGGTTCCGCTGACCACCGCCGCGCCGCCTCCCGGCTTCCTCGAGCCCATCGAGGTACTCGGAGAGTTCCGCGGCCGGCTCTTCTTCCGCATGTACACGCCCGAGGTCGGCGACGAGCTCTGGGTGAGCGATGGCACGTCCGGGGGCACCCGGCTGTACCGGGACCTCAACCCGGGCCCGCCGTCCAGCAACGTGGGCGAAATCGTGGAGACGCGCAGCGGAAACCTCGTCTTCGACGTGCGCCTGGGCGAGGCCCTGGACACGCTCGCGGTGCTGGAACTGTCTCCCACGGGAGCCATCGAGGAGCTGTACAGCACGCCCGGCAACGAAGAGGCCGCCATCTTCCGGCTGGCCGCCGTGGAGGACCGGGTGTTCTTCCTCGTGGACCTGGCGGACGGCGCGCCCGCCCTCTTCACGAGCGACGGCACCCCGGGCGCGGCCGTGTTGCTCGCGGCCTGGGACGGCGTCGCCACGCCTCGCGACTTCACGGCCTACGTGGGCCGCCTCTACTTCGTGGCCGAGGAGGACACCCCCTTCGGCGCGGGCCTGGAGTTGTGGGTGAGCGACGGCACCCCCGCGGGCACGGGGCGGCTGGTGGACCTCCGGCCAGGAGAGGTGGGCTCCTCTCCCCTGGGGCTGACCGTGTTCGAGGGCCTGCTCTACTTCGCCGCGGATGACGGTGAGCACGGCCGCGAGCTGTGGGTGAGTGATGGCACGGCGGAGGGCACCGAGCTCGCGCGCGACATCCGCCCGGGGCGAGAGGGCTCCTCCCCCTACGGGCTCATGGTCGCCAGCCGGAAGCTCTACTTCGCCGCGGACGACGGCGAGCACGGGCGCGAGCCGTGGAAGGTCTTCCAGGGACGGGCGAGGCTCGTGGAGGACATCATCCCCGGCCTCGTGGGCTCGGCACCCCGGCCGTACCGCTTCGAGTTCGCCGATGACCCCGTCTTCGCCCGCGCCGGCAGCTACCTCTTCTTCTCCACCGAGGCCCGCCAGCTCTGGTCGATGCGGACGGGCGCCTACTGCCCGCCATCCGGCGCACGCTGACGCATGCGGTCATCCCTCCCGGCCAGCACGAATCGGACAAACCGGTTCGGCGCCCCTATGCTGCGCGGCCGGGAGGGACACCGACGGCATGGCCATGCGCATCCTGGGGATGATTCTCGCGGGCGGACAGGGAACGCGGCTGGCGCCGCTCACGCTGAGGCGCTCGAAGCCGGCGGTACCGTTCGGGTCGAAGTTCCGCATCATCGACTTCGCCCTCAACAACTTCATCAACTCGAGCATCTTCTCCGTCTACGTGCTGACGCAGTTCAAGGCGCAGTCGCTGACGGAGCACATCCAGCGGGGGTGGCGGCTCGGCACGGTGCTGCTGTCCGACTACTTCATCACCCTGGTGCCCGCGCAGATGTACCTCTACGAGGAGCTGGGGCCCGTCTGGTACCGGGGCACGGCGGACGCCATCTACCAGAACCTGCACCTGGTGGAGAACCACCGGCCCGAGCACGTGGCCATCTTCTCCGGCGACCACATCTACAAGATGAACGTGGCGCACATGCTGGAGCAGCACGAGGCCCAGCGCGCGGACATCACCATCGCCGCGTACCCCACGCCCATCGCCGACGCGCACCGCTTCGGCATCATGCAGGTGGACGAGCGTGGCCGCGTGACGGAGTTCCACGAGAAGCCCAAGGAGCCCAAGCCCATCCCCGGCCGGCCGGACACGGCGCTGGCCAGCATGGGCAACTACATCTTCCGCGCGAAGGTGCTGGCGGAGCTGCTGGAGGTGGACGCGAAGGCCGAGGGCTCGCAGCACGACTTCGGCAAGGACGTGCTGCCCCGCGCGCTGCGCGACGGCTACAACATCCAGGCCTACGACTTCGCGAAGAACCCCATCCCCGGGCAGGACGGACCCAACACCTACTGGCGCGACGTGGGCACGCTGGACGCGTACCACGAGGCGTCCATGGACCTGGTGTCCGTCAACCCGGAGTTCGACCTGTTCAACCCCGAGTGGCCGCTGCGCACCGGCAGCGAGTACAGCCCGCCGGCCAAGTTCGTCCACGAGTCGGGCGAGCGCGTGGGCCGCGCGCTCAACTCCATGGTGGCCGGTGGCTGCATCGTCTCCGGCGGCGTGGTGCGTGAGAGCATCCTCTTCCGCCGCGTGCGCGTGAACAGCTACGCCAACGTGCAGCGCTCCGTCCTCTTCGACGAGGTGGACATCGGCCGTCACGCGCAGGTGAAGAACGCCATCATCGACAAGGGCGTGCGCGTGCCGCCCAACGCGAAGGTGGGCTTCGACCTCGCGGCCGACAAGGCGCGCGGCTTCACCGTCACCGACTCCGGCATCGTCGTGGTGCCCAAGGGCTACCGATTCGACTGAGTCGTTCAAGCTCTGTTCAGGCTTCGGGATGGATTCCTTCAGTGAGGCTGTGAGCAGTCTCACGTGTCTCGGCACGTCCCAGCCGCTGACCAAGGGCCAAGGCGCGCGTCGACCTTGCAACATTGTCGTGCGGGCCGCGTCCGCGGGCGTTCAAGTGGGTGCATCGCGTATCGCATCGGGCGTGGCTGTCGGTTAATCCTGGGGTCCGACCGACGCGAAGACCCGAGAACTTCATGCCCAGCAGCACAACAGGCCCGGACAGCTCGCCGTTCATCCGCGCCGTAGGTCGTGCCCTCCCGCCGCACTACGCCACGCAAGAGCAGCTCATCTCGGCCTTCCGCGAGCTGTGGGCCACACGCCACTTCAACGTGGAGCGCCTGGAGGACCTGCACCGCGCCGTCCAGGTGAGCGGCCGTCATCTCGCGCTGCCCATCGAGAGCTACCCGGCGTTGGTCGGCTTCCAGCAGCGCAACGACGCGTGGATTCGCGCGGCCACCGAGATGAGTGAGACGGTGGTGAGTCAAGCGCTGGACAAGGCGGAGCTGTCCCCGGCGGACGTGGACCACGTCTTCTTCGTCACCGTGACGGGCCTGGCCACGCCGAGCATCGATGCGCGGGTGGCCAACCGCCTGCGCTTCCGCGAGGACTTCAAGCGCACGCCCCTCTTCGGCCTGGGCTGCGTGGCGGGAGCGGGCGGCATCGCCCGCGCCGCGGACTACCTGCGCGCCTTCCCCTCGCAGACGGCGCTCGTCATCACCACGGAGCTGTGCTCGCTGACGCTGCAGCGCGAGGACCTGTCCATCCCCAACATCATCGCCTCCGGCCTCTTCGGTGACGGCGCGGCGTGCGCGGTGCTGCGGGGCGCCGAAACGCCGGGGGCGAAGGGCCCGCGGGTGGTGGCCTCGCGCTCGGTGTTCTACCGGGACACCGAGCGCATCATGGGCTGGGACGTGGTGGACTCGGGCTTCAAGGTGGTGCTGTCCGCGAAGGTGCCGGGCCTGGTGCGCGAGCACATCCGCCGCGACGTGGACCGCTTCCTCGAGGCGCATGGCCTGTCGCGCGGGGACGTGCGGCACTGGGTGGCGCACACCGGCGGGCCCAAGGTGCTGAAGGCCTTCGAGGAGGCGCTGGAGCTGGAGTCGGCCGCGCTGGAGCGCTCGTGGCGCTCGCTGCGCGAGGTGGGCAACCTGTCCTCGGCGTCGGTGCTCTTCGTGCTGGGCGAGACGCTGGAGGGCCCCGAGCCGCGTCCGGGGGACTGGGGCCTGATGATGGCGCTGGGCCCCGGCTTCTGCGCGGAGATGGTGCTGCTGCGATGGTGACCTCCACGCAGGCCCTCTTCCTCGGCTTCATGGCGCTGCTGGTGGCGGAGCGGCTGGTGGAGCTGGTGCTCTCCAAGCGCAACGCGGAGCGCGCCTTCGCCCGGGGTGGAGTGGAGACGGGGCAGGCGCACTACCGCTTCATGGTGGTGTTCCACACGCTGTTCCTGGTGGCGTGCGTGGCGGAGGTGCTGTGGCTGCGGCCCGCGTTCCCTGGCGGCTGGGGCTGGGCGGCGCTGGGCGGTGCGGTGGCGGCGCAGGGCTTGCGGTACTGGGCCATCGCCACGCTGGGGGAGCGGTGGAACTCACGCATCATCGTGGTGCCGGAGCTGCCGCCGGTGACGGGCGGGCCCTATCGCTTCCTGCGCCACCCCAACTACGTGGCGGTGGTGCTGGAACTGGCGTGTGTGCCGCTCATCCACGGCGCGTGGCGCACGGCGCTGTTCTTCTCGGTGGGCAACGCGGCGCTGCTCTTCGTGCGCATCCGGGCGGAGGAGGCGGCGCTCGGCGAGGTGTACGCGCGCGCCTTCGCCCACCGTCCCCGCTTCATCCCGGAGGTGCCCCGTGACTGAGTCCGAACTCGAGGTGCTGTCGGAGATTCGCCGCATCGCCACCGACGAGCTGGAGTGGAGCGGCGAGGTGGAGCCGCGGCACGACCTCATGAGGGACTTGCAGCTCGACAGCCTGGGGCTGACGGTGCTGGCGGTGGGGCTGGAGAACCGCTTCCGCATCCGCCTGTCGGAGGAGGACGCGCAGGGCGTGCGGACGGTGGAGGACCTGGCGCGGCTGGTGGCGCAGCGGGCGGCGGCGCCCGCGGGCGTTCCGGTTCCGGAGGTGCGTCCGTGAGGGGCCCGGCGCTGCCCGCGTTGAAGCACCGGACGGTGAACGCGACGCTCGCGGAGACGGCGGGCCAGCCGTCCCATGGCCTCACCTTCGTGGACGCGCAGGAGCGCGAGGTGGCGCTGTCGTGGGCGGAGGTCCGCGGCCGCGCGAGGCGCACGGCGGCGGGGCTGGCGAGGCTGGGCGTGAGGGAAGGGGACCGGGTGGCGCTGCTGCTGCCCACGTCGCCGGGCTTCATGGATGCGTACTTCGGCGCGCTGCTGGCGGGAGCGGTGCCGGTGCCGCTGTACCCGCCGGTGCGGCTGGGGCGGCTGGAGGAGTACCACCGGGCCACGGCGCGGATGCTCCAGGTGACGTCGGCGGCGGTGGTGCTGACGGACTCGCGGGTGCGGCTGCTCCTGGGGCCGAGCGTGGAGCGCGCCCGGCCGCGCCTGGGCTGCCACACGGTGGACGACGTGTCGCGAGGCGACGAGGAGCGGGAGGTGCCGGTGCGCCCGGAGGCGCTGGGGCTCATCCAGTTCTCGTCGGGCTCCACGGTGGACCCGAAGCCGGTGGCGCTGACGCACGAGGCGCTGATGTCGCAGGTGGCGGCGCTGGAGGTGGCCATGCCGCTGCGGCCGGACATCCCGTCGGTGGGCGTGAGCTGGCTGCCGCTGTACCACGACATGGGGCTCATCGGCTGTGTGCTGTCGGCGCTGTACTACCCGGGCCGGCTGGTGCTGATTCCGCCGGAGGCCTTCCTGGCGCGGCCGGCGCTGTGGCTGCGGGCGCTGTCGCGGCACAAGGGCTTCATCTCGCCCGCGCCCAACTTCGCGTACGGGCTGTGCCTCAAGCGGGTGAAGGACGCGGAGCTGGAAGGAGTGGACCTGTCGTCGTGGAAGCACGCGCTCAACGGGGCGGAGCCGGTGTCCATGGACACGCTGCGCCGCTTCGCCCAGCGCTTCGAGCGGTGGGGCTTCTCCGCGCGGGCGCTACGCCCGGTGTACGGGCTGTCCGAGGCGTCGCTGGCCGTCACCTTCCCGCCGGAGGGCCGGGGCCCGCGCGCACTGGGCGTGGACGCCGCGCTGCTGGCCCGGGAGGGACGGGCGGAGGAGGGGACGCGGGAGCTGGTGAGCGTGGGCGCTCCGGTGGCGGGCTTCGAGGTGCAGGTGCGCGACGCGGACGGCGGGGTGCTGCCGGAGCGGCGGGTGGGGCGGGTCTTCGCGAAGGGGCCCTCGCTGATGTCGGGCTACTTCGGGGACGCGGAGGCGTCCGGGCGGGCGCTGTCGGCGGAGGGGTGGCTGGACACGGGAGACCTGGGCTTCCTCGCGGATGGCGAGCTGTACCTCACGGGCCGGGCGAAGGACGTGGTCATCATCCGCGGGGCCAACCACGCGCCGCAGGCGTTCGAGGAGCCGCTGCACGCGGTGGACGGCGTGCGCACGGGCTGCGCGGTGGCGCTGGGCTTCACGCCCGAGGGCGGACAGGACGAGGCGCTGCTCATCCTCGCGGAGCGGGCGGGCGAGGGCGCGGATGCGGAGGTGGAGGAGCGCATCCGCGCGGCGGTGGTGGAGGCCACGGGCGTGCGGCCGCACACGGTGAGGCTGCTGGCGCCGGGGACGCTGCCGCGCACGTCGAGCGGCAAGCTGCGCCGCGCGGAGGCGCTGCGGCGCTACCTGGCCGGAGAGCTGTCGCCGCCGAAGAAGGTGGGCATGGTGGGCATGGCGGTGGAGATGGCGAAGAGCGCGCTGGCCATGGCGAAGGCGGAGCGCGACGCGTGAGGCGGTGCGGGGCGGAGCACGTCGCGTGAGCAGCCCATGGGTCCGAGCCATGGGTGGTGCGGAGCGCACGACGTGCCTCGGCCCATGCGCGCGCGTCCCGATGAGGGAGGTGCGCACCACGTGCATCCGTCCGTGGGCGCGAGAGAAGAGGAAAGCAAGGTGCGTGTCCTGGCTCATGTGCGGGAACAGCGGCGAGGGAGGAGCGCGCCGTGTGAGGCTCTTCGCGCGTGTGAGGCATGACGAAGGTGGCCTGTTTCTCGTGTCGCGGTGCATGCTCGTGAGGGACGACCCACGCCGCATGAGACGGTACAAGCGAAGAGTCGCAGCGGAGCCGGTGGAGCGCGCCTCGTGAAACGGTACGACGTCGCCGTGGTGGGCGGAGGACCCGCGGGGCTGGCGGTGGCCATCACCACCACCTCACGCGGGCTCAACACCGTGGTGCTGGAGCGTGCGACGGTACCGGCCGACAAGGCCTGTGGTGAGGGACTCATGCCCTCCGGTCTGGCCGCGCTGGAGCGGCTGGGCGCGCTGCCACTGCTGGACCGCAAGGAGAGCTCGCCCTTCGTGGGCATCCGCTACGTGCAGGAGGACGGCACCACGGCGGAGGGGCTGCTGCCAGGGCCCGGAGGGCTCGGAGTCCGGCGTGTGGCGCTGTCCTCCGCGCTGGTAGCACGGGCTCGCGCGGTGGGTGTGGAGCTGCGCGAGCGCACGCAGGTGCTGTCGCACCGCCGCACCACCGACGCGGTGACGCTGGAGACCGCGGACGGCCCGGTGGAGGCGCGGATGCTGGTGGCGGCGGACGGGCTGGGCTCGCCGCTGCGGCGCGCGGAAGGGCTGGACGTGGAGTCCACGGGCCCGAGGCGCTTCGGGCTGCGGCAGCACTTCCAGGTGGAGCCGTGGACACCCTACGTGGAGGTGCACTTCGCGGACGGCGTGGAGGCCTACGTCACGCCGGCGGGAGCGAGGCGCGTGGGGCTCGCCTTCCTCTGGGAGGACGGCGTGGTGGAGGGGCGGGT
>NZ_JABBJJ010000371.1 GCF_012933655.1 Pyxidicoccus fallax | reverse complement strand
CTTCCTGTCCACCTTCTCACGCCACCCCTCCCTCGAACTCCCACTGGAGCGGCGGCGGAGCAACAGGTGCGCCACTTCGCGGGGCACGTCTGCGGCCCCGGGCGGAAGTAGAGTGTCGGGGGAGAGACAGGGCCGCCTGCCCTCCGGGCGAGACTCCGCCGCCTTTCGCGCGGGTGACCACGTTTCCGGCAGCACACCCGCCGCGGGGCCGCCCGCGACGGCAACCAGGCAAAGGAGCAGGCAGCGGATGCAGACACGGGCTTCCGGGGAGCAGCCCCCACGCGGCGGGTGGAGATTCCTCCTTCGGGCCCTGGGCCACCGCAACTACCGGCTCTTCTTCGCCGGGCAGAGCGTGTCCCTGGTGGGCACGTGGCTGACGCGGGTGGCGACCTCCTGGCTGGTGTACCGGCTCACGGGCTCGGCGATGTTGCTGGGGGTCATCAGCTTCTGCGGGCAGATTCCCACCTTCCTCCTCGGCCCCTTCGCGGGCGTCCTCGTGGACCGGTGGAACCGGCACCGGCTGCTGGTGGTGACGCAGGTGCTGGCGATGATTCAGTCCCTCGCGCTGGCGGCGCTCGCGCTCACCGGCGTCATCGCCGTGTGGCACATCGCGGCGCTCATGGTCTTCCAGGGGCTCATCAACGCCTTCGACATGCCGGGGCGGCAGTCCTTCGTGGTGGAGATGGTGGAGGACCGCGCGGACCTGCCCAACGCCATCGCGCTCAACTCGTCCATGTTCAACGCGGCGCGGCTACTGGGCCCGTCCGTGGCCGGAGCGCTCATCGCGCTGGTGGGCGAGGGCGGCTGCTTCCTCATCGACGGCATCAGCTACCTCGCGGTGATTGGTTCGCTCCTGGCCATGCGCATCACCCCGCGCCCCCGCGTGCAGCGGCATCAGCACGTGCTCACGGAATTGAAGGAGGGCTTCCAGCACACCTTCCACTTCCCGCCCATGCGCGCCCTGCTGGGGCTGGTGGCCCTGGTGAGCCTGATGGGGATGCCTCTCACCGTGCTGATGCCGGTGATGGCGTCGCAGGTGCTGGGCGGCGGGGCCAACACGCTGGGCTTCCTGATGGCCGCCGCGGGGCTGGGCGCGCTCGGGGGCGCGGGGTTCCTGGCATCACGCCGGTCCGTGCGAGGCCTGGGCGGCGTCATCCTCGTCACCACGCTGCTCTTCGGGGCGGGCCTGCTGGCCTTCTCGCTGTCTCGGCACCTGGCGCTGTCGCTCGTGTCGCTGGTGCTCACCGGCTTCGGGATGATGGTGACGACGGCGGCCAGCAACACCGTCCTGCAGACCATCGTCGAGGAGCGGATGCGCGGGCGGCTGATGAGCTTCTACACGATGTCCGTCATGGGCACCGCGCCCTTCGGCAGCCTGCTGGGCGGCACGCTGGCGACGCACCTGGGCGCGCCCACGACGCTCGCCATCAACGGCGCCATGTGCCTCGTGGGCGCGGTGTGGTTCTGGCGGAAGCTGCCCGAATTGCGCGAGCGGGTGCGTCCCATCTACGTCCGCCTGGGCATCATCCCGGAGGTCGCCACGGGCATGGACATGGCCGCCGAGCGGCCGGGGCCCCGGGAGGTCTGAGCGCCGTCCCGGCACCCGCTTCCGGGACGACGGCCCTGACGGGTGCTCAGTCCCCTTCCGCGGAGCCCGGCGTCTTGTCCGGGTCCTCATAGGGATGCATCCGGTGCGGCGCCTCCTCGTCGTCTCCCTCGGCGGACCCGGGGGTGTGGCCGGGTCCCTCTTCCTCGTAGGTGCCCTGGCGCTCCATCTCGTCATCCGATGGCTCGATCATTCGCCGCGGGTCTTTGATGTCCGGCATGATGGCTCCCTCCTTCCAGGGAACCTGCGCACCCCTGGGAGCACGGGCATCACGGGAGGCCTCATGTCCACGAAGAAGGGGGCCCTCCACCGGCTCCTCGGCGGTGCGAGCCAGGCCCTCGGAAACCTCGTCGGCGGAGCGCTGACGCTGGCGCTCGTCCTCCGCCCCAACCGCGCGGGGAGCGAGCGGGCCCGGAAGAACGCGGACGTCCTCATCGCCGCCTGCCGCGCCTTCCAGGCGAAGCACGGCCGCCTCCCCGACACGCTGGAGCAGCTCGTCCCCGACTTCCTGCCGGACCTGCCGCCCGCGAAGTTCGCCGGGCCGCACTTCGGCTTCACCTACGACGTGGACGCCGAGGCCACGCGCCACGTGCTGGGCTGGACCGACGTCATGCCCTTCGGCCGCCCGTACTACGTCTTCGAGGAGGACCGCTGGGGCTACCTGGACTGAAGTACATTGCCCGCCCCATGCTCCTCGAAAGCCTGCGGGACGGAAGCTTCGGCGTGAAGTTCGACGTGGGGGACGGCTTCCAGCGCGAAGACGAGGCCGAGGTCTACGCAGGCCTGGAACGGACGGCGGACGACACGACGTGGCACCTCGCCTTCACCCCCTTTCGCCTCGGCCTGCGCCCCGAGGATGACGCGGTCCTCCGAGACGACTTCGAACGCCAGGTCCGCTTCCTCTTCCAGCGGCAGTACGACATGCTCCCGTCGGTGATGGGCGGCACCCCGCGCCTGCCGCCCCGCACGAGCGACCCGAGCTGGTCTCCCCTCATCGCGCTCGAGCGCATCCAGGTGGGCGGCGCCCCCTGCCTGCGCGTGCTCTACCGGCTCGCCTACGAGCACGGCCTGGAAATCGTCGAGGGCCTCCTGCTGATTCCGCTCGCCTCCGGCCTGTTCCAATTCAAGGTCAGCCACGGCGAGCGCTTCACGGGCTACCGGGAGACGGCGCTGCTGTCGGACTTCATGAGGAAGGAGCCCGGTGTTCCCCCGGATGAGCTCATGAAGCGACACGGCCAGCGGGCCTATGACAGCCCCGAATGGGACGCGCGCTTTCCCGAGCACAGCCTCAGTCGCGTGCGCGCCGCGCTGACCTGGCTGACGACTCCGGAGCAGAGCGGCCTCGCGGTGCTCGCCCCCATGCCGCCGCCTCCCCGGGGCGAGGTCGAGCTCCCTGGCGTGGGCTGCGCCATCACGCCTCCGCCCCGCTACACGCCCGTGCCTTCCGAGGACGTGGGGCTCTCCAGCTCCATCGCCATGTTCGTCCGCCTCCTCGCCTCGGACAACCGCACGCTGGACGTCTGGCGCAGCCCGGACACCCTGCCTCCCGGGCCCGGCCGCGCCGAGGCCCTGGTCAACCTCGCGCGGCGGAACGCCCAGGAGTGGGTCCAGGAGGGCGCGACGGACATCACCATGGATACCCACGTCCTCCCCGAGCTGGACGGCAGGCCCCACGTGGCGAACCACCTCCGCTTCCTCGCGCGCGGCCGCCCGGTGACGAATGCCACGCGCTGGCTCGCGGACGCGGATGGCGCCGTCTTCCGCGTCGCCGTCGGCGGACCGCCCTATCTCCCCATCGAGGAGCTGGCCCAGGAGGCCGACGCCGTCATCCGCTCGTGGCGGAGGCTCCCGGACGCCAGCCCGCGGGCGAGCGCTCCTCCGGCTCCGGCCGCGAAGAAGCCGTGGTGGCGTTTCTGGTGAAGCCCGTGCGGTCCGTCACCCCGCGGAGGGCGAGACCTCGGTGACTTCCATGGGGCGGCCGGAGCGCCGGCTCGCCTCGTGGATGGCCCACGCCGCGTTCACCAGGCCCACGTGGCTGAAGGCCTGCGGGAAGTTGCCCAGCACCTCGCGCCGCTCCGGGTCCACCTCCTCCGCCAGGAGGCCCACGTCGTTGGCGAAGGAGGCCGCGCGCGTGAAGGTGACGGTGGCCGCCTCCAGCTCGCCCGCCATGGCCTGCACCTGCGCCAGCCAGAAGGTGCACAGGAGGAAGGCGCCCTCGTCTCCCTCGATGCCGTCATCCATGCGGTAGCGGTGCAACAGCCCGTTGCGGTCCATC
Organism: Pyxidicoccus fallax; assembly: GCF_012933655.1. Lineage (GTDB taxonomy): Bacteria > Myxococcota > Myxococcia > Myxococcales > Myxococcaceae > Myxococcus > Myxococcus fallax. The sequence goes on along the minus strand of NZ_JABBJJ010000371.1, from coordinate 7,847 downwards.
AGGTGCTCCTGGATGGCGCGCACCGTGGAGCGCACCCGCGCGTCCGTCGCGGGCAGGAAGCCGGTGATGGGAATCATCAGGCACGCGGCGTCCAGCACCTCCGAGCCGAAGGACTGCGTGAAGGCCCCCACGCGCTCGTTCCACCCCTCCTCCAGCACCGCCCGGCGGATGTCCTCGCGCGTGCGCGTCCAGTGCTCCACCTTCGATTCGGCGCCGAGCTTGTCCGCCAGGGAGATGGCCCGGTCCAGCGCCACCCAGCACATCAGCTTCGAGTGCACGAAGTGGCGCGGCTCGCAGCGCACCTCCCAGATGCCCCGGTCCTTCTCCCTCCAGCGCGCCGCCGCCACCTCCGCGGCGTCCACCAGGAAGCGGTGGAACGTGTCGTCCATCCGCTCCAGCATGTCCTCCAGCCGGTGCACCGAGCACAAGAGCTCGCCGTAGACGTCTAGCTGGCGCTGGGACCAGGCGTTGTTCCCCACGCGCACCGGCGCGCTGCCCCGCCAGCCGGAGAGGTGGTTCAGCACGCGCTCGGTGAGGTCGTGCTCGCCGCCCACGCCGAACATGGCCTGCAGCTCCGCGCCATTGGCGAGCTGCGACTGCGCGGACTCGGCGAGGAACTGGAAGTAGCGCTCCGCCTCGTCCGGGCACGCGGCCACCCACAGCGCGTCCAGGACGAAGCTGGCGTCGCGCATCCAGGTGTAGCGGTAGTCCCAGTTGCGCTTGCCGCCCAGCGCCTCTGGCAGCGACGTGGTGGGCGCGGCGATGACGGCCCCGGTGGGCTGGAAGATGAGCCCCTGCAGCACCCGGCCGCTGTGGTGCACCAGCTCCCGCCACGGGCCCTCGTAGCTCTGGTGCTCCTCGGCCCAGGAGCGCCACGTCTCCATCGTGTCCTCCAGGCGGCGGGCAATCTTCTCCTGGGACCAGAGCGCCACCGGCGAGTCCCAGGCGACGTGGTGCTGCACGGCGAAGCCCGTGGACTCGCCGGCCTCCAGCGTGAAGGTGGCCCGCACGTCCGGGCCCTCCACGTCCAGCGGCACCGCGGCGGCGAGCAGCAGGGCCGTCGCCCCGCCCCGGCAGGCCACGCCGCCCTCCACCTCGCGGACGGACGGCGACACGAGCCCGTACTCCGGCCTCGCGCTCAGCTCCAGGCGCATCGTCACCCGGCCGTGCGTGCACGTCACCCGGCGAAGCAGGACGCCCGGCGAGGCGCGGCCCAGCTCGTGCCCGCGCTCGTGACTTCCCGTGGCCAGCGCGTCCACCACCACCACCGTGCCCGTGGGCGTCTGGAACGTGGTCTCCAGCACGAGCGTCCGCTCGCGGTAGCGGCGGCTGGCGCGCGCCTCGCCCTCGGGCCGCAGCGAGAAGTGCCCCGCCTTCGCATCCAGCAGCCGCGCGAAGACGGAGGGGCCGTCGAAGCGCGGGAAGCACAGCCAGTCCACCGAGCCCATCCGGCTCACCAGCGCCGCCGAGCGGCAGTCCGACAGCAGGGCGTAGTCGCTGATGGCAAGGCCGCTCATGCCGCTCCCTCCGTCGGCTCAGGGTTGGGACGGACTCGCCCACCCACAAGCCCGGGGCGCTCGAACGCAGGGCGGGCGGCCGTGCGAAATCCTGGAGTGGCGTCGGCGGGTAGGATGATATGGGGGCAACCTGGAGGGTTTCTCCCGGTCCGGCCCCAGGTCCGGACGGGGCCCGGAAACGGACGCCTTCCCGAGGGAAACGTTCCCCACTCCAGGACTACATGCTAAGTCACGGAATACCCGTCTTGCGCCACTACCGAGATCATGCGAGAAAATCCATTCTCACGCTTCTTTCAGGTTTAGCATGGTTGCGCGAGGGCTGATGCGTGACAGGCCCCCGGCTCCAGGGGGCAGGCATGAGACGTCAGTGGGTGGCGGCCTTCGTGGCGGGCTGGCTGGTGGCGTGCGCCAGCACTCCGGAGGGGCCCGTCGAGGGCACGGACTATGGGTACCGGGAGGGCTTCGTCTGGGTGCGAGGCCCGTGGGATGCCATCACCCCGTCAACGGATGTGGACGTGGTGATTGACCAGCTCTGCCCCGCCGTCATGCGGCTGCCGCGCGCCCAGGGGCGGGAGTACGGGCAGGAGTACTGCGGCGCCATCTACTCGCTGGGCAACGGCACCTACCACGCCAGCTTCCCGTCCACGCTGGGCCCGCTGCTCAAGGCCATTCCGGAGCGGGAGAAGCGGTGCAAGCCGCCGCGCTTCGTGGACGACGCGCGGGGGAAGACGGTGGTGCTCGCGGACTACCACAGCCACCCGTGGGCGGACTCGCGCATGTCCCCGGCGGACCGGATGGAGGCCCGGCAGCGCTTCAGCATCCGCATCCAGTTCGACACGAAGTGCCGGGTCATGAAGCTGGTTCCGTATGTCGGTGAGGTGCGCCCCGGCGAGCTGTACGAGCGCCGGGAGCAGCGCTGGGTGCGCATCGGCATCATCAAGCCCGAGCACAAGGCCGCGGGCATCGTCACCGAAGTCAGCGAATAGCCCGGGAGACACCATGACACGCGGACTTCTCCTGCTCCTGTGCCTGATGCTTCCAGCGTGCGCGCTGTTCCAGCGGTCCTCCCGTCCGCCCCGCGCTCCGCCCGAGGAAGCAGCACGCGTGCGGTTCCCCCTGGATTTGCCGGCGGACACGCGCACCACCCTGTCCGCCGGGCTGGTGACGGCCATGGAGCTGGCGCTCGCGGACTTCCTGCCCCTGGACGTGACGCCCCACAAGGGCGCCACCGAGGAGGAACGCTGCCTGTACCAGCGCGAGTCCTATGACGTGGCCGCCGCCCCCGGCCCCGAGGGCATCACCTTCGTGCAAATCACCCTGCGGCCCGGTGTCTGCGAGAAGAAGGACCCCATCCTGGACATGGGGGCGACGTACGCGGTGGACGTGGCCGGGCGCCGCATCCTCGCGGTGCAGCACTGACGGCCGGGGTACCTTCCACCCCGGCCGGGGGGCCATGAGCGGGCGCGGAGACGTTTGGGCTAACGTCCTTCGCCATGCACCTCACGCGCCTGTCCACCGCCGTGCTGCTGGCGTGCCTCGCCGTCTGCGGTTGCAACCGGGATTCCGGCACGAAGCCCGCCGCTCCCGCCGCTCCCGCCCGCGCGCCCCTGTCCCCCGACTTCGAGAAGGCCGGGCTCGTGGCGCCTTCCACGGTGCCGGGCGAGGTCGACCCCGGAGAGGTGGACCTCGAGGAGCTGCGTGACTCCGTCGCCGACCCCGAGGTGCTCAGCGAGGCGCAAGTCGCCGAGCTGAGCCGCGAGGGGATTGCCCGGCGGCGGGCGGAACAGGGAATGGTCGCGGAGAACCTCGACGGCGTGGAGCTGGCGCATGACGGAGAGACGCAGCTCGCCGCGATGGAGCCGGCCCCGGGTGCGGCCGCACCACCGCCGCCGCCTCCGCCGCAGGCCGCGGCTCCAGCGCCCTCCACGGAAGGCGGAGGTATCCAGGGCGGTGTCGTCGGTGGCGTGGTGGGTGGGGTGATTGGCGGCCGCGTGGCCCCGTCCTCCCGAGCGGCGGCCGCACGGGAGGAGGACCGGGCACGGGCCCAGGCCATGGCCTACGAAGCCCGAACCCAGGAGGAGCGGGGCCGGGTGCTCGAGCAGAGGCGCCGGGAAATCATCCAGGTCATCAAGGGCGGCGAGGCCGCGAAGGCGGACCCGAGCAAGCCCGCGCCTCCCGAGGACCTCCCCACCCCGGTGCTGCCCAAGGTGGAGGCCGCCCCGCGCGCGGCCAAGGTGCTCGTCATGGGCGAGGACGGCCGCTACCAACCGCTCAAGACGCGCGCCGTCCGCGTGGTGACGTACATCCAGGGCTCGCGCGCCCGCACGGTGGTGGACCACCTCTTCGAGAACGACACGAACCGCAACCTTGAAGGCACCTTCTACTATCCGCTGCCTGGCGGCGCGGCCGTCGCGGGCTTCGCGCTCTACTCGGGCGCCGTGGCCGTCACCGGCCCTTCCCTCTTCCAGTCCACGGACCTGCTGCCGCCCCTGGGCGAGGACTCGGCCCGGGTGGAGGAGCTGGGCGCGTCGGCGCCTCCCAGTCCCAAGGGCGCTCCGCGCTCCTGGGGCGAGCGCCAGGAGGCCCGCGTCGTGGAGCAGAAGCGCGCCCGCGAGGTGTACGAGGAAATCGTCCGCAACAACGTGGACCCGGCGCTGCTGGAGTGGGCCGGTGCGTCCACCTTCAGCGCCCGCGTCTTCCCGCTGCCTCCGAAGTCCCTCAAGCGCGTGGTCATCGCGTACGAGCAGACACTGCTCTTCGATGGCGAGCGCCTGCGCTACACGTGGCCGCTGCCCGCGGGGGCCGGCAAGGACGTCCAGGTGTCCGCGCGCCTGCACGTGGACCCTCGCCACGCCGGTGAGGTGACGGTGCAGCCCGAGCCCGCCGCGCCCCGTGCCCTGGGTTCGTGGCGAGCGTATGACTTCCCGAAGCTGCGGGGGGACGGTGCGCTCGCCGCGGCGCTCACTCCGAAACAGGCGGACGCGGACGTGCTGGTGGGGAGGGACCCGGCGGGCCTGTCCGGCCAGGCCTTCCATGCGCGCGTGCGGCTGCCGGCGCGGCTCACCTCGGAGGCCGAGGGCCCCGCCACCGGCCGCGCCGTGCTGGTGGTGGACACGTCGCTGTCCATCGAGGACGGCAATGCGTGGGCGCTCCAGGCCGCCACCCTGCGGGCCCTCCTGGAGAAGGACTCCACGCTGAAGGAGTACGCGGTGCTCCTCTTCGACGTGCGCCCGCGCTGGCTGCACGCGGCGGCGTGGCGTCCCAATGACGCCGCTCACCGGCAGCAGACCTTCGCCGAATTGGAGCGCGTCTTCCTGGAGGGCGCGTCCCACGTGGACGGCATGCTGACGGAGCTGGACCGGGCGGGCGACGCATGGCTCAAGCCGGCGAACGCGGGCGAGCGCGTCACGGCCTTCCTGCTGTCCGATGGCAACGCCACGTGGGGGCAGAGCACCGTGGAGTCGCTCGTCTCGCGCCACCGCAGCGTGGAGACGCTGCGCTGGGTGACGTACCGCTTCGGCGAGGCGGCGGTGAACACGGACCTGTTCGACGCGCTGGCCCGGGCGAGCCGGGGCCGGGTGGTGAACGTGCTGTCCGGCTCGGAGGTGGACGCGGCGGCCCGGGCGCACCGCGCCGCCGCCGTCGTGCTGGAGCGCGTGGAGGTGAAGGGTACGGGCGTGAAGGACCTGGTCGTCGCGGGACGGCCGCACCTCGTCTTCCCGGGCCAGGAGCTGCAAGTGGCCGGGCGGCTCCCCGAGGACGGGGCCGCGACGCTGGAGGTGGTGACGCGCGCCGGGGGTGAGGAGCGCGTGCTGAGCATGCCGCTGCCGAGGGAGCAGGACAGCGCCTTCGCCCCGCGCGCGTGGGCGGAGCTGTTCGTGGGACGGCTGGTGGCGCTGGACGACGAGCGGCTGGACCGGATGGTGGTGGCGCTGAGCCAGCACTACCGGCTGGCGAACGCGCGGGCGTCCATGCTCGTGCTGGAGTCCGAGGGAGACTACCGGCGCTACTCCATCAACGATGAGCGCGTGGAGCTGACCGACCTGGAGGCGCTGCGCCGGCGAGAGGAGGACCAGCGCCGCGACAAGCTGCAGGGCATCGCGCTGGACGGGGTGCTGGAGTCCGGCCTGGCGGTGGTGCGCGGGCTGGAGGCGCACCGGGCCGCGCTGTCTCCTCTGCTCAAGCGCCAGCCGCTGCGCGACGACCCATACGCCGGTGGTGACGCACGGCTCCAGGCCGAGCAGACGTACCTCCAGGCTCGCCGCGCGAACAAGGACGACGTGATGGTGTACGAGGCCGTGGCGCGCAGGCGTGCGTTCTCCGGCGACACGTGGGGCGCGCTGCGGGCGCTGTCCTCGCCGGTGGAGCTGCGGCCAAAGGACGCGGAGGCACTGCGGCTGGTGGGCTATGGGCTGCTGGCCATGGGGCAGTACCCCGCGGCGGTGGAGCTGTTCGAGCACGTTCGGCTGAACCGGCCGTTCGAGGGGCAGGCCTTCCTGGAGGAGGCGCTCGCGCTGGACGCGGCGGGACGCTACGCGGAGGCGGCGAGGAACTACGAAATCGTCCTCGCCCGCACCTGGAACCGGCACCAGACCGAGATACAGACGGTGGCGGGGTTCCACTACACGCGGATGCTGTGGGCGCTGATGCGCCATCCTCGCGCGGAACCGGTGGCTTCCGTGCTGCGCGGACGGTTGGGGGAACTGGAGAAGAAGGGCGGTGAGCACGAGGTGGTGCCCGGGCGCGTGTCACGGGCGGCCATCGATTACCAGCTCACGACGCACTGGAACTCGGACAGCACGGACATCGACCTGTGGGTCATCGAGCCGGATGGTGAGCGGTGCGACTACCGGAACAAGACGACGCGGCTGGGCGGGCAGCTCTACTGGGACGTCACCGATGGCCTGGGGCCGGAGCTGTACCACGCTCGCAAGGCGGCGCCGGGGCCGTACCACGTGGTGGTGCACTACTACGGCAACCGCTCCGCGCGGTACGTGGTGCCCACGGCGCTGCTGCTCGTCAGCGACAAGGATGTGTTCAAGGAGGAGGGCACACTCCGTCGGCGCTTCCAGCTCCGCATCCTTCCCAAGAACGACGCCCGGCTGCTGCTGCGGCGGGAGGAGCTGATTCCGGCGGAGAAGGCCCGGGTGAGCACGCAGTCGGCGCCGTGAGGTCCGGAGCGGACTACACCTCCGTGAACTTCAGACCGGTGGCGCCCGTGCGCTCCAGGGCGTCCTTGATGTCCTCGGAGACGACGAGGACCACCGGCCAGCCCCAGGGTCGGAAGACCTTGGCGTCGCCCACGCGGGACTTGTCGATGCGCATGCCGACGACGTTGCGATATTGGCCGGCCCGCTCGGGCTGGTCGTTCTCGTCCTCGGGGATCCAGCGCTCCACGTACTCCGAGGCCTGGTCGTCGATGCAGTCCACCAGGCGGATGACATTGATGAGGACGTAGGGCTCGGGTTGACCCTCGACTTCGATGGGGTACGCCTGGATGTCTCCCGGTGCGAGCGCGGTGAACACGGACGCCACGCGCGGGTGGACGACTGGGATGACTCCAGCGTCCGCGAGGGAAAAGTCGAGATGCGTGCCGGGACGGTAGATTCCGACTCGCAACGGCCCTTCCACGGTCGCGGGCGTGCCTTGCGAGAAGAGCCAACTGCCTACCTCCTGGCCCCGGCCGTCGACAGGGGTGCCCAAGTACCAGAGGCCGGGAATGTACAGGTCCTGCTCCAGGTCGAAATACCGCATCGAAGGCACCACGTCTTTCCTCAGTCCTCGGTCAGCAGCCGCCGTAACCTACTCCCACGCGTGGAGAGTTCCCGCGCAATCCGCCGGAGTTCCCGGGTCAGGGCCTGACGACAGCTCTCAACGGTAGTGCATGTGTTGGTCGCATCCCGCACCCGTCGAAACACCTCCCGATGGTACGCCGCGGGATGAGGCCCTTCATGCCCACGGATGCGAATCTGGTTCGCCCTATCGTTCTTCAGCGACATGCCTGCCTTCTCGAAGATGACTTCGAAACGAGGCGTCCACGGACCGCCTTCCGCCTCGGACACGGGGTTCTTGTCCGTGCAGATGTGATGCACCGTCCCATCCGGGTCTCCCTGGATGCCATCCGAGCCCGACGCCACCATGGCCACCGCGTTGGGCGCGAGGCTGATGACGACCCCGTCCTCCACCACCGCCACCGCGCTCACCTGTTCGATGGCCGCCAGCCTCACGCCAAGCCGCGAGGCACTCAGTGCCGACGCCTCCGTGATGCTTGGGAGCAGGGGCAATCGGGACGTCATCCATGACGCACCGCCCACCGTCCCCTTCCCCACC
>NZ_JABBJJ010000370.1 GCF_012933655.1 Pyxidicoccus fallax | reverse complement strand
CCAGCCGCCGCCCCCGCCGCCCGCGCCGGTGGTGCGGCCCATGCCGGAGGGCCCCTTCAAGCGCCTGAATGACTCCGTCGCCAAGGAGAGCTTCGCCGAGGACAAGATGCGCATCATCAGCATGGCGGCCGGCGACAACTACTTCCTCATCTCCCAGGTGGCGCAGCTGCTCAACCACTTCCCCTTCTCCCAGGATAAGCTGACGGCGGTGCGCGCGCTGAAGCCGCGCATCCTGGACCCCGAGAATGGCTACCAGCTGTACAGTGCCTTCTCGTTCTCCAGCGACAAGAAGCGGCTCCAGGAGATTCTGGCGCAGCGTTGAAGGGCCGGACGACGCGAGCGTGACTGGAGCACCACGGGCGCCTCGGGACACACCCCGAGGCGCCCGTGGTCTTTTCAGCGCCCGCCGCTCACGCGCGGGCCACGGGCCCTGCTTCACGCGGGGGTGCCGCCACCCTCGTGCGTGCCGCGGTGCCAGTAGGACGCCGCCTTGAGCCAGTCTCCCGGATGCTTGCGCTCCTCGATGAACCAGGCGCGCACCTCGCGGACGAGCTCCGCCTCGCCAGCAATCCAGACGAAGCCGTCCCCCGCCGGGGGTGAGAAGCCAGCCAGCGCGCGCAGCAGCAGCTCGCCATCCCGGGGGCTCGGCTCTCCGCGCACGACCCATTCCGGCCGCCAGGAGGCCCGCGTCACGAAGGTCTGCTTCTCGTCCTCGTTCACCACGGCCACCACGGTCGTCACGGGCACGCCCGGGCGCAGCATCTCGACGCGGCGGCCCATCGCGGGCAGCGCGCTCTCGTCGCCCACCAGGAGGTACCAGTCGAAGTCGTCGGGCACGAGGTGCGAGCCTCGCGGTCCGCCAATCTCCAGCGTCTGGCCGGCCTGGGCCCCCGCCGCCCATTCCGTCGCGGGCCCGGAGGCGTGGAGGGCGAAGTCGATGGTCAGCGTCCTCCCGGCGTTGTCGTAGGCGCGCGGCGTGAAGTCACGCATCGCCGGCTCGCCCGTGCGCGCGTCATGCTCCGGGAAGAACAGCTTGATGTGGTCGTCGGGCGCGGGGCTGTGGAAGTCCGCGAGCTCGGGCGACGTGAAGTGGATCCGCCGCATGCGGGGTGTCAGGGCCTCCACGCCGCTGACGACGAGCTTGCGCCGCCGGAGTTCGTGGCGCACGCGAACGCCCTGGTGACGCGTGCCCTGCTCGCCCGTGTCGGCGCGTGGAGCATCGCTCGCGAGCGCGCGGTTGGCGGCCTGGTGGGCAGGCATGGCCGTGCGCGGAGCACATGAAAAAGCCCGCCGGAGACGTGGTGTCTCCGGCGGGCTTCACCTCAGGGAGGCACGTTCAGGGCGCGGGCACCGTGAGGGTGCCGAGCTTCGACGGGTCGAAGTCCAGCTCGGTGTGGGTGCCGGAGCCGTCCGTGTCGCAGTACGTCCAGCCGGTCTCGCCGTCCCAGAGCCGGAAGCGATAGGCGTAGCGGTACGTGCCGGGCTCGGTGGGCCACAGCGGGCCGTAGTGCTCGTCGTTGTTGCTCCAGAAGCAGCAGAACTCGTCGTTCACCCCGCTGTTGAACCAGATCCACCCGCTGCTCGATCGCGGGTCACTGCCCTCCGGGCCGAAGCCCACCATGGACTCGATGGCGTACTGGGGGCTCTCGCTTTCGTCGGTGAGCCCCGGCACGTAGACCTGTGCGTAGATGAGGTCGCTCGCCCCTACAGGGATGGTGACTTCATAGGGGTGCCAGACCCCGCAGTACGGAATCTCCGTGCCAGGGGCCATCAACTGGACCCGCTCATGCTCCCGGGGCGTGTACGGAGTGGCGGGATTGACGTCCGCGTAGACCACCGTGTCCCCGAGGGTGAAGCGCATGGCGATGTCCCAGTTGCCTGCGAGCGGGGTCAGCCAGCCGGTATACGCGGCGTATTGGTCCTCCGAGCCGATGTAGGAAGCCGTTCTCCAGACCCAGTTCGCACTGCGTGCGTCGGATCCCAGAGGCCCGTACCCCGCTTCCGCGACCAGCCCGGGCACGGGGCCCTGCTGCGACGACACGCCCACCATCGTCACCCAGCCATACACGGTGATGGCCGCGCCCTCGTTCTCCACCGCGCTCTTGATGAGCATCTCGACCGTGGCGATGGTGCCGCCGTCCGAGCCCGCATCCGGCGTCCCGGCGTCGCCCGAGCCCGCGTCCGGCACGCCCGCATCGCCCGAACCCGCATCTGGCGTCCCGGCGTCGCCCGAGCCCGCGTCCGGCACGCCCGCATCGCCCGAACCCGCATCTGGCGTCCCGGCGTCGCCCGAGCCCGCGTCCGGCACGCCCGCATCACCCGAGCCCGCGTCCGGCGTGCCCGCGTCACCCGAGCCCCCGTCCGGCGTGCCCGCGTCGTTGGCCCCCGCGTCCGGCGAGCCCGCATCTGCCGAGCCCGCGTCCGCCGACCCCGCATCCGGCGTCCCTGCGTCGCTGGCGCCTGCGTCCGGCGCGCCCGCATCCGGTGTTCCCGCATCGCTGGCGCCCGCGTCCGGCACGCCCGCATCGTCCGAGCCCGCATCCGGCGTCCCTGCGTCGCTGGAGCCTGCGTCCGCCACGCCTGCGTCGTCCGAGCCCGCATCCGGCACGCCCGCGTCATCGCCACCCGGCCCCGCGTCCGGCACGCCCGCGTCGTCGTTGGCCCCCGCGTCCGTCACCCCGGCATCACCGTCACCGGCCCCCGCGTCCGTCACGCCCGCGTCGTCGGTCCCGGCATCCTCCGAGCCCGCGTCCGGAACGCCCGAGTCAACGACGGTGCCCGAATCCCGAGCGCCCCCATCCGCGGGCGTGTTCGAGTCCTCGCCGCCGCAGGCGGACACGAGCAGGGCCGCCACGAGCATGACGCCGGGGAAGAATCCCGCCAGCGGGCGCGCGGCCCCACGAGAGCGCTCGGAGCGGGAGTGAGGTTCAGGAGGCAGGGCAGCCGGGCGTGGAAGCCCGGAGTCGACCGATTCGTCAGAGGACATGGTGAGACCTTGCTGGCGGAGCTGCGCGGTCCATTCCTGGGGAACGGGCACCGCTTCGATGAAGGTTGGCGACAGTCAGCGTGGGACGTGGACAGAACCCGGTCAGCCGGGTGCGACTCCAGATGAGCGGTCGGGTCCCTGCCCCGAGCGGCATGGCCGCATGGCGGATGGGGTCCACCCGCCCCTCGTGGGCCCCATGCCCGAAAGAACGGAAGCGCGAGACCCAAGTCTCACGCGCCCGCTCCAACCCCCATGTGATGCCACCTCGGAAGCCGGCGCGGGGGCGACGCCGGCCGATGTCGACCCGTCGCGCGAGCACGCGCCACATCCCCCAGATGCGTATCGTGGTCGAACCCTCCCACGCATGTCGACTCGTGGAGCCCCAACGAACCGCAGGATGCGCCGCGTCAGCCACGCCGGGTACGGCCCCTGGCAGGCGAGTGGCAATAGCGTCCGGGTTGTCCCGCACCCAGGCACGCGGGCACGAAGCCCGTGCCCGGGAACAGGGAGCCATCAATGAGCGTGCTGGCGCGTCGGCACCCGGACCGATTCCGCGTCTACGTGGGCACGGCCCCGGGGTGGCCATGCCGCGCGGCGAGCACCTCGCCACCTCGGCGGTCTTCGCCGGCCAGTGGTTCGACGCCCTGCGAGCCCCACCACCTCGTGCGGGACGTGCCGCCGCTCGTCACGCCATGAAGCGCGGCGCCACGGCGCTCAGGTCCACTGGATGCGGTAGGTGCAGGCGCCGCCGTCCTGGCGGATGATCTCCACGCGGCCGTCCTTGGCGCCCGCGATGCGCAACGCCTGGAGCATGATGCCGCCGAAGTAGCAGGGCACGCCGCTCGTCTCGTTGATGCTCATCTCGTAGTCGTTGCCACCGAGATGGTTCAGCTTCGTCTCCAGGTAGTTCGTCGCCGAGCGGAAGTTGTGCGTCGTGCGCTCCAGCATCCGCTTCGGCCCGAGCATCCGCACGGTGGCCAGCACCGCCTTGCCCATCAGCGTCTTCTCGTAGCCCGTCACCAGTGACTCGCCCATCTTCCGCAGGGCCTCATCCCCTGGCACGCCGGGGAACACCTCTTCCGCCGCGATGCGGACCCAGGAGTGGAACTGCGCCTCCGGATAGGCGGGCTGGAAGCTCCGCGACAGGTCCAACCCCGCCGCCTTGAGCCGCTCCTTCGCGGCCGGGGTCAGCTTGTCCGACAGGGCCTGGACGAACAGCCCCTCCACCGTGTGTGCGAATACGACCTTCTGCTCTTCAGCCATGGAGATGTCTCGAGGAACTCAGCGTCACTGAAGCAATGTGGCTGCAATATAGCCGTATCCTCGTAACTTTCTACTCCAGGGGGTAGGTTCAGCCCCGCGTGAGGGAGTCCCACACGGCCCGTGCATCCGGCGAGTCGACGGTGCCGTGGACGGCGGCCACCACGCGGCCCTTCGCGTCGAGCACGAAGGCGAAGGGGGTGCGGCTGGAGGGCAGGCCCAGGGCCTTGGCCATGTCGCCGTTCTTGTCGAGCCAGGTGTCGCGCCAGAAGGCGCGGGGCACCTTCTCGCGGGCCTTGCCACGCACGGTGCCGGCGCTCACGAAGAAGGGCAGCTTGAAGGAGAGGATGGAGGCGCGGTGCACGCTGTCTGGCACGCGGGCGGTGGCGGTGTCGAACCACCGCTTCATCTCGTCGCCGCCGTCCTTGTCGGTGATGACGACCAGCAGCGTCGTCCGGCCCACCAGCTCCTGGCTCTTGTGCGGCTGGTCCAGCAAGTCCTTCGTGGAGAAGTCCGGCAGCGACTCTCCGGGCCGGGGCACGGCGCCCGCGACGGTGGCGACGAGCAGCACGCCCAGCAGGACGAGGCGCCTCGGTGTGTCACGTCCTGCCGTTCCTTCGGGTCGTCCCATGCTCGCGCCCCTGGCCGCGGGTCCACGCGGGTAGAGGTGGACATCCCCGGTCCGTGACTCCAGGGGGAGCGAGCGCTCGCACGGGCCGCCCGCCTGCTCCCTGGGTGGGCGCGGCTTCTCAGAAGGAGCGCACGGCGCCCATGGCCAGCGCGCGGGCGGCGGCGGGGCGCATCGGCGCGAAGGCTCGCTCCAGGGCCTCCACGGCCTCGGCGAGCGCGCCGTGAGACGCCTCGATGCGGGCGAAGCGCGTGCGCATGCGCTCCAGCACGGCGGCGGGCAGCAGCCGGCGCGCCAGGGGGAACACCTGCGTCTCCTCCGCCGTGGTGTGGTTCTGCTGCAGGCGCAGGTAGGCCTCCGCGGCGGCGAGCATCGGCTCCGGGTCCGCGCCCTCGCGCAGCGCGGCCTCGGCGGCGGCGCGCAGCGCCAGGGCCTGCTCGGTGCCGGTGCCGTGCTCTCCGGAGACCTGGGACAGCAGGCTCGTGGCCAGCGGCAGCCGGTGGACCAGCATCGTCTGGAAGAGCACCATCTCCTTCGCGTGGTGGCTGCCGTCCACGTAGGTGAGGAAGAAGTTCGCGGCGCGCAGGAGGAGCGACGCGGACACGAACTCTCCCTGCCTGCCGCGCTCCACCGCCCGGGCCACGAGGTCCAGCACGTGCTGGATCTGCCGATGCTCGTGGGTCAGTACATCCAATGCATCCATGACTGTCATCACACCGTCCGGGAGAAGCGGGACCTGGCGGCCCGGGAGAGATACGCGTCGAAGACCATGGCGACGTTGCGCACGAAGAGGCGGCCCATCGCCGTCAGCTCCAGCTGCGTGCCGGTGCGCACCACCAGCCCGTCGTCCTCGAAGGGCTTGAGGCGCTCCAGCTCCGGCGCGAAGTGGCTCGCGCCGTCCTCGCCCAGGTCCGTCCAGAAGTTGCACATCAGCTGGGTGATGACGGCGCGGCGGCGGCGGTCATCGTCGGTGAGGGCGATGCCGCGCTCGGTGGCGAGCCGCCCCTGGGACACGCGCTCGTAGTAGTAGGGCAGCGCGCGCACGTTCTGGGCATACGCCCCGCCCACGTCGCTGATGCCGGTGCTGCCCAGGGCCACCACGTCCGACGCGGCCTTCACCGTGTAGCCCTGGAAGTTGCGGCCGAGCCGGCGCTCCTCCTGCGCGCGGGCCAGCTCGTCCTCGGGCACCGCGAAGTGGTCCATGCCGATGGGCCGGTAGCCCGCCTCCACGAAGGCCGCGTACGCGGAGCGGAACAGGTCCAGCTTGGTGCGACCACTCGGGATGGCGTCCGCCGGCATGCGCTTCTGGTGCTTCAGCGTGTCCGGCATGTACGCGAACGAGTAGACGGCCAGCCGGTCCGGGCGCATCTCCAGCACCTGCTCGAGTGTCCGCGCCCAGCGCTCCGCGTTCTGGTGCGGCAGGCCGTAGATGAGGTCGAAGTTCACGCCGGTGAAGCCCAGCTCGCGGGCGACCTTCAGCAGGCCGTGCGTCTGCTCCGGCGTCTGGATGCGGTTGGTGACCTGCTGCACCAGCGGGTCGAAGTCCTGCAGGCCCATGGACACGCGGTTGAAGCCCAGCTGCCGCAGCAGGGAGAGCTGCCCGGGCGTCGTCAGCGCGGGGTGCACCTCGATGGCCACCTCCGCGTCCGGCAGCGTCCGGAAGCGGCGGGTGATTTCGGTCCACAGCCGCTCGATTTGAGCCTCGGAGAGGAAGGTGGGCGTGCCGCCGCCCCAGTGAATTTGCGACAGGCGGCGCCGCGCGCCGAGCCGCTCCACCACCAGGTCCATCTCCATCACCAGGTGGTCGATGTACCGGTCCGCCGCGCCGCGGTCCTTGCTGATGACCACGTTGCAGCCGCAGTACCAGCAGAGGCTGCGGCAGAACGGCAGGTGGACGTAGAGGGACAGGGGCTCCGTGCTGTCCCGGGCGGCCGCGACACCCAGCCGCTCGGAGAGCGCGTCGGCGCCGAAGTCCTGCTTCCACTCGGGCGCGGTGGGGTAGCTGGTGTACCGGGGGCCGGCGACGTCGTACCGGCTCAGCAGCACTTCGGAGGGCGTGGGGACATGTGCTCGGAGTTCCATCGCACCCCTACCCATTCCAAGCCCCGTGCCAACACCGCGCAGGTGGGAAGCGGCCCTCCCCGCCCTTTTCCGAGCGCAACTTCTGCGCGGAGCCTCCCAGAGCGCGACACCTCTGCGCGCCCTGCTCGCATGACCCGCGGACAGCCCGTCTGGCGCCCGGCATCCTGGCCGCCGTCCAGGACGATTCCCGTGCCCTTCCGGAGACGAGGGGCGGAGTGTCCCCCGGGACACCGGTCCGCGATCACCCGCCCTGCGACGCGGGCCCCAGGAAGCGCGCCTCCATGCGCTTCACCTCGCCGGAGGCCGAGTCCTTCACCTCCACGTGGAAGACGAAGGGCATGGCCACGCGGCCCTGCTGGACGGTGATGAACAGCGGCACGCGGAAGCTCTCCAGCGAGGACAGCTTCACCTCCGCCTGCGGCACCACCACCTGCGCGGGGACGGGGCTGTCCACGCGGATGGTGAAGGTCGTCTCGTCGGGGTTCTTGTTCACCAGGTGCAGCTCGAACTGGTTGCGCACCGTGCCGTTCTCGATGAGGTACGGCGTGCCCTGGAAGCGCAGCAGGTTGGCCTCGAAGGGAACGCGACCCACGAGGCTCAGCACCAGCCCGGTGAAGGCGGCCACCATCAGCGCCCCGTACAGCACCAGCCGGGGCCGCAGCACGCGGTGCTTCTCTCCCGCCAGCCCGTTGAGCGAGTCATAGCGGATGAGCCCGCGTGGCCGGCCCACCTTGTCCATCACCTCGTCGCACGCGTCCACGCACTGCGCGCACGCCAGGCAGTCCATCTGCAGGCCGTTGCGGATGTCGATGCCGGTGGGGCACACCGCCACGCACCGGCGGCAGTCCACGCAGTCGCCGCGCGGCGGAGCCACCTCGCCGGGCTTCACCTTCAGCATCCGGCCGCGAGGCTCGCCCCGCTTCGCGTCGTAGCCGACGATGATGGAGTCCCGGTCCTGCATGGCGGACTGGAGCCGGCCATAGGGGCACACCACCACGCAGAGCTGCTCGCGGAACCACGCGAAGTTGAAGTACAGCCCGCCGGTGACGGCCATGGCCCAGCCGAAGGCCACGGGCGACGCGGCCGGCCCCTCGGCCACCATGGATACGAGGCCGCCCGCGGACACGAAGAGGCTGAGCGCCGCGTGCGAGATGAGCAGCGACACGCCCATGTACGCGCCATGCTTCGCCACCGCGCGCGCCACGCGGCCCACGGTCCACGGTGAGCCCGCCTGCTTCAGCCGCCGCTCACGAGGCCCGTCGAAGAACCGCTCAATCGGCCGGTACACGCCCTCCAGGAACACCGTCTGGGGGCACGCCCAGCCGCACCAGACGCGGCCCAGCCAGGCGGTGGAGAACAGCAGGCCGAAGCCCACCGAGGTGACGAGGAAGAGGACGCGCCAGAAGTCCTGGGCGTTGTACGTGCCGCCGAAGAGGTAGAAGCGGCGCGCCGCCACGTCCAGGTGCACCGCCGGGTGTCCGCCCACGTCCACCAGCGGCAGCGCCACGTAGATGGCCATCAGCACCGCGAAGACGATGCGCCGGCGGGTGATGAACCGCCCGTGCACGTCCGCGGGGTGGATGGCCAGCCGAGAGCCATCCGCGCGGATGGAGCTGAGCTGGTCGATGCGAGGGCTGTCCTGCCGTGACGCCGTGCTCATATGCCCGCCTCTTCCTCCCGGGCCCTAGGGCTGCTCGGGCTCGCCCTGCGGCTCCTTGCCGCCGGGCACGTTCGTCCCCTTGAGCGTCAGCACGTACGCGGTGACGGCCTTGACGCGCTCGGCGCCCAGCGTGCGCTCCCACGCGGGCATGCCCTTGGCCAGCACGCCCTCGGCCACCACCTTGTGGATGGCCACCGGCTTGCCCCCGTGCATCCAGTGTCCGTCCGTCAGGTTCGGACCGATGAGGCCCTGGCCCTGCGCGCCGTGGCACGACGCGCAGTTGGACTGGAACACGGCCTTGCCGTTGCCCACCGCCGTCGGGTCCTGCGCCAGCGCCAGCAGCGTCTCGTCGGACGCGGGCTTGTTGCCCTGCGTGCGCTTCGCGACCTCCTCGGCCTCGGCCTTGTATTCGCCGAGCTGCCCCGGAGACACCTCCGCGACGTGGTACCAGTACCAGTACCCCGCGGCGAAGACGATGGTCGTCCAGAGGATGACCAACCACCAGTTGGGCAGCCGGTTGTCGTGCTCCTCGATGCCGTCGTAGACGTAGTGGACCAGCGCCTTGTCGCTCACGGCCTTGTCACTCATGGCCGCCCTCCCCGCGCTCCGCCAGGGGCATCCGGGCGAGCGTGTCGAAGTCCCGGCTGCGCCGCACGCCGAACACCCACGCGCAGACACCGAGGAACACCATGATGAACAGGACGAGCGCGAAGAGCGGCAGCTCCGTCAGCGCCATGCCTTGGTAGAATTGCTTGTACATCAGCGGCTCCCTCCATGGCTGCCGGTGACGGCGGCGGTGGGCGTGCCGCCCGGCGACGCGGGCACGTCCTGCGGTCCACGGCCCAGGCGCTGCAGGTAGGCGATGATGGCGACCATCTCCGAGTCCCACGCCACCTTCACGCCCTGCGTGGCGAGGTCCGCGGTGATGGCCTCCGCCTGCGCCTTCTGCCGGTCCTCCGCGGAGTCCACGTCCGTGTTGGTGTACGGCACGCCCAGCTTCTGCATCAGCGCCAGCTTCTTCGGCGCCTCCTTCACCTTGATGCGGTTCTCCGCCAGCCACGGGTACGGCGGCATGTTGGAGCCGGGGCTCGTGGCGCGCGGGTCCATCATGTGCGTGTAGTGCCAGAGGTTCGGGTACTTGCCGCCCAGCCGGTGCAGGTCGGGCCCCGTGCGCTTGCTGCCCCACTGGAACGGGTGGTCGTAGATGAACTCCTCCGCGCGAGACACGTCGCCGTAGCGCTGCGTCTCCGCCACGAAGGGCCGAATCATCTGCGAGTGGCACGTGTAGCAGCCCTCGCGGACGTAGAGGTCGCGCCCCTGCAACTCCAGCGGCGAGTACGGCTGCTGCGCCGCGCCATGCGCGGGCACCGCCTGTTTGATCATGATGGTGGGCAGCAGCTCCGCCACGCCGCCGATGAGGATGGCCACCAGCGTCAGCACGGTGAAGGCCAGCGGGCGGCCCTCGATGAGGCCGAACCAGGACGGCTTGCCCGCCTCGCGCTCGCGCCGGGTGACAATCCAGGCGAACTCGCCCATGGCGATGATGGCGCCGATGAGCACCAGCGCGCGCACCGGCTTCGCCCAGCCGAGGAAGAGGGTCGCGGTGATGATGGCGAGGGCGAACAGCAGCGGGCGGCCGGTGACGACCTGCACCCAGGCCGGCACCCGCGCGGGAGCAACAGCGGCCTCGGGGGCCTTGTCCTCCACCACCACCGTGGTCTCTCCGTCCACGGCCTTGCCGGCGGCGGCCGTCTTCCAGAGGTTCCACGCCATCATGATGAAGCCCACGAGGTACATGGAGCCGCCAGCGAAGCGAACGATGTACATGGGCCGGATGGCGAGCAGCGTCTCCACGAAGTTCGGGTAGAGCAGCGTGCCGTCCGGGTTGGTGGCGCGCCACATGAGGCCCTGGGTGACGCCGCTGATCCACATGGAGACCATGTAGAGGAGGATGC
The DNA here is from genome assembly GCF_012933655.1 of Pyxidicoccus fallax. Lineage (GTDB taxonomy): Bacteria > Myxococcota > Myxococcia > Myxococcales > Myxococcaceae > Myxococcus > Myxococcus fallax. The sequence goes on along the minus strand of NZ_JABBJJ010000370.1, from coordinate 1,204 downwards.
CCACCGTCCCGAGCCAGAAGTGCGCGTCCGCCGCCTTGGTGGAGTGCAGCTTCGTGCCGTACAGCCTGGGCACCAGCCAGTAGAACATGCCGGCGGCCATGAAGCCGTTCCACCCCAGCGCGCCGCTGTGCACGTGGCCGACAATCCAGTCCGTGTAGTGGCCCAGCGCGCTCACCGACTTGATGGACAGCAGCGGCCCCTCGAAGGTGGCCATGCCGTAGAAGGTGACGCCCGCGATGAGGAACTTGAGGACCGGGTCCTCGCGCAGCTTGTACCAGGCGCCCTTGAGGGTGAGCAGGCCGTTGAGCATGCCGCCCCACGACGGGGCCCAGAGCATGACGCTGAAAATCATGCCCAGCGACTGCGCCCAGTCAGGCAGCGCGGTGTAGAGCAGGTGGTGCGGACCGGCCCAGATGTAGATGAAGACCAGGGCCCAGAAGTGGATGATGGACAGCCGGTACGAATAGACGGGCCGCTCCGCCGCCTTGGGCAGGAAGTAATACATGATGCCCAGGATGGGCGTGGTGAGGAAGAAGGCGACGGCGTTGTGGCCGTACCACCACTGCACCAGCGCGTCCTGCACGCCCGAGTAGACCGAGTAGCTCTTCAGCCCCGACAGCGGCAGCGCGAGGCTGTTGACGATGTGCAGCACCGCCACGGTGACGATGGTGGCGATGTAGAACCAGATGGCGACGTAGAGGTTCTTCTCGTTGCGCTTCTTCAGCGTCCAGAAGAAGTTGATGGCGAAGACCACCCAGATGGCCGTGATGGCCAGGTCGATGGGCCACTCCAGTTCCGCGTACTCCTTGGAGGTGGTGATGCCCAGGGGGAGCGTCACCGCCGCCGCGACGATGATGAGCTGCCAGCCCCAGAAGTGGATTTTCGAGAGGAGGTCCGACGCCATCCGCGCCTTCAGCAGGCGCTGGGTGGAGTAGTAGACGCCGGCGAACATCATGTTGCCGACGAAGGCGAAGATGACGGCGTTGGTGTGCAGCGGGCGCAGGCGCGAGTACGTCGTGTAGGGGATGCCCAGGTTGGCCTGCCACCACGCGAGCTGGCTGGCCACCAGGGCCCCTACCGCCATGCCCACGATGCCGAACACGACCGACGCCATGATGAAGCGCCGGACGGTGGTGTCGTCGTAGATGATTCGTTGCTGTTGCACGGAATCACTCCTGGGAAGCGGAAGGCTTGGACTCGGGGG
>NZ_JABBJJ010000036.1 GCF_012933655.1 Pyxidicoccus fallax | reverse complement strand
GGGCTCGGCGGCGGAGGCCGCGAGGGCCGTCATTGCGGTGACGACCAGGGTCAGCGCGTGGGGAATTCGCATGGCGCGCAAGACTGCCATGGACGCGTGCGTATTCCCCACCGCTTCGACTTCGCGCCCCACGCCCCGACATGCCGGGCGTGGGGCGAAGGAACGGCTACTGCGTCACCGGGACGCCGGCGAACGGGTAGACCTTGAGGAACACCAGGTCGTCATCCGCGTAGCGGGTGGGCGTGGTGGTGCGCAGCTTCACGCGCAGCGCCATGCCCTTCGGCAGCTCCTCGCCCTGGGGGATGGTGACCCGCGGGGTGTACTCGGTGAAGTGGGTGGGCCGCTGCTCGTCGAAGGTGTAGGCGTACTCGATGGAGACGAGGCTCAGGCCGGCGTTGGGGTTGAAGACGTAGCTGACGGGCACGATGCCGGCGTAGTCCGTCTTCGTGGTGCAGCTCGGGCGGGTGGTGCCGGTGCAGACGCGCGAGAACTTCACCGTCGACTGGGGCTTCGCCGTCAGGTTGAAGACGCCCCAGGTGATGGGACGCACGGGCCGGTAGTGGTCCGGCGGGTTGCCGTTGCCGAGGTAGTGCGTGGCGAAGTCCATGCTGTAGAGCGGGGTGGACTCGGTGATGGAGCCGCTCATCGACAGCGCGCCCTGGAAGTTGAGGGGCTCGCGGGGGGACGGCTTCTCCGCGCCGCCGAAGAACGAGTTGACGAAGCCCATCAGCCCGCCCACGTACGGGACGAACTGCGTCAGGTTCAGCACCGTGCTGGCCCACCAGGCAGTGGAGTTCCGGGTGGCGCTGTTGCGCAGCGACTTCAGCATGGTCTCCGCGGTGCTGTAGGTCTTGAAGCCGCCGTTGATGGCGCCCAGCAGGTCCGTGCCTCCGCCGGCACCGCCACCCGGGTTGGCGTTGGTGAACACCTGGGAGAGGGTGAACTCATCCGCGTTGAGCGTGATGTCCTGCAGGGTGAGGCCGCGGATGTTCAGCCGCAGCTGCGTGTCCGGGCTCAGGTTCGGGTCATACCCGGTGAGCATGAAGTCGGCGTGAATCCAGCCGTTGAGCGCGTTGGCCTCCACGGCGAACACCTCGCGCTTGGCCACGTCATAGTCGCTGGTGAAGGCGCGCGTCGGCTCGGAGAAGGTGAGCAGCGCGCCCGTGGCCGTCTGGCTCTTGAAGGCCAGCTCCAGGTTGAAGCGGCTGAACTGGAGCTCGCGGGTGTTGAACACCATCACCCGGAGGATGCCGCGGTACTTGTTGTAGAGCGCGAAGAAGGGCAGGTCCGGCGCGGACGTGGGCGTGCCGAAGTCCCGGTACACGAGCACCCAGCCGTCCTCCGGGTACATGTCCTTCTCGAGCGTGTTGAGGGGGTGGCCGCCCGTGTAGAAGGGCACCTGCCGCACCGTGGAGCGGACGATGCCCGTCGCGTCCGTGTAATACAGCGTGTGGCCCGCCCCGCTCACCGTCCAGTCCCAGTTCGGGTCCAGGTTGGGGTCCGTGGTCGGCATGTACCGGCTGCTCTCGATGAAGCCGTCACCGTCGCGGTCCCTCGGGTTGTTCTTCGCGAGGGCGGTGGTGGAGACGCACAACGACAACGCCAGCAGACGTGAAGCGAGTCTCATTCAGATGGTCCCGATCCGTGGTTGTCTTTGGACGAGGCCCGGGCCATTGGTGCACGGAAGCGATGACTCCGGGCGCACCTGTCCCGAGATTCGCTCCGGCTCCGCCCCCTGCGACCACCGTCCACTCCGGAAACGAAAAGCCCGCGAAAATGTCGCGAGCACTCGCGACGAATCCCACGAACGCAACAGTCCGCCCTCTCCGGCTCCACGGCGAGTACGGCCGGAGCGCGGACACCGTGACGAGCCGTGCGGCCCGGCCCATCTCCGAGGATGGACCGGGCCGCAAGCCGGTTGCTACTGCTGCACGGTGAAGCGGATGACGAGCGGCACGCCGCCGACGCCGCCCGCGTTCGCCGCGCTGTACGGCGTGGCGCGCAGCACATGCGTGCCCACGGTGAAGGTGCTGCCGTTCGCGAAGGTGTCCCCGAAGAGGAAGTAGGACGCCTGGCTGTCGACGAAGTTGCTGCTGTCGTACTGGAACCGCACGCTGCCCGCCGTCTGCGGCATGAACGTGTCGGCGACGATGTTGAGGCGCGTGTAGCCCTGGGCGGCCAGGTCGCTCAGGTCGATGATGGCGTTGTTGGTGAGGGCGCGCAGGCGCGTGCCCGGGCCGGTGCCCGTGGCCGTCTGCCCGTAGAGGGCGAAGCCGTTGATGGCGCTCACGAAGTGGGGCAGCGCCGGCTGCGTCGGGGTGACGGTCAGGACGTTGCCTCCGAAGGTCCGCACCTCGAAGCCGGAGAAGCTCTCGTTGTAGAGGCGCGTCCAGTCCTGGAGCACGCGCAGGGCGTATAGCTCGCCCAGGCGCACCGCGTGGTCATGGTCGCTGCGGTAGTGCACGCCCGAGAAGAGGCGCGCCACTCCGATGTTGGAGGCCAGCTTGTCCAGCTCGTCGAACATCATCAGCGTGCCGCTGTAGGGCACCAGCGCGGTGCCGTCCGCGTTGGGCACCTGCGGGTTGAGGATGGGGGCGTCCGTGTGGAAGGCCTTGAGAATCGTCACGCCCGCGCCGGTGTACGTGGAGTGGCCGGAGCCATAGGCCGGGTGGAGGGGGCTGCCCTCGCGGAAGGCCTGCGGCAGCAGGTACGTGGGCGTGTTGCTCAGCCCCCGCTCCAGGTTGCGCTGCAGGTTGTAGAGCCGGACGCGGCTCAGCACCGGCGAGCCGAGCAGCACGGCGGGCAGTTGGGGATAGCTGCGCAGGCCGCTCAGGTGGGCGTGGATGCGGCCGCCATACTCCTCGGGACGCAGCCGGCGGTGCACCTGCCACTTCTGGTACCACATGGCGCGCAGCGCGGTGTTCGTCACCAGCCCCGTCAGCGACTGCACCTCGCTGTTGCCGAAGGTGACGAAGGGCTCCTGCGTCCTGGAGGTCCGGTACGGGTTGTTCCCGTCATGGATGAGCGGGGAGGACTTGGGGTCCGGGTCGTACCGGCCATCGGGGAGGAAGTCGCCCTGGCGCGCCATGAGGAGCGCGGCGTTGAGGCTGCCCTGGATGGGGTAGTCCAGGTGCACCCACTCCGTCAGGTCGCGCGCGTTGCGGATGTAGCGGCGCGTGGCGTCGTAGTCCTCCAGCGTGTCCGTGGGGTCGTCCGGCATGTGGCCGTCCTGGATGGAGCGCCACTCGTCGAAGTCGGTGAGGCTGTCATCGCCGCCCTTGCGCGTGAGGATGCGCTGCTCCACGAGTTGCACGGCGGTGGGCTCCACGCCAGCGGCCGGTGGGTTGCCCTCGATGGTGCTGGTCAGCGGGCCTCCGCCGAACGTCACCGTCTTGTAGAGGAACTGGGAGATGAACGGCCCGTTGATGGCGCCGGGCAGGTCCGCGCGGAAGACGGTGCCGGGCGTCACCTGCCCGCTGCCGTTCTTCGCGCCACGGTACTCCGGATGCGCGTTGAGGCGGTCGATGGCGAGCGGGAGGACGGGGTCACTGGCGTACTGGCTGAAGCTCACGTCGCGCAGCAGCGACATCCAGTACAGCTCCTCCATCTCACTGGCTGCTTCGTTGCTGTCGATGGACGGCGCGGGCCGCATGGTGAGGGCCTGCGGGTCCGCGCCCTCCAGCACGTAGGACAGGCCCGCCTGCGGATTCACCAGCTTGCGCTCGCCTCCGAGGATGACGTCCTCGAGCGGGGAGGTGCCGGTGAGGGCGTTGTAGAGCGAGAAGAAGGCGGTGCCGTCGGGCTCGCCGACGAAGTCGTGAGGCAGGCCCTTGGAGTAGACGGCCCACAGGCCGAAGGTGTTCTGGTCGTTGTTGTTCTGGTGGATGGGGAGCGGCTGGGCGCGCTGGAAGTCCGCGGCGTCCACACGGCGTTTGCGCGCCTCGTTCGCGCGGTCGATGTTCTGGGCCCGGGCGGCGGGCACCAGCAGGAGGGACAACAGCGGTGTGACTCGGAACCACGTTCTCATGGGTGTCTCCTCGGGAAGGAGCGACACCTGGACACCGGCTGCGAAGTGGGGGTGGGCCCAGGCAGGGCCGTGACTAGCCCCCGGGTCCGACAGCCCTGGCGACAAGCCGGACTCGCGGTGGAGCCGGTGTTTGTTGGGTGGCAGATGCCACCGTGCTGTGCGGCGGTGCCGTGACGAGGGCGTTGATTCGTCGACGGATGGAGGCGAGCGCGGCCCGACGGCTCAGGCCCACCACCAGCACGCGGCGGCCCCGAGCAGCGCGAGTCCTCCCAGCGCGGCCCATCGCTTGCGGAGCCGGCGGCGCGACGGCGCCGAGGCCAGCAGGCGCGTGGATTCGGCGGCCACGGCGGCGTCCGGAGCCGAGGCGGGGGCGTGCCCTGGCTTCGGCGTCGGAGCGCGTGTGGGCACCGAGGAGAGTGAGTGCTCGGGCCGTGCATCGGGCTCGTGCGCGGGCAGCTCGGAGCGGGAGGGCTTCGGCGTCGGCGCGCGTGTGGGCACCGAGGAGAGTGAGTGCTCGGGCTCTGGTGCGGGCAGCTCGGAGCGGGAGGGCTTCGGCGTCGGCGCGCGCGTGGGCACCGAGTAGACCGAGTGCTCGGGCTCCGGCGCGGGCTCGTGCGCGGGCAGCTCGGAGCGGGAGGGCACGGGCCTGGACGCGGGCATCCCGGAGTGGGAGTCCGCGCGCTTCGGCGTGGGCGCGCGCGTGGGCAGCGCCGAGAGCGAGCCTTCCGGTGACTCCGTCTCCGAGGTCGGCGGGCTTGTGGGAAGCGCGGAGAGCGAGTGCTCGTAGTGCGGGGACTCCGAGGTCGGTGGGCTCGTGGGAAGCGCGGAGAGCGAGTGCTCATACCGCGGCGCCCCGGAGTCCGGCGGGCTCGTGGGAAGTGAGGCGCGCGGGTGCTCCTGGTGCGCGGGCCCGCGCGTGGGTGCGCTCGGCGCGGGCGCGGGCGTCGGCCGGCGCTCCGCGGGGGCCAGCGCCAGGGTCTCCTTGCTCGCGTCCACGCCATGCATCGGCGTCAGCTTCCGTCCGGCGGGAGCCGGCGCCGGAGTGGGCCTGCGAACGGGACGGACATCCTGCGCGGGGGCGGGGCCCAACAGTCGCTGGGGCCGCGTCGGAGGCGCGCTCGCCACCTCCGTGGCCTGCTCGGCGGGCGCGGGCCGTGCCCGGTTGCGCGGCGGAGCATCCAGCAGCTTCGAGGGGAACAGCGTCGGCTCCGGCCGCTGGGCGAGGACCGCGCGAAGCTCCTTCGCCACCTCCGTCGAGGTGGGCCGCACCTTGCGGTCCTTCGAGAGCATCCGTGCCACGAGCGCCGCAATCGACGGCGGCACGTCCGGCCGGAACTGCTCCAGCGGCGGAGGCACGTCGTAGAGCACCGCCTCCATCACCGCGCGCCCGCGCTGCACCGGCAACGGCCGCCGGCACGCCAGCAGCTCGAAGAGGCACACGCCCAGCGAGTACAGGTCGCTGCTCGCGTCGAGCGTCTCATCGCGGAGCTGCTCCGGCGACATGTATCCCAGCTTGCCCATGATGACGCCGGAGGTGGTCTGCGTGCCGTCCACCGTCTTCACGATGCCGAAGTCGGCGACCTTCACCTCGCCCGAGTACGACACCAGCAGGTTGTCCAGGGAGATGTCGCGGTGGACCAGCTCCATCCACTTGCCGGTGCGTGGCTCGGCGAAGCGGTGGACGTACGCGAGCCCATCACACGCCTGCGCCACCGCGTGCAGCACGGGCGCGAGCGGAAGCAGCTCGGGGCGGCTGGCGGCCAGGACTCCCGCGAGGCTGGAGCCCGGCACGTACTCCATCGTCAGGTAGAGCTGGTCGTCGATGACGCCGGTGTCGAGCACCCGCACGACATTGGGGTGCTCGAGGCTCGCGGCCACCTCGGCCTCGCGCAGCAGGCGCCGACGGAAGCGGGCGTCCGCCGCCAGCTCCGCGTTCATGCGCTTGACGACGACCGGAGCCTCCTCGCCGTCCCGCTCCGCCAGGGAGACGCGTCCCATGCCCCCCGCGCCGAGCTCGCGGAGGAGGCGGTACGGTCCGAAGCGCTCATGGCCGCTCATTGCGCCCGGAGGCTACCTCCAAGCCCGGCCCAGGTCTTCCCTCGCTGCCCGTGAAGCCGCGAGTCACCGCCAGGCGCGTGCCCTACTCGAGCGTGGGCTTCTTGATGCCGATGCCCGGGCGACCCTCGATGCCGCTCGGAATTCGAGGCTTCGGGCCCCCCGTCGTGCTGACGTTGATGGTGTCGGAGGTGGGCTTGCCGGGCTTGTGGCCCGGGCGGTCGATGCCGCCGCGAGGGATGGGGAGGTCCCGCGGAATCGGACGGCCCGGGAACGGGCGGCCACCCAGGCCGGGCAGCGTCACGGGAGGACGGGAGGTCAGCACGGGGGCGAAGTCCGCCTGCGTGCCGGGAGCGACGTCCGGACCCTTGGAGAGGGTGTCCGAGTGGCCTCCGCCGTTCTTGATGGGCTTCCACTTGCCGCCCAGCTCCACCTCGACGTTGGCGCCGAGGGGCTTCGCCTGCGTCAGCCGCTCGAGCAGCGTGTGCAGCGAGCCGGCCGGCACCGACGGGTTGGAGCCCTGCGGGATTTGGAGGCCCTTGCGCGTGAGCAGGTCCTCCAGCTTGGGGAGGAGCTTGCCGCCGAGGCCGCCGGGGCACTGCTGCTGGAAGTCGTCGTCCTTCTTGTGGTTGCACACGGTCATCACGCCGCCGCCGTGGCCGCCCTTGCGAATCGTGGAGCCGGCCGCGTCGGGCTTGGGCCTGCCCGTGCCGAACCGGATGTCGACGACATCGACATCATCCTTCCGCACCTTCCCGGAAGAGTTCGAGGAGGACACAGGGCTCTGACGCGGTCCGACAGTCTTCACGAGGCACCTCGGAGGAACTCACCCCTACGTGAGGATTATTGGACCGAGCCTTCCGGAAGTTTCCGGGAGGGCCCCTGGGCTGGAGGAATGCTTCCTCCAGGGAAGTTGATGTGGACTGCCCACATCGACCTACCCGGGCTTCCCCTCGGATTTCTCTGCCGCCGAGGGCTGGCGCCGTCAGCGTCCGCCGCCGCGCAGGCCCGCGCTGCGCAGATAGAACTGCGCCGTCTGCGCGAGGAACCGCAGGGGGAGCATCGGGTCCGACAGGGCACGCTGCAGCTCGCCTCCCAGCTGCGCGCCGAGCGTTCGCAGCAGCTCCAGCTTGCGCGCGTCGTCCAGGTCGGACGCGCGTCCCAGGGAGGGCAGGCGCTTGCGCCAGGTGGGATTGCTGGCGAGCGTGGCGCGCACCAGGTCCAGCACGTCCAGCAGCGTGGGCGCCATCAGCCCGATGGAGATGGAGATGGCCTCCTCCGGCGCCTGGGCCATGTGCCAGTGCCCGGCGGGGATGTAGATGAAGTCCCCGGCGCCCAGCGAGCGCGTCTCCACGGGCGTGGTCTCCTTCGCGGCCAGGGCACCGTTCGGCATGGCGTCCGGCAGGGGCACGGGGTGGAGCGTGTTCTCCCGCAGGAGGTAGTCCTTGCGGCCGGTGGTCTGGAGGATGAAGACCTCCTCCGGGTCGCAGTGCCAGCCGAAGCCGTGGTGTCCGGCGGGCGTGCAGTAGATGTGCAGGTTGATGCGGCCGTGCAGCTCCGCGCTGAAGGTGCGCGCCAGCTCCGACAGCTCGGCGTGGTGCTGGTCCGGCTGGCGCAGCGCGAACGTGTAGCCCTGCGCGAACAGCTCGCGGGCCTCCTTCGCCGTCCGGGGGCGCGCGCCGGTGTACGGCACGCCCTGGCGCGCGAGGAGCAGGTCGCACTCCGTCTGCTCGATGAGCGTGTCGATGGTGTCCCACGAGCCGAGCTTCAGCAGGCGCTCGGCCGCGGCACGGCCGGAGTAGGGACTGCGTTGGTAGTGCTCCCGCAGGAAGCGCTCCCGGGGGAAGTCGTTCAGCAGTTCGTCGAGCAGCATGGGCCGGCAGAGTAGCCGCACCCGGAGCGCCCGGGGGGCCGGGCGCGAGGGGTGCTCATCAGGAGACGGAGACGTGGCCCCTTTCGACAGGGGCGGGCTTCACGGTCCGCCGAGACGTGTGACCCAGTCTCCCTGGTACGGCTCGGTCATGGGGACCTGGGCGAGGGGCGGGCAGTAGCGGTGACGCTCGTGGGGCAGGTCGAGCCCGCGCTTCCGGGCCAGTCGAAGCAGGGCCAATCCCTCGAACCACAGGTAGCGGTGCGCGGCGAAGCGGTCCTCGCGTTGGGTGAAGCCGCGGGCCAGCTTCTCGGTACGGGCTTCGTGAAGGGCATGGGCATCGGCGAAGGCGGAAAGGAACATGGCCGTGTCTCCGTCCAGGAGTGCCCGCGCCAGGGTGGGCCAGCACGTCTCCTTGGAGACGCGGGCCAGTTGTTCAATCCGGGCCGTGGGAGCCTCGCCTCGCGTCGTATGCAGGACCAGTCCGGCCAGCGTGGAGGCCCAGGCGAACTCGACGGCGTACTCCCCCTCGTCCTTCCGCCAGTCGGCCGTCAGCCGCTCCGCCACCTGTGAGGCCAGTCCCCAGTGGTTCGCGGCCATCGCTCCGGCCAGCGGAGTGAGGCCCCATGAGGCAGGGGGTGGTGGCTGCTGGCGCTGCTCCAGGTGGACGAGGAGCCGGCGCCAGTTCTCCGCCGTCCGGCAGAGGTTGAGGAAGAAGGGTTGGGAGCGGCCCTCCAGCAGCAGCGTGGCCGCCGCGATGTTGACGAAGCAGCGGCACAGCTCACGTACCTCCTCGACGAGCCGGTCGCGTTTCGTGTCCGGGTCGATGTGCGAGATGAGGACGGGCACCGCGGCCCCTGCGTTCTCCCGGAGGAGGGTGAAGTCGATCTCCATGGGGCCCTCAACGGAACTTCCCGTTCCAGCCATGGGCGGGGAGGAACTTCACTCCCGTGACTCCGGCGCGGGTCAGCGCGTCTTGGACGGTGGGGGTGACCATCGTGTAGATGCGCAGGTGCTTGGGGCGGAAGACCCTGGGACCTTCCGGTGGGATGTCGTCCTTGAGTACGAGGTTCCAGACCCGGTCGATGTCTTCCGGGAGGATGTGGCTCATCCGGACCTTGGAGCGGTCGAGGTCGATGACGTCCCGGTCGGCGACCACGTTCATGATGAAGTAATCGCGGGAAGCGACGTCCCGCTGATGGTCGACCAGTGTAAGGGGCAGGAACTCCACGTCGTCGGGGGCGAGTTCCAGGATGATGCACCGCACCCGGTCGGATACGACGCGGATGTCCAGGATGTTGTCGACGAAGTCGTAGAGCTTTCGCAGCTCCGGGAAGTTGGGTGAGAACCCCGTGAGGAGACCGCCAGGGGGATACTCCGCCGCCAGACGCTCCGACACCAAGTAACGCCACCCTTCCGGGCCTCCGTCTGGAACAGAGTCGAGGACGGCCCCATCGTTCCGGTCACAAATCAGTGAGAAGCCCATCGGTTTCTCCTCTCGGTTGATTACCAGAGTGAGGGCCAGACGTACTCCCGACCTTCCTGGGTTTTCCAACGGCACCAGGGCCCAGTGTAGAGCTCGCCCTCGGCGGCTCCTCGGACGGCTGCTCGTGATTCTTCGAGGAGTTCGTTCCAGAGGTCTGCTTCCAGCCGCTTCAGGTCCTCGAATACGTTGGCCACGAGAGCTTTGTGCTCCATGGCCTGACCTCGGAGGATGTCGATACGTGAGTCGACACGCCTCAGCCGCTGCATCACGTCCTTCGTGTAGCCATTGTGATTGTTGGGATGCTGCATCAGGGCATGGACGGGCACGGCCCAGGCAAGGGCTGGAAGCAGAATCAGGTTGTGTCCGTGGTCGATGTCGTAGGGCGTCTGCAGCACGACGTCGAAGTTCTCTTGCTTGGGAAACGGAGGTTTCCCGTTGAAGCCCTCCGTATAGAAAGCCTCACCCGGAATCAGGTGGTGGGCGCGCCAGGGATAGGGTTGCGACTGGCCCGTCAGCTCGGGGTTGAAGTTGAGTGGTTGGGTGATGCTGGCCCGAGCCTGGATGTCTGACTGGAACGCCGCCGGACCCAGGTGCGAGAAGGTGCTGTACTCGGAGGGCCGGGTGCCGCGGGTGTACGCCGCGCCATTCCTCGCATAGCTGCTGCCCTTGGCGAGGATGGCGCGATACGGGTCGCGGGGGTCGACGTGTGGAGCGGTCTCCTGCTGGCCGTCATCCCGCTTGCGGCTCTGCTTCGTCTCCTTCACCTGCTGCTTGCGGGGCTCGTTGCGCTTCATCTCGCCCGTACCGTCAGGCGTGGAGCCGAAGTCACGCAGGTTGGGCCGTCCATCGGAGACGGGCTTCCCGTACAGCTCGAAGGGGCCCTGGACGAGTCCCTGGATCGTCACCGGGCCACGTCCCCTGCCACTACCGCCGGGCCTGCTCATGTGCGACCTCCTCGTTCGGGAGTTCCACTGCACGACACGGTGAACGCGGCGCGCTCTCCCGAGTCCGACTGCATGACCACGACGATCCGAGGGGCCGGGGAGTAGCGGCGCAGGAAGGCGTGATTGGCGATGCATGCTCCCAACGCGCCGGCCGCCGCGCCCACGTCGCCGAAGCTCGTGGCAGGAACCCAGAAAGGCGCATCCGCTCCCAACACGCCATCGCTCCGCAGGCGTATCAGTGCACAGCCCCACTCCCAGGCGCGCACCTCCTCGCCATTGAGGTCCGTGACGAACACGACCTCGCCCTTGCCAGCGGTCCCGCCCCCGAGCACATCCTGGATGCACGTGGAGAGCGCCACCCCGTCCGCTCGCGAGGCGGTGCCCCGGTGCCGCGGCTCGTACCCGAGCCGGACCGAGGTGATTTCCACCGCGGGCGTCTTCGGTCCCCGCGAGCGGAGTACGACGAAGGCGGCGGCCTCGCCGGGCACGAGTCCCACCGGGTTGTCCGCCGTCTTGAGCCGGCGCTCGGCCAGCAGATGGCTCAGGTGCCCCGGCTCCGTTCGTGAGTCGACCCCGCCCACGACACAGGTCTCGAAGAGGCCACGCTCCATCGCCTGACGGGCGGCGTCCAGCGCGAGCGCGAAGCCCGCGGAGCCGCCGCTGAAGAAGCGCCAGCGCTCCTCCGGCCAGGACTGCCCCAGTCCTTCCAGCGCCCGCGCCAGCACCTGGCGGCCCAGCCTCCCGGTGGCCTCCACTCCCGCGTCATCCGAGAACCCAGGTAGCGCCACGAAGACACCCGCCTCGCGGCCGAGCGTCTCCAGCGGCACGCGGGTGCTCAGGTCCTCCAGTGCCTCCAGGGTGAGAGCCACGAGCCGGCCCACCCCCGAGAAGCCGAAGGTCGACCCCAGCAACTCACGAACGAAGACAGGCCGCGGTTCGGCGTCACCCGGGGCGAAGGTCGCCACCGCTTCCGAGGGCCGCGCCCTGACGATGCCCGCCCGGAACGCGGCGCAGGCGGTCGTCGCCGGGCCCAGGCTCGAGCTCATTCCTACCGCAACCACTCTCATGGGTGCGTCCCCCCGACTTCCAGGACACACCCATGCTACCGCAATCCCGTTACTTCATGCTGGAGGCGGGCTTCACAGTCCGCCGAGCTGCGCCTCCGGGTGCGCGGCGCGCAGCTGCACGAGCGACGCGAGGCAGCTCTGCCACTCGCCCTTCGCCAGCGAGCCGGTGAACTCGCCCAGCACGGGCGCCACCACGCGGGCGAAGGCCTCGTCCTCCAGGCCCAGGTCGCGCACCAGCTCAATCACCCGGCGCTTGGCGACGCTGGCGGACAGGCGCTTCTGCACCTCGCCCTCGCGCGCCTCCTTCGAGCGGCCCGGAGGCAGGCCGAAGAGCGTCTTCCGCAGGAAGGCGCGCAGCGCGTCCACGTTGGCGAAGCGCTCCGTGGTGCTGGCGGCGACGGCCTCCTTCGCGCCCGCGGGCTTCCAGCCCTCCGGCAGGCTCGTGGGGCGGTGCTTCTCCCAGAGCAGCCGCACGGCGAACAGGCCCACCTCGCGGTCCGCGCTCTGCATCAGCCACGCGAGCCGCTCGGCGCCGCCCAGCCGCGCGTAGTGCCGGCGGATGAGCTCCACCGCCACCTCGCGCGTGCTGCGCTTGGTGCTCTCCGTCAGCGAGAACACCTTCACCGGGTCCAGCTCCTCCGGCTGCAGCACGTGCCGCGCGTCCGCGCCCTCCTCGCCCGCCTTCAGCAGGGCGTCATAGGCGAGGTTGCGGACCTCCTTCGCCTCGGCATCGGCCAGCTCGTACACGCGCGTGTGCCAGCCCCAGGCGCGCAGCTCCGCGCGGGCGATGGCCAGGGCGAAGCGGCGCACGTCGTCGCGCGAGTCGGACAGCGCGGGCCACAGCTTCTCCGGCGTGTACGCCTTGCGCGGCGCGCGAGGCTTCAGCTCGTAGGACTTCGACTCCGGCTGGTCCGGGCCGATGACGGGGTGGTGGCAGCGCAGGTACGTCTGAGCGAAGGCGCGCACCTGCACGGGCTGCTTCGCGCCCAGCGCCAGCTCGAACAGGCGTTCCAGGCCCGCCGCCGCGTCGCCCGAGTCGCTGAAGTCCGCGGGCGCCACGTGCTCCAGCAGGTAGCGGTGCGCGAAGCCGTGCAGCTGCGGGTCCGCGCGCCGGGCCAGCGCCAGCAGCCAGGGCACGGTGAGCTGGCGCGGGGTGAACAGCTTCGGCTTGCCCAGCAGCGCCAGCGCCACGTTGCGGTGCTTCGCGCTGAAGACGAGCCCCTTCACCCGCTCCACGTCCAGCCCGGGCAGGCTCTCCACGCGCATCAGCCAGTTGCTCACCGCGCCGCCGATGCGCGGGTGCGCGGCCTTGTCCAGCATCCACTCCGCGCCAATGGCCTTGGGCGAGTACTGGCCCAGCGCCTTCAGCGCGAGGGACTCCACCGGCTGCGGCTTCTTCTCCAGGCGCGGGTCTTCGAGCAGCTCCTTCCAGAAGTCCGCGGGCAGCTCCGTGGGGGCGTACTTCGACGAGACGAAGCCCTTCACCCAGTTGAGCTGCTCGCCGGTGCCCAGGTACATGTCGCGCAGGAAGGCGGCGGGCAGCTCCGCGCGGTCGAAGGACTGCTCCAGCGAGCGGGCCGCGAAGGCATTCGTGGGCTTGGACGACAAGAGCCGGCCCAGCAGCTCCACGCCCAGCTCGCGCGGGTTGCGCTTCTCCAGCGTGGCGGCGGCGAAGGCCTTCACGTCGGCGGCGCCCTGGGCCACCAGCTCCGCGAGCCGCTCGGCGGGCAGGTCCTGCGCGTGGGCGCGGGCGTACTCGATGGCGTACGCGCGGGCCTTGTCGCTGGGCGACATCAGCAGCGCGAGCACCGCGTCGTGCAGGCCGAGCGCGCGCAGCTTGCCCTGGTGGAACTCGGGGGAGCCCTGCAGCGTCTCCACGAGGAAGTCATGGGCGCTGGCCAGCGGGCGGCGGGCGAGCCTGTCCAACCACGCGGGCGTCACCTTGCGCAGCACCTCCGGGTGGTCCTTGCGCAGGCCCTGGATGGCGAAGCGCGCGGCCGGGTCCGAGAGGCACGTGTCCAACAGGCGCATCAGCGCGTCCGGCGAGCGCTTCCACGCGTCCGGGAAGGCGCGGTGCTTCACCATGTCCGCGGGCGGCTGCATGGGGAAGGTGGTGGCCGAGTAGTTGCCGTTGCCGTGCGCCCAGATGTGGTGGGCCACCCAGACGGAGTACCAGTCCGGGTCCTGCTCGTAGTGGCGGAGCACCTCCACGGCGAACTGGGGGTACAGCTCGGGCACGGCGGCGCCCAGGTGGCGCAGGTAGCGCCACGCGCGGCGGCGCAGGTAGGTGAGGGTGCCGGAGGAGACCTCGCGGCGGTGGCCGCCCCGGCCGCGCTCCACGTCGAAGCGCCAGGCGAGCACGCCGAACAGCTCCGCGTCGTGCCGGGCCTCGGCCAGTTTGTAGATGCGCTTGAGGCCGCCCCACAGGCCGAAGCGCAGGTCCGAGCGGCGGATGATGTCGATGAGCACCGCGCGGGACGCGTCGGTGTCCTTCTCGTAGAGGGCGACGAGGATGCCGGCCAGCGCCAGCCGCGGCGGGAGCGGCACGTCCTTCTGCGCGAGGAAGCGCTGCCACGCCTCGGTGGAGGCGGTGCGGCGGCCTTCCGCGTCGTAGCGCGCCTGGGCCTGGGTGAGCGTCTGGAGCAGCCTGTCGAAGGTGAAGGCATCCTTCGGCAGCGGCGTCTCGGGCTCCTTCTCCGGCTGGGCCAGGAAGGCGAGGACGGCCTCGGCCAGGTCGGGCGCCTCGGCCCGGACCAGCCGCTCGAGGTCTGCTGCGCTCAGCGCATCGCTCGTGGACATGGACCCGGGGCTTAGCACAGGCTGGAGCCCCCGGGCAGGCTCCGCTCAGGGGCTCTCACGACCAGGGGTTGAGCCAGTCCAGCAGTTGCAGGCCCGTGCCCACCGGGGAGCTGTTGTCGCGGTTGTCGAAGTACGTCAGGTCCACCAGCAGCGCCACGCCCAGAATCATCTGCCGCAGCCGGGCGTCCGTGCACTCCGGGGCGAACTCCAGGGTGAAGGTGTCCGCGTCGGTGAAGGCCTCCTGCAACAGCCCGCTCCACCGCTTGCGGACGACGGCCACCTCCGCGCCCCGCTGCAGGATGCGGAACGTCCAGGGCTTGAAGAGCGGCCCCTCCGCCGTGGCGACGACGGCGCCCCCGGGGCTCAGCAAGTCCAACCGGCGCCCGAGGAAGGTGAAGCGCTGCTGGATGGTGCCCAGCTCCCGGCCGTCCCACGCGTAGAGGTGCGCCCGGGCGAAGAGGAAGCTCCACGGCCGCTCCAGCGCGAGCGCCACCGTGCCGCCCAGCGTCACGCATTCCAGCCGCGCCTTGTAGAAGGGCCAGAAGTTGCGCTTGAGCGCCGAGCCCCAGCCGTCTCCCGTCTCGCCCACGTACACCGTCACGCGGCCTGTCTCGTCGCAGACCTCGTACCGGTTCTTCGACTCCCAGCCGATGAGCACCTCCGCCAGCTCGCGCATCTGCCGCATGCGCAGGGACGGCGCCTCCAGCAGCCCCGCGAGCTGCAGGCGCATCTCGGTGCTCATGTAGCGCGGGTCACCCGGCGGCCCCTTGCCCGCCATGGCGGGGGACACCTCGTGGAGCTGGGCGGCGTTGGCGACGGCGATGTCGCTCCCATCCTGCGAAGCGGGGCGCTGCTGCCGGCTCCCCCAGTCCAGCTCCAGCTCCTCGCTGTTCGCGAGGTTGGGTTTGTTGCTCATGCCCCGAGCCTAGCGCCGCTCCGACCCGCCACGCGAGGTGGGGGGCGGGCCGCTCTCACCGGGTGGCGGGCACGGGCCGGAAGTCGGGCGCCAGCTCCAGGGTGACGGTCCCCTCGCCGGGCAGGTCCAGCTCCCGGCTCCAGGCCAGGTGGCGCCCGTCCTCCGTCCTGACGAGCAGGAGGAACGTGTAGCGGCCGGCCGGGAGCTGCTCATACGCCCCGGCCCTCGACATGTCGTCGTACGTGAGCGGCAGCTTCTGGGTGGCCAGCCGCAGCAGCAAGTCCTCATACGTCTCGGAGGCGGGCACGGCGCCGGGGACCAGCCCGTGGCGCACCTTCTGCGGGCGCCCTGGCAGGTGCTCCCGGGACATGACGGCGCGCAGCCTGGTGCTTCCGGACCGCTCCGGGAGGACCACCGCCACCGTGCCATGGGAGGGAACGCGCACGCGCTGGGCGAGGAAGTGTCGGATACGCCCCGCTTCGTCCGGCGGCACGTCCACGGCCATGGCCGCGTACTCCCCCGGCAACAGTCCCCGGGCGGTGTAGGCGCCTCCGGAAGTGGTGAAGCGAAGGCCGCCCTCGTCCAGGAACCGCAGCGCCGCCGATTCGAGCATGTCGATCCGCGTCGAGGTGGGCAGGCCATGCAGGGGTATCGCCTTCATGGCTTCTCCACCGAGGGGCACGAGCTGGACGGTGGCCTCCACGGGCCGGCCCTCGCGGTCCCTCACGGTGATTTCCACCCGCGCGCCCCGGGACAGGCGCAGCTCCAATTCCGAGTCTCCCTCTCCAATGGGTTGGCGCAGGGGGACATAGCCCTGCTCCAGCACCTCCAGCAGCATGGGACGCGCGTCCAGTGGTCCGAACGAGAAGGTGCCGTCGTGGGCGGTTTCGACCGAGTCCAGGCTGAGATGCTTCGGCTCGCCGGGGGGCCGCTCCGCCAGGCGGAGCAGCACCGTGGTGGATGCCAGGAACTCGGAGGTCTCCGCGTCCACCACCCGGCCGCGCACCCGGCGTCCCTTCTCCAGCCGCACCTCGCCCACGTCCAGGTCCTGTCCCTCCGCGAGCTCCACGTCGCGCTCGTACGGCGCGAAGTCCGGCGCCTGGATGCGCAGCCTCCGGGCACCCGGCTGCGTCATCGGCAACCGGAAGGAGCCATCCTCGCTCCTCACGAAGTTGCCGAGGAAGTCGATGCCGGCGGCGAAGCGGGTGACGGGAGCGCCGTCCGCGCGCACCACGCGCCCGGAGATGAAGCCCCGGTAGTTCAGCACGAGCCGCGCGTCCCTGGCCCCCGTGCGGGCCGTCACGCGCAGGTCCTGCCGGGAGGACCGCGAGGCGTCCATCTCGTACCCGGGCTTGTCGGCGGAGAGCACGACGGCACCCTCCACCAGGTGGTGCACGGTGAAGCGTCCGTCCGGGCCCGTCCTCGCGGTGGCGGGCGAGCCGCCCGGGTGCTCGTCCTCCTCGTCGAAGTGCGCATACGCCTCCACTTCGGCATCGGGGACGGGACGGCCCTGCTCGTCCACGACGAGGCCCGACACGGACTGGCCCGTGTCCATGCGCAGGGTGACGGAGACGACGCCGGGGCCCGAGACTTCCACGGTGCGCGAGGCGCGGTGCTCGGCGCCGCCAATCCGGAGCGTCGCCTCCAGCGTGTGGGTGCCGGGGGGCAGGCGGTCCAGCGTGAAGCGTCCCTTCTCGTCGCTCGCGGTCTCCTGAGGGCTGGCGCCGGTGCCGGGGCCGAGGCGCAGGACGAGGTCCACCTCGGGCAGGGGCTCGCCGCGCGCGTCCTCCACCGTGCCCTCCACCGTGGCGCCCTCGCGCAGCCGGAGGTGGATTCCCGTGGCGGGCGCGTCCACCGCCACCTCCAGCGGGATGCGGTTGACGGCGCTGGTGGTGACGCGGTAGCGGCCCGGCGCGGGGACCTTGAGCCGGAAGCGGCCCGTCTCGTCCGATTCTTCGTGGTGGTAGAGGTCCATGATGATCGACTCCTCGGCATCCGGGCCGTGCTTCGTCCCTTGCGGGTCCACCCGCCGTTCCGTGTCGAGCTCCACCCCCTTCGTGTAGAGATCCACCCCCTCCAGCGGCTGTCCCTCGTCGTCGGTGACGAGGCCCTCGACGAGGACGGCCCGGATGAGGGTGAAGTCCAGGGGCGGTCCGGAGGGCGAGAGGCGTTTCAGCTCGACGTGGAGCAGGTGCGCATCGGAGCGCACCATGAAGCGGAGGAAGTCGCTGCGAGGCACGGGCCCCAGCCGGAACCGGCCATCCGCCGACGTGGTGGCGCTCGGGAGCCAGAGCTCGGCGATCTCGTACTTGCACTCCACGACGACACCCGCGACGGGGTTGCCGGCCTCGTCGCGCACCGTTCCCTCGGCGAAGAGGAGGGTGCCCAGGTGGAGGGTGGTCTCCGTCTCCCGTGCCTTATCGAGGGTCACCCGCGCCAGGGCGTGCTGGTCCGCGTGCTCGCCCCATACGACGTAGTCGCCTGGGGCGAGCGGCTCGATGCTGAAGCGGCCCTGGGCGTCCGACGTGGTGACGTGGGACGTGGCCTCCACCCGCACCTGGGCCCCCGCGACGGGCCTGCCCTCCGCGAGCACCCGGCCGACGAGGCGCCGGGACGCGTGGAGCACGAGGTCCTCTTTCAGGCGCTCCGGGGTGACGGCCGGCAGGTAGACCGGCATCAGGCCGGGGCTGGAGGCGACGAGGCCGTAGAGGACGTCCGGCAGCGGGCCGAACGCGAAGCGGCCGTCCGCGCCGGTGAGCAGCTCGAAATAGCGCGAGCCTTCCACGTCGAAGAGCGTCACCTTCGCGCCCGCGAGCGGCGCGCCCGACTCGACCACGATGCGGCCCGCGAGCGACACGCCCTCTCCGAGGACCAGCTCCACGCCGTCGGTTCCGGTGGACACGTCCGGCCGCAGCGCCGCGTCCCGCTTGCCGAGCGCCCAGAGCGTCACGGTGCCCTCGGGGAGCCCGTCGAGCTGGAAGGTGCCGTCCTCCGCGCTGGTGGTCCGGGCGAGCACGGGGGCGCCGCCGCGCTCCTCCTCGATGAGCTGCAGCAGCACCTCCGTCGCCGCGCCCTCGCACGCGGCGGAGGAGAGCGGCACCTTGGGAGCTTTCTCGTCGCAGGGAAGCTCGGAGAGGGACTCGCCGGGCATGGCACGCGTGGCGGACACCTCCACGCCGGGGACGGGGGCCCGGTGCTTGTCCAGCACGCGGCCCCGGATGGACAGGGCACCGCGAGGCGGCGGCGTGGGCGTGCTGGGGCCGGGGAGCGCTCGCTTCAGACCGCGTGCGGTGGAGGCCGGGGTGGGCGACGGGGACTGGAGACGCGAGAAGACGAGCGCCACCCCCACGCCCAGCACGAGCACGCCGAGCGCGACAACCACGACGGACCGCATTCGCATGCACCCCTCCCGTGCGCCCCCCGCGAGGGTAGCAGGGCCGGTGGGTCGAGGTCTCCGGGGGCCTACGCCTGGGCGGGCGTGGGCAGCTCCGCCTCGATGCGGGCCTTCTCCGCGATGATGAGGTCCCTCACGTGCTCGCGCAGGGTGGCCACGTCGGGGAACGCGGCCGGGTCCACCGGGGGCATCACCTGCACGTGGCAGTGGGAGGTGGCGTTCAGCACCAGGCCGTGCTTGGGCAGCGTGCGCGCCGTGCCGGTGAGGACCACGGGGATGATGGGGCACTTCATCTTCATGGCCAGCACGAAGGCGCCGTCCTTGAAGGGCTTCACCTTCCCGTCGAACGAGCGCGTGCCCTCGGGGAACATGAGGATGGGCACGCGGCGCGCCAGCCAGTACTCACACTTCGCCATCATCTGGATGATGCTGGCCCGGTCTCCACGCACCAGCGGCACGTAGCGGTTGAGCCGCATGTTCCAGCCGATGAACGGCAGCTTGAAGTTCTCCGCCTTGGAGACCCACTTGAAGGGGCTGTACAGGCCGAAGAGCACGAGGATGTCGCCCAGCGACTCGTGGTTGGCCACCAGCACCGCCGGCTCGTTCCACGGCAGGCGCTCGCGCCCATCCACCTTCAGGTGCCACAGCGGGTTCACATAGAAGTACAGCTGCGCCCAGAAGCACGAGTACAGGTGCAACACCCGCCCGTTCCGGTCGAACGGGAGCGTGACGAGCCAGATGAGCACGGCCCCCGCGAAGAGCACCACGCAGGAGAGCCCCAGGAACGACCAGAAGAGGATGGACAGTAGGAGTCGAATGGCGCGCGGAGTCTGCCACAGCCCGGCGCGCCGGAGGGAAGCGGAGTTCGCTGCTCAACGCCCCGGTGGTCCGGCCTTCGCCAGCAATTCCACGAAGGCGGTGAGGTAGGGCGCGGGGCGCACCGTGCGCGGCCAGGCCGCGTGCCAGTGACGGCGCAGCCCGTGCTTCGTCACGCGCACGGCGGCCAGCGTCCCCTTCGCCAGCTCCGGCGCCACCGCCCAGCGCGCCAACAGGCCCACGCCCAGGCCCGCCTTGGCCATCTCGACCATGGCCTCCGTCAGCTCCACGCGGGACACGCGCGCCGGGCTCACCCCGGCGGGCACCAGCACTTCCTGGAACAGGGTGCTCTCCGTGAGGGGGATGCTGTAGAGCAGCACGTGCTCGCGCGCGAAGTCCGCCGCCTGCAGCACGCCCTTCTTCGCCAGCGGATGGTCCGGCGCCATGACGGCCATCAGCTCGTCCTCGAAGAGGGGTGCCCCTTCGAGCCGGCGGTGCCGCACGGGCCCGCTGACGACGCCCAGGTCCAGCTCTCCGGACAGCAGCGCCTCCACCGGCCGGCGCGTGGCGTCCACGGCGATGCGCACCTCCACGCCCGCGTGCTTCGCGGAGAAGCGCCGCAGCACGCCCGGCAGCCAGTGGTAGGCCGTGTAGCACTCGGTGGCCAGCCGCAGCAGGCCCTGGGAGGCCTGGGACATGCGGGAGACCTCCGCCTCGGCGGCGTCCACCTCGGCCACCAC
The DNA here is from genome assembly GCF_012933655.1 of Pyxidicoccus fallax. GTDB lineage: Bacteria > Myxococcota > Myxococcia > Myxococcales > Myxococcaceae > Myxococcus > Myxococcus fallax. The sequence continues at coordinate 37,776 of NZ_JABBJJ010000036.1, read as the reverse complement.
CTTGCGCGCGGCCTCCAGCACCCGCCGGCCGGGAGCGGTGAGGACCATGCGCCGGCCCTGGCGCTGGAACAGCTCGGCGCCCAGTCGCTCCTCCACGTCGCGCAGCTGGTGGCTCAGCGCCGGCTGCGACAGGTGCAGCACGCGCGCCGCCGCCGTCACCGAGCCCGTGTCCACCACCGCCGCCACCAGCCTCAGGTGTCTGACGTCCAGAATCATTCATTCGATTCTCGCATGGATTCATGCGGACGATGCGCTGGATTCATGTGGAGAAGTTGGGGATAGGTGCGTTCCATGAGCCTGAAGACCCAATCCCTGGCCCCGGACGTCCTGGTCGTCATCGGGGATACCTACGCCTCCAACGCCACCCTGTTCCTCAACGGCCCCGAGGTGCTGATGGTGGACGCGCTCGGCAGCCGGGCGGACGCGGAGGCGCTGCGGCGCTTCGTCCAGGACGAGCTGCGCGCCCGGGTGCGGCTGGTGGTCTCCACGCACGGCTTCAGCGACCACCTCGCGGGGCTCCAGGTGTTCCCGGAGGCGCTGGTGCTCGCGCACGAGCGCCTGGAGGACACCTTCCGCGCGGAGCGCTACCAGTCGGAGGAGGAGGCCGGCTTCTTCCGTGCCCCGGAGCTGCGCGTGTCCGCGCCCCTGCGCCTCCAGTGGGGACACCACGCGCTGGAGGTGTTCCCCAACACCGGGCATACGCAGAGCACGCTCAACATCGACGTGCCCGCGCTGGACCTGCTGTTCTCCGCGGATACGGCGGTGGGGAACATGGCGTACTTCGCCTACGGGGCGCCGGCGGACATCGACGCGGCGCTCGCTCGCGTGGAGGCGCGGGGCCGCTCGCGCGTCATCCAGGGGCACGGCGGCGTGGTGTCCTCAAGCACGCTCGGCTCGGCGCGCCACTACCTGCGCACGCTGGAATCGGCGGTGCGCGAGGCGCGCGGCGAGCCGGAGCGCGTGCGGGCGATTTCCCTCGGCGCCTGTCTGCCGGCGGACGTGCTCGGCGGCGGTTTCGAGGAGGTCTTCCATAAGCGCAATCTGGACGAGGTGATTGCGCGGCGCCTGTGGGCGTGACGCGAGTCGGCCCGGGCTCGCGTCACGGCTGCCGTGTGGCGGCTCGTGGGGTGGGGCAGCGTCACGCCGCCGCGCGAGGCACCTGCACCGTGGCCACGGACAGGGAGAGGGCCTCCGCGTCGTTCACCGCCAGCGCGCGGAGCAGCTCCGGCGAGGACAGGCGCGGCAGGACGACCAGCCGCGTGCCCTCCTGGGCCACCACGCGCACGGGGCGCTCCACCTCCAGCAGCAGCGTGCCCCGCACCGTCATTCGCGGCGCCGCGTGGGACAGCTCCACCGCGCCCGCCAGCATCAGCAGATGCGAGCCGGCCTCCAGCATCCGCTCCTCGCCCGCCGCCAGCTCCACCTGCTCGCCCCGGTGCAGCCACGCGAGCCGCGTCTTGCGGTCCAGGTGCGCGTAGCGGTCCTGGCTCCGCACCAGGTCGTCGAAGCGCCGCTCCGCGAAGGTGTTCCACACGCTCTTGCGCAGCCCCGCGTCCGCGTCCAGCAGCGGCTGCAGCGCCGCGCGCGGAATCCGCACCAGCGTGGACGCCGCCGCCGTGCGCACCGAGGCCGAGCGCCGCTCGCCCGCCAGCATCGCGATTTCGCCGAACACCGTCCCGCTGCCGAGCTGGTTCACCACCCCCTCCTCGCCCCCGCCGTCCTCCGCCAGCACGTACGCCGCACCCCGGGCCAGCAGGTACAGCTCGTCGCTCGCGTCACCCTTGCGGAAGACGTAGCGGCCCGCCGGCAGCTCCAGCACCTGGGCGCGCACGGCCAGCGACTCCAGCGCCCGCGTGTCGAAGTGGGCGAACGTCGGAGAGGCCTTCAGCCGCCGCGCCACCTCCGTGCGCCGCAGCCGCGCGCCGCCCGGCAGCCGCCGCGCCAGCGCCAGCGCGCCGTCCACGGGCTTGCGCAGCTGGCGCCCGCCCATCACGCGCAGAAAGCCCAGGATGTTGGCCACCGTCGCCGGCACCAGCGTCACCAGCCCGTGCCCCTCCACGTAGCCGGGGTTGGCCTCCACGAAGAAGCGCGCCGACGGCTTGTCGCACTGCCGCCAGTACTCCCGCTCCACCTCGGACTCGCGCGTGCGCCAGCCCACCTCGCGCAGCAGCGGGTTGGCCGCGTCCACCTTCTCCAGGCCGAACTCCGTGGCCAGCCCGTCCATGAAGGCCAGCAGCTCCGGCGGCACCGGCTGCTCGCGCCGCGGCCACACCTCGGTGCAGTACTTGGCGATGAGCGCGTAGCTGGACGGGTGCACCAGCGAGCCCATGTAGTACGTCGGCCGGCCCGGGTGCCGCAGCAGGTACTTCAGCATCAGCGACAGTCCGAGGCGCGAGCTGGTGTTGGCCCCCCGGTACGCCCGCAGCGAGCCGGCCTCCGCCCGGAACACCGCCGTCTTCACCCCGTTCAGCGGCTTCTCGAAGACGTGCATCGCGAAGTAGCCCACGATGTCGCCCGCGTCGTTCTTGTGGACCTGAATCCACGTCTGCTCCGCCTTCGACTCCACCACGTACTTCGCGAACGACTCCCGCTCCACGCCGTCGAAAATCTGCTGGTGGACCGCGTACAGCGCGTCCGTCAGACGCTCGCGCTCCTCCACGGACAGGGACTTGGGGACGACGACTTCGGTGCTCGCGATACGGGGCATGGCGGTGTTCCTCTCGGTTCTGCTGAGAGGCCCCGTTTGCAATAGGGCTGCCAGATGCCGTGCTGGTTGTAATGAGCCGGGCGCTCCGAGGGAGGCGCTCTGCCCGTGTGAGGAAACGGACCGTGGGTGGTGGTGGCTCGCGTCGGAGACGAACGCAGGCGCGTACGCCGGTGACACAGTCCGTCAGGACGGGTCGGCGGGGACCTTCGGGAGGCGGTGCGCCTCCCAATCATTGCGGCTCCTACGACTCCGCGCGCTTCAGGCCCTGGCCGGTGAAGGCGTGAATCGTGCGCGTGCCGGCGCTGAATCTGCCGGAGGTCCTGGCGCCATGGGGAATGATGAACTCCCGCCCGGCGCCCAGCTCGATGTCCATGCCGTTGATGCGCACCACGTAGCGGCCCTCCAGGACGACGAGGTACTCGTCGGAGTCCCGCCACTGTTCGCCGGTCTCCGCGTCGCTCTTCGCGTGGCAGAGGGTGAGCTGGGTGCCGTCGGCGCCGTCGAAGACGAAGGCCTCCACGCCGGGGATGCGCAGCGAGGCGGGAGCGACGCGGTTGGCCGCGCCCGTCATGAAGGCGGGGAAGGCGCCCAGGCCGAAGCGCGCGGCGTACTCCGCGTTGAGGGCGGAGAAGCGCTCCTTGTCGAACGCGGCGGCGGGGTTGCCGTCGAGGCCGGCCTCCAGGTTGTCGAGGCAGATGTGCCAGCCGGTGGCGTCGCGGGCGACATTCGCGCGGTCACCGGGGATGGTGGTGAAGACGAGCAGGCAGCCGGCGCCCTCGGGGCGCAATTCCCAGCGCAGCCGGTCTCCCTCCCACGTGTATTCGAGGAGGCGCGGCGGGTCGAAGACGGAAATCTTCCCGGTGGAGGGCTCCCCCTCCTCGAAGAAGAAGCGCAATTCGGCGCCGGCCTCGCGGCGGCCCTCGATGCGGGCGGGGAACCACTGGGCCAGCTCCTTCGCCTCGGTGAGCGCGCGCCAGACCTTCTCGGGCGGGTGGGCGAGCCGCCGCTCGAAGCGGAGCTCGACCTGGTTGCCTTTCGTCGTGAGGGTTCCGTTCTTCATCGCTTCCTCCTCTTCGGGGCCGGGCTTCGGCGGGTGGGGGCGGGCGGTTCGTCCGCCATGGTGTCCAGGTGTCGCTCCAGCGCGTCGAGCCGGCGGGACCACAGCTCGCGGTACGGCGCGAGCCACGAGTCCAATTCCACGAGGGGCTCGGGGCGCAGGCGGTACAGCCGCCGCTGCGCGTCCTGCTCCACGTCCACCAGCCGCGCATCCTTGAGCACGCGCAGGTGCTTGGACACGGTCGGCTGCGTCAGCCCGAGCCGGTCCACCAGGTCCCCGACGGGACGCTGGCCCTCGCGCAACAAGTCCAGGATGCGGCGGCGGTTCGGCTCCGCCACCACTTCGAACGCGCTCAGCATGGGATGTATATGCTGATTCATCTATATGCCTGTCAAGGCATATAGATGCGTGCTCCAGGGAGGGGAGCGGGCGGGCTCGGGAATTCCGCTCAGGGAGTTGGGAGGGGCTTCCAGTCGGGAGTCACCTCGCGCACCACGGTGCCCGTGGCGGGGAGGTCGATTTCCTCGCGGTGGATGAAGGCTTGGTACTTCAAGACGATGAGGGTGACGCGGCCAGGAGGCAGGTTCCGGAACGTCACGACGCCCGGGAGCTCACCCGTGGGGCGCACGGAGCGAGATTGCAGTTCATCGCAATCGCCATGCAGGCGGATGGGAGGCGCGATGCCCGGATAGAGGAAGGCGCTGGTGGCGTCACCCCTCGCATGGACTTCCAGCGTGGCGCCGGAGGTCCGTGCCCTCAGGTCCACGGACACGTTGCCCGTGGCGGGGATGTCCACGGATGGGATGGGGAAGACCGGGGTGGGCCCCTGCCTCGCGAATGAAGAGACGTGCACCTGATAGCGGCCGGGCTCCAGTCCGCTCATCACGCTCCTGCCGTGCTCGACGCTGACGTAGGTGCCGCGCGTCGACCTGTCGGCGCCTTCCCGGTCCAGGTAGACGCTGACCGTCGCCGGGCGCCCCTGTTCGTCCCTCGCGGAGAGCGTCAGCCGGGCTCCCCGCTCCAGGAGCACCGTGAGACCCTCCACGTCTCCACTCCCGAGCTCGAGGCCGCGCGCGCGGTAGCCCTCCGCCTCCACGAAGAGCTGGAGGGGACCGGGCTCCTCGGCGGGCAGGGTGAAGGCGCCATCCCCATCCGTGCGGACCACCTTGTCATGGGTCCGGACCGGGAAGCTCGGCTCTCGAAAGGTGGAGGTCAGGACCCAGGCACGCTCCACGGGCTTGGACGTCTCGGCGTCCAGCACGCGTCCCGACACCCTTCGCGCCGGGCTCATGCGGACCTCGCCCAGGTCCACGTCCGTGCCCTCGCGTGCCTTCCCCCTGAGAACCCGCGTGGCCATCCCCTGCGCGGAGAGCTCCAGGGAGTAGTGGCCGGCGGGGTCGATGGGCAGCGAGAAGGCTCCTTCCGGGGCCATCGTCTGCTCCCCGTTCACCCGGAAGTGGCGGAGGGGCGCACCGTCCGGGCCGGTGAGCCGCCCATGGATTCGGGCCATGCGCCGCAGGACGATGCGCACGTCGGTGTCTCCCGCGCGCACGCGGCGCTCCTCGGGCGGCGGCTCGTCGTAGCCCGTCCGGTGGGTGCGCAGCTCGAGCTCGCGGGCCTGGAGGTTCCGCAGCGTGAAGCGGCCATCGGCTCCGGTGCGGACGGACGGCGTCGGTCCATCCGTGCCCTGGGGGTTGAACTCACGCCGCCACTCGGGGACGTGTTCCGCGAAGGAGAACGTGAAGACGCTGACCTCGGAGACGGGGTGGCCCGCCTCATCCACGACGAGCCCCGACAGGGTCCGCCCTGCTTCCAGGCGCAGGGGCACCTCGACGGCTTCACGCTCCCGCAGCTCCACGGGGTGGAAGGCGAGGCGCTCCACGCCTCCCGAGCCTTCCGCGGCTTCGAGCAGGTAGCGCCCCGGGGACAGGCCCCAGAGGGAGAAGTGCCCTCGCGCATCCGTCATGCCCCGGGCCTGGGCGGACACCGGCTCTTCCATGCGCCACAGCCGCATCCGAGCCCCGGGAACGGGCGCGCCGTGTTCGTCGGTGAGGGTCCCCGACACGCGGGCCTTCCGGTCGAGCACGAGGCGGGCCTTCGTGTCGGGGGCGTCGACCTGGTGGCGCTCGCGGAAGGAGCCCTCCAGGTCTTCGATGTGGAGGGTGTAGCGGCCCGGAGCGGGGGCATTCAGCTGGAAGCGGCCCGCCTCGTCCGAGACGGTCGACGGCGTGCCATTCGGCAGGCGCGGCGCGCCGTCGGGCAGCTGGAGCTCGATGATGAAGTCGGCGAGCGGGTGTCCCTCGTCGTCGACCAGGTGGCCTTCGATGGGAGCCGAGGAGGTCAGCGTGAAGTCCACCGGCCCCGTCTCCGCGCCGAGCTTCAGCTCCTGCACCGCATCGAGATACCGGGGCGCGAGCGCCACGAGGCGGTGCGTGCCGCGAGCCAGGGGACCGAGGCGATAGCGGCCCGCGGCGTCGGTGCTGGCCGCGTACGCCTCTGAAAGCTTGCCATCCGGATGGGCCCGCACCCGCGCTCCGGCGATGGGGCTCCCCGCGCTGTCACGCACCGTGCCCTCGAGGCGGAGCGCGTTGCCCAGCTCCAGCACCACCTGGGTCTCGGGAGCGTCCGGCCGCACCCGCGCGATGGCGTGACTCGCGCCAAGCGAGGCCGTGAGCCGGTGCGCGAAGGGCCACAGGGGCTCGAAGGTGAAGCGGCCCTCCGCGTCGGAGGTGACCGCCAGTTCCGCGACGTCAATCCACAGTGGGCCTCTGTCGCCCTCCAGTCGCCGCAGGCGGACCTCGGCGCCGGGAGCGGGCGCGCCCTGGTGCAGCACGCGTCCCACGAGTCGCCGGGGGCGGCGGAGGGTCGTCTGCTGATTCGGAGTGCCCGTCACGAGCTCCGGCAGCCAGCCCTCCTTGGAGAGGGCGATGCGGTAGTCCGCGAGGGGAAGCGGGCCCAGGCGGTAGCGGCCATCCGGCCCGGACTCGGTGTCGAAGAACCGGGTGTGCTCGGTGTGCAGGGCCGTCACCCGCACGCCGGCCAGGGGACCGCCGTCCTCACCGAGGACGGTGCCCTCCAGCCAGCGCACCGCTTCCAGGCGCAGCGAGAGGCCCTCCGCTCCGGCGGCGATGTCCGGCCACATCCCCGTGCCTCGCGCGTCCACCGCCCAGAGCACGAAGTCTCCCGCGGGCAGCCCGTCGAGGCTGAAGCTGCCGTCGTTCGCGGTGGAGGTCTCCGCGTACAGGGGCGCTTCGCCCTGACGTGACAGGACGAGCTCCAGCACGGTGCTCGCCGCTTCGTCCATGCACGCGGCGAGCTTCGCGCGGCCCCAGCTCGACTGCTGGAGGAGCTCCGCGCAGGACAGCGTGGACAGCGTGTGCCCGGCTTCCGCGCGCGTGGCGGAGACGCGCACCCCGGACAGGGGCCCTCGCTCTCCGAGCACGACGCCACGGATGCGCAGGTCGCCCTTGGGACGCGGTGCGGGCGTGGGGAGCAGGAAGCCCGAGCCCGGGCGGAGCGCGTGGGCTTCGCGCTGGAGCGCGGAGGGCTCGTGCCCCCGGCTCATCCAGAACCCGAGCCCCAGCAACAGGGCCAGCACCCCGAGGGCCAACCCCCGCTTCATCCCCTTGTGCATCCTGCCTCCCCGAGCCCCGCCACGAATGTAGCAGTGCCGGGCTCAGCCCGCGGCTCGGGAGTCCCGCTCAGGGGCGGAGGAGCTTCTCGTCGAAGGTCACTTCGCGTACCACCGTGCCCTCGGCGGGAAGGTCGACTTCGTCGAGGTAGACGATGGCCTCGTTCTTCACGAGCAGGAGCGTGGCGCGTCCCGGGGGAAGGTTGCGGAATCGCACGACGCCGGGGCTCACGTCTTCCGCCTCCAGGGCGCGGCTCAGCAGGGAAGAGTGGCTGCCATGCGGAATGGGCCTGGGCGCGACGCCCAGGTACAGGGCGGCGGTGGTGGTGGCGCCCTTCAGGCGCAGTTCCAGCGTGGCGCCGGAGTCGCGTGCCCTCAACTCGATGGAGACCTCACCCGTGGCGGGAATGTCCACGAAGTGGATGGGGAAGACGAGGTGGTTCTCATTCTTCCCGGACGGGCCGGCGTGCACCCGATAGCGGCCGGGTTCCAGCCCCCTCAGCACGTCCATGCCATTCTCGGCGTAGAAGAAGGTGCCCAGCTCCATGCCGGAGCCTTCCTGGTCCAGGTAGCCGCTGGCCGCCACGGGCCGCCCCTGGGCGTCCTTCGCGAGGAGCATCACCCGGGCCCCTTGCTCCATGTGGACCGTGAGGTCGTCCACGTCTCCACCGCCGAGCTCGAGGCTGCGGACGCGGTAGCCCTCCGCCTCCACGAGGAGTTGGAGGGGGCGTGACGGTTCGTGGGGCAGCGTGAAGGTGCCGTCCACGTCCGTGCGGACCGCGTTGGGGTGCGACCGGATCCGGATGCGCGGGTTCCGGAGGTTGGAGGTCAGGACCTGGGCTCCTTCCAGCGGCGAGGACGTCTCCGCATCCAGCACGCGTCCCGAAATCCTCCGTCCCGGGCTCAGGTGGAGCTCGCCCATGTCCACGTCCGTGCCCTCTCTCGCGGGCACCCGGTGGAGCAGCGGGGCCATTCCCTTCGCTGAGAACTTCAGGTGGTAGGTACCGGAGCGCCGGATGGGAACCGAGAAGTCGCCCTCCGGGTCCATCACCTCCATGCCGCTCACACCGAAGCGGGTGATGGGCGCGCCTTCCGGACCGAGGAGCCGCCCATGGATTCGGGCCATGCGCCGCAGGACGACGCGCAGGTCCGTGCTGCCCTCTCGCACGCGGAGCTCGTCGGGCGGCGGCGCGCGATAGCCTTCCAGGTCCACCTCCAACTCGGCCTCACGGCCCTGAAGGTTGCGCAGCGTGAAGCGGCCATCGGCTCCCGTGTGGACGGAAGGAGTCGTTCCGTAGGGTTCATGGACCCAGGCGCCGGGCCGCCAGGAAGGCGTGTGTTCCGGGAAGGCGCGCGCGCGGATGTGGACACCAGCCAGGGGGTGGCCCGTCTCATCCACGGCGCGTCCCGACAGCGTCCAGCCCGCCTCCAGGCGCAGGTCCACCTCGGCCGTTTCTCGCTCCCGCAACTCCAAGGCATGGAAGGTGAAGCGCTCGACCTCTCCCGAGCCTTCGGCGGCTTCGAGCACATACCGGCCCGGGGACAAGCCCCACAGGGAGAAGTGCCCACGCGCATCCGTCGTGCCCCGGGCCTTGAGCGACCCGTCTGCCTCGAGCCACAGCCTCATCCTGACCCGAGCGGCGGGCGCGCCATGTTCGTCGGTGACGCTCCCCGTCACGCGGGCCTTCCCGGGAATCACCCAGCGGACCTCCGTGGTGGGCGCCTCGACCTGGAGTGTCTCGAAAGCAGGGAGCGTCAGCTCTCCGAAGGTGAGCGTGTAAGGGCCGGGCGTGGGGGCACTCAGCTGGAATCGGCCCAGCTCATCCGAGATGTCGGTCACGTTGTCGCTCGCCAGGCGAGGCGTACCCTCGGGCAGCTCGAGCTCAGCAGGAATCCGGCGAGAGGACGCCCTTCCTCGTCCACCACCTGCCCCTCGATGGGGGCCGCTGGAGCCAGCACGAAGTCCACCGGTCCTGTCTCCGGCCCGAGCTTCAGCCACCGGGGCTCCTCGGTGAGGTATCCGGAGGCGAAGACCTGGAACGCGTGGCTGCCGCGTGCGAGGGGACCGAGAAGGTAGTGGCCGGCGGTGTCGGTGGTGGCCTCGTGCGCCTCCTCGCTCTCGCCCGCAAGATGGGCCCTTACCCGTGCCCCGGCCACGGGCCTTCCCTCGCGGTCGCGCACCGTGCCCTCGACGCGGAGCGCGTTGCCCAGCTCCAGCACCACCTGGGTCTCGGGGGCGTGCGGCTCCACCCGGGCGATGGCGTGACTCGTGCCGAGGGAGGCCGTGAGGCGGTGCACGAAGGGCCACAGGGGTTCGAAGGTGACGCGGCCCTCCGCGTCCGTGGTGGCTACCTGTTCCGCCAGGTGGATGGGCGATGCGCCCCGGGCGTCTTCCAGCCGTCGCAGGCGGACCTCGGCTCCGGCGGCGGGCGCACCCTGGCTTCGCACGCGCACCACGAGACGCCTGGGACGGCGGAGGGTCGTCTCCTCGTACGGGGCGCCGTGCGTGAGTTCCGGTAGCCAGCCCTCCTTCGAGAGAGCGACGCGGTAGTCCGCGAGGGGCAGGGGGCCCAGGCGGTAGCGGCCGTCCGTTCCGGACACAGTGTCGAAGAAGCGGGTGTGTTCCGTGTGGAGCGCCGTCACCCGGACGCCAGCCAGGGGGACTCCGTCCTCACCGGAGACGAGGCCCTCCAGCCAGCGCCTTGCTCCGAGGCGGAGCGTGAGTCCCTCCGCGCCGGCCGCGATGTCCGGCCACATCCCCGCGCGTCGCGAGTCCGCGGCCCAGAGCGTGAAGTCTCCGTCGGGAAGCCCCTCGAGGCTGAAGCTGCCGTCGTCCGCGGTGACGGTCTCCGCGTACACGAGGGCTTCGCCCTGACGTGACAGGACGAGCTCCAGCACGGCGCTCGCTGCTTCGTCGAGGCAGTCCGAGAGCCTGGCGGGCAGCTCGTCATGTCGCTGGAGGAGGTCCCCGCAGGACAGCGTGGACAGGGTGTGCCCGGCTTCCGCTCGCGTGGCGGAGACGCGCACCCTGGGGGCAGGGCCCTGTTCTCCAAGCACCACGCCGCGAACATGCAGGTCGCCCTCGGGACGGGGCGGAGGCGCGGGAAGGAGGCGCGTGTCCGGGCGAACAGCCTGGGACTGACGCTGGAGCGAGGGGGCCGGCTGCCCGCTGCGCATCGAGAGACCGAGCCCCAGCAGCAGGGCCAGCACCCCGAGGACCACTCCCAGCCTCGTCCCCTTGCGCATCCAGCCTCCGCGAGCCGCGCCACGAGTGTACCAGTGGCGCGGCGGCGGGACTCAGCCCGCCTGGAGCACGGTGAGGGAGGCCTGCTGGGGCTTGCTCGTGCTGGAGTCCAGCTCCTGCACGCGGGCGCCCTCGGCCTCGAAGAGCTCGCGCAGCCACGGGTGGCAGGTGAAGGCGATGACCTGCTGCTGCGTGGCGAGCCGGGCGAACAGGCGGATGGCGCCGCGTGCGCGCTCCGGGTCGAAGTTCACGAGGACGTCATCGACGATGAGCGGCAGTGCGCCGCGCGTCTCCGCGAAGTCGCGCACCACGGCGAGGCGGAAGGCCAGGTAGAGCTGCTCGCGCGTGCCCCGGGAGAGCGAGGCCGCGCTCCAGTCCTGCTCGCCGTCGCTGACGCGCAGCTCGCGCTCCTCGGCGTTGGGGATGATGACGCGGCGGTAGCGGCCTCCGGTGAGGGCGTCGAAGTGCTCGGAGGCGAGCTGCACCACCCGGGGCTGCTGCTCCTCCTCGAAGCGGCGGCGGGCGCGTGACAGCAGGGCCAGCGCCAGCCGGTCCGCCGCGTAGCGCGTGGCCAGCTCGGCGGCGCGGGCCTTCAGGGATTCTTCCTCGATGCGCAGCCGCGACAGCTCGCCGTCGTTCTCCCACTGCTCCAGCAGTTGCTTGAGGGCGCCCCGGTCGGTGAGGACCTCCTTCTGGCGCTGCTGGGCCTCGGTGTGGCGCGCGCGCTGGAATTCCAGTGCGGAGTGCAGACCCTGCTCGCCGCCCGTCTCACGAAGGGCTTCTCGCGCCTGGGACTCGGACAGGCCCGTGCGCGCTTCGAGGCGCTGCGACAGCTCTCGCGCGCGGTGGGACAGCTCCGCGTACCGGTGGGCCTGCGCGGCGCGGCGGCGGAAGGACTCTTCATCGGTGGCGCCGCCCTCGGCGAGCAGGGTCGCGATGGCCGTCTCCTCCGCGTGGCACAGGCCGTCCAGCCGGGCCTTCTCCGCGAGCAGCTCGCGATGGTTCTGCTCCAGGGCCCGGTGCTCCACGTCCTGCTCGCGCGCGGTCTCCAGCGCGGCGGAGACCCTCGCGGCCACGGTCTCCAGGGTGCTCGGGGAGGGGACTGTCGCCACCGGCTCCGAGGCGAGTCCCGCCGCCACCGCTTCCTCCCACAGCCGCATGGCCACGGGCGCACAGGTCTGCTCATCCACGCTGAGCGCCGCTTCCTCGGTGCCCACATCGAGCAACCGCTGCTTCAGCGCCGCGGCATCCCGCCACAGCGCCAGCGCGGCCGAGGCGGGAAGCGTCACCGGGAAGCTCCGAGCGGCGAGATGTCCCGCCAGCGTCCGCGCGAGCTCCGCCTGCCGCTGCTCGACCTCCCGCAGCACCTCCTCCGCGCGCCGCTCCTCCCGCTGCGCGCGGCCCTGCTCCGCGCCCTGCTTCTCCCGCTCTCGCACGAGCGACTCACGCCGTCCGGCTTGCTCCAGCGCCTCCGCCAGCGCGGCCTCCTTCGAAGCCATGTCCGCCGGCGTCGCCACCGGCGTCATCCCGGCCTCCTGCGCCGAGGCCAGCAGCTCGCGGTGCAGCACCTCCTCGCGCGCGGCCAGTCCCACGAGCACCGAGCGCAGCCGTTCCTCCTCCTGCTGCCGCCCCCGCTGCCGCGCCGCATGGGCCTCCAGCGCCGAGGCGCGCGCGGTCTCCACGCGCCGCCGCGCCATCTCCAGCACTCCCGTCAGCAGCAGGCCGCCCACGCCGCACAGCACCGCCACCTGCGTCCCCGCCAGCAGCCACGCCACCACCGAGAACACCACCACCACCGCCGCGACGGCCGGCACCCACCACACGGGCACCACCACCTCCACCGGTGGAGGCTCCGACTGCGTGCGGGCACTCTCGAACTGGCGCCGCAGCTCGGCGCGCTGCTCACCCAGCTTCTCCAGCTCCGCGCGCACCCCGCGCATCCGCGCGAGGCCCGCCTGCTGCTGGCGCACCTGTCCCGGCAGCGTCTCCGGCAGCCTCGCCAGCTCCGCCTCGGCGCCAGCCACCTCGCCGTCCAGCCGCTCCCGCTCCGCGCGCAGCCGGCTCCGGTTCCCCGACGCCTCCCGGCACTCCGTCTCCACGGCGCCAAGCCGCGTGGCCAGTTCCTCCAGCGTCGCGCGCACGCCCGCGCTCAAGTCGAGCGCCAGCAGCCCGGGCCCGTCCACCGGCAGCCCCAGCTCCTTCAGCTCGCGCTCCACCTGACGGCGCTTCTCCGCCACCGCCGCGCGCCGGGCCGGCAGCGCCCGCATCAACCCCGAGCGCTCCTGATACGCGGCCAGCGCCAGCCGCAGCGCCTCCTCGCGCCCACGCACCCGCGAGGGCGTGGACAGCCGCTCCAATCCCGCGCGCACCGTCGCGAGCCGCTGCTCCAGCCGCGCGCCCTCCGCGCGCTGGTTCCTGTTCCGCAGCAGCGCGTCCTCCAGCCGGGCCTCGCCGCCCTCGGGGAAGTGCTCCAGCGCGGGCAGCGACTCCAGCTCCGCGCGCACCTCGGCGAGCGCGACCAGGTCTCCCAGCGCCGCCTCCAGGCGCGCGAGCCGCTCCACCTCGCGGCCCACCGAGAGCAGCTCCGCGTCCAGCCCCCGCTGCTCCTCGCCGAGCGTGGCCAGCCGCTCCCGCTCCGCGAAGTAGCGCGCGGGCCGGTCACCCACCTCGCGCAGCCGGGACTGGACCTCCTCCAGCTTCTTCAGCGTCTCGTTGAGCATCGGCTTCGTCCCGTTCGGCTTGTACAGCTCGTCCGCGCTCTTCTGCAGCCGCGCCACCACCTCCGGCAGCCTGCGCGCGCCGCGCATGCTCGCGGCCACCAGCGCCTCGGACGCGCCGCGCTGCTCGGTGAGCCGCTCGAAGCCGGCCAGCTCGTCCAGGCGGAAGGCGAAGACGTCGAAGAACAGCTCGCGCGACACGTGCCCCAGCGCGTCCTCCAGCCGCTCCGGAGGAAGGAACTGTCCATCCGGCCCGAGCACGCTCAGCTCGCCCTTGGCGCGCCGCCCCGCCGCCACGCGCCGCACCAGCAGCGGCCCCACGTCCGTCGTCAGGCGCAGCTCTCCGCCGAAGGGGCCGCCAGACTTCGGCTCGTACCGCTCCGGGTGCCCGTTCTTCTCGAAGCCGAACAGCATGCTGCGCAGGAAGGCCAGCAGCGTGCTCTTGCCCGCCTCGTTCGGTCCGTACAGCAGGTGCAGTCCCGGCCCCAGCTCCCGCGTCATGCCGGAGAAGCGGCCAAAGCCCAGCACGCGCAGCGAGTCGATGCGCAGCCCTGGCTTCATGACGCCTCCTCCTCGTGGAGCGACTCCACGCCGTGCCTGCCCGCGCCCACCACCCACTCCGGACGGGGCGCCTCCAGGGCATCCACGCCCAGCCGCTTCAGCCGCTGGCCCAGGCTGCCCAGCGCCTCCTGCTCCCAGAGGCGCGCCAGCTCCGCCGGGCTCTCCACCAGGAAGCGCGCCTCCTCCAGCAGCGTGCGGGCGAAGCCTCCCGAGGCCCGCACCGCCTCCAAATCCAGCTCCGGCCGGGTGCTGTCCCGCAGCGACTCCAGCAGCACCGGCGGGTGGCCCTGGGCCAGCCGCTCGCGCAGGTCCGTCTCCACCTGCGCCAGCGCGCCGGGCCGTGCCAGCTCGCGGTGCAGCGGGCCGCGGCCGGTGAGGGTGAGCCGCACCGCGTGGCCGTCCAGCTCCGCAGAGCACCGCGACTCCACCGCCTCCACCGCCGTGTCCAGCAGCCCGTCCAACGTGCCCAGGCCGGACAGCGGCAGCTCCAGCTTGTGCCAGCGCACGCCGTCCACCGGGACGAAGCGCCGCCGCATGCCGCCGTCCTCCACCTCCACCAGCACGCAGCCGCGCTCGCCGGCCTCGTTGGCGTGACGGCCCTGCGGATTGCCCGGGTACACCGCCACGCCGCCGCCGGGCAGCAGGTGCTCCGCCCGCGTGTGCACGTGCCCCAGCGCCCAGTAGTCCAGCCCGCGCGAGCCCAGGCCCGCCGACGTGCAGGGCGCGTAGTTGGCGTGGCCCTCCGCGCCGCCCAGGTTCGCGTGCAGGAGCCCCACCGAGAAGCCCTCCCCGGTGCGACGGAAGCGCGCGGACAAGTCGTCGCGCACCTCCACGTCCGGGTACGAGACGCCCTGCACCCGGCACAGGCGGCGGCCCTCGCGCACCACCTCCGCCTCCTCCCAGTCCGGGCCGAACACCTTCACCGACGCGGGCAGGCCCAGCGTTCCCGTGTCTCCGCTGAGCGGGTCATGGTTGCCGTGGACGATGAAGGACTGGATGCCCGCGGAGTGCAGCCGGGCCAGCTCGCTTCGCAGCGCGAGGCGCGCGCGCACGGAGCGGTCCTTCACGTCGAACAAGTCGCCCGCGAGCAACAGGAAGGCCACGCGCTCGCGCAGGCACAGGTCGACGATGCGCGTGAGCGCGCGGAAGGTGGACTCCTGGAAGCGGCCGGGGAGCGGCCCCTGCGCGGCCACCCCCCGGAATGGCGTGTCCAGGTGCAGGTCTGCGGCGTGGACGAACTTGAAGGGCATGGCGCGTCTCCCACCGTACCCGAAGCCACCCGCACGCCCGATTTTCCGGCGTCTGCGCCGATGGATGGACGACAGCCAATCGCCCTGGACTGCCTGTCGGCGTCGAATGGCCACCACACCGGGTGTAGTCGGGGCAACAGCGGCCCCGCGTTGCCCGGGTGTCATAGGGCCGCCCCGCCGGGTGGCGCGGGAATGACCCCTGGGGTTCTCCCTTAGCGCGTCCCTCCTATTCCTTCTCCTGGAAGAGGACACGGACGGTGCCCTTCGCGGGCACCACCACGCGTTGCGGAGGGAAGTCGGGGAAGCGGCGGGCGTCGAAGCCTTCGCCGTCCAGGCTCACCGTATAGGTATCCGGCGGCAGGCCGCGCTGGACGCGCCGGCCCTGGGAGGCGGTGCTCAGCACACGGAAGCCCTCGTCGCCTTCGAACTCGATGTGCGTGGCGAGCAGCCGGCCCCGGCGGTCCTTCACCGTCACCTCCACGCGGGCGCCCGGGTCCAGCCGCACCGTCAGTTCCTCTTGCTCCGGTGCCGGCGTGAGTTGCTGGCCGAGGTATTCCGGCGCGTGCACGACCAGGTCGAAGGCCTCCAGGTCCACGGCGGGAAGGTCGAAGACGCCGTCCTCCTCCGCTTCCCCGACGAGGATGACGTGGGGATACTGGGGAGCCACTTCCGGGTCGGCGGCGCGGTCGAAGAGGGTGAACAGGGCCGTGTCGACGGGCGCGGACGTCTCGGCGTCCAACACGCGGCCGCGGAGCCTACGGCCTCCGCCCAGCCGCACCACGCCCAGGTCCACCACGTCCCCCTTGGAGGTCGGCAGCTCGAGGAGTCGTGGGGGAAGCCCTTCCGCCTGGATGATGAGCGTCTCGGAGTCCAGCCTCGGGAGGGGCAGGGTGAAGGCACCGCCCGGGTCCTCCATGGGGTGTCCGTGCACCCGGAACCGGGTGACGGGAGCGCCGTCGGAGCCCACCACGCGGCCGGTGATGACGGGCTCCCGCTGGAGGACGAGGCGCACCTCCGTCGTGCCCGCTCCGACCCGGAGCCCGTCCTTCTCGCCGGGTGTGCCTCCCGTGGACCGCTCGGGGGCGAAGACATGGTGGTTCAGCCAGGCGCTGAGGACGTACTCCGCCTCCGTCAGGCCGCGCAGGGTGAAGCGGCCGTCCGGTCCCGTCTCGTAGCCCTCGGGCCCGTGGTAGCGATTGCCGCGGCGGCCCCTCCTCCAGGACGGCCCTTCCTCCGACGCCTCGAGCGCACGGGCCCGGACGTAGGCGCCTTCCACGGGCTTGCCCGCGACGTCCACGACGGTGCCGGACAAGGTGCGCTCCGGCGCCAGCCGCAGCTCCACCTGGGCCCGGGGACCTTCCTTCAGCTCCACCTCACGCCAGGTCTGGCGGGTGACGCCGGGGACCTCTTGCGTTGCCATCAGCCGGTAGCGGCCGGGCTCCACGCCCTGGATGAGGAAGCGCCCCTGCTCGTCGGTGGACCCGGCACGCTTCAGGCTCGCCGTGTCGTCCTCATGGAGGACCAACAGCTCCACGAAGCAGCCCCGCAGCGGCAGTCCATTCGACTCCACCACCGTCCCCGCGACGGACGCGCCCCGCTTCAGCGTGAGGTGCACGTCCTTCGCGGGTGCGCGGACGGGGAAGGAGGCGTCGATGAAGGGCGTGTCCCGGACGTCGATGCGGTAGTCCCCGGGCTCGCTGACGTCGATGCTGAAGCGGCCTTCCTCATCCGTCCAGGTGCGGTCCTGCGGCTCCTCTTTCCCGGGCGCGTCCTCCGTTGGCTCGACGGGCCGCACGGACTGGAGCGGAAGTCCCGCGAGCGGGTGGCCCTCGGCGTCCGTGATGCGACCGCTGACGGAGGCGGCGCGGGTGAGCACGAGCCGCACGGGGGCCATGCCGGATGTCACCTCTTGCGGTTCGATGAACTCCAGGTAGATGTGCCCGGGCGCTCCCACCGTGAAGTCCCACGTCATCGGCTCCGCGGGTCCCACGCGGAAGCGCCCGTCCTCGCCGGAGACGGTCTTCAGAGTGGTGATGTACTTCTCATTCGTGTGCATCTTCACGGTGGCGCCGGCCACGGGCCGTCCCGACTCGTCCGTCACGAGGCCATCCACGTGCAGGGCACTGCCCAGCTCCAGCACCACCTCTGGAGACGCGTCGCCCTCCGCCACCCGGGCGAGCGCGTAGCGCCCGTCGCGCGCGGCGCTGAGCGTGTGCGCTACCGCGGGCAGCTCCAGCGTGAAGCGTCCTTGCGCGTCCGCCGTGAGCCGGCGCGCGTCGTCGCGCGGAATGCCGTTGCCCTCGGACACCCGGACCTCGGCGCCGGGAACGGGAGCCCCCTGGGAGACCACCCGGCCGGAGAGCCGGCTCGAGCGGCGCAGGTGAATCATCGTTCCGTCCCGGGTGTCGGTGAGCACCGGGAACCAGCCTTCCTTCTCGATGAGGATGAGGTACGGGTCGCGCGGCAGGGGGCCGACGCGGAAGCGGCCATCCGCGCCGCTGGTCGTGTCGAAGAAGCGCGTCGACGAATCGAGGGACACCACCGTCACGGTGGCCCCGGCGAGGGGCTCGTCCCCTCCGAGGACGGTGCCCGCCACCTGGATGCCCGGCTGCAGCACCAGCTCCACGCCCTGGGCGCCGGAGGGCACGCCGGAGCGCACCGCCGCGCCGCGCTCTCCGAGCGCCCACAGCATCTGGGGACCTTCGGGAAGTCCCTCGAGGACGAACGTCCCGTCCGGGCCGGTGGTGGCCTCGCCATGGAGCGGGGCCTCGCCTTCGCGCGCGCGGACGAGGTCGATGATGACGTCCGCCATGCCGTACACGCAGTCGGGGAGCTTCCGGTTCCGGGTGCTCGGGTCCCTGGGGTCCTGATGCGGCTCCCGCGTGCTCTCGGGGCAGGGCAGCCCGGACAGCGTCTGCCCGGGCTCCGGCCACGAGGCGGTGACGCGCACCCCGGCCATGGGGGTGCCGTGCAGGTCCACCACGGTGCCGTGGATGCTCAGGGTGCCGCTGAGACGCGGTGACGCGCGGGTCCGGGAAGCAGGGGAGGCGGGCGTGCCGCCCCGGGCCTGGAGCGTGGGAGTCCCAGCGGGCGCCTCCGTCCCCCACCTGCCGTGGAGGAGCCCCCACGCCACGAGCACGAGCGCTCCGAAGACGACCCATCCCGACATCCACCGACGCGTGCTCAAGCAGCTCCCCCGGTTGCGTTCCCCAGATGCAACACGATAGCAAGCCCCCCGTGTCCATCCCCAGCCAGCGTCACCTCTTCGAGATTCCCGACGGCGTCACGTACCTCAACTGCGCGTACATGTCCCCGCAGCTCCGCTCCGTGCGGGCGGCGGGCGAGGCGGCGCTGGACCTCAAGGCGCGACCCTGGCGCGTGAAGCCGGAGGACTTCTTCACCGGCTCGGAGGCGCTGCGGGGCCTCTTCGCGCGGCTGGTGGGCGCGGACGCGGAGGGCGTGGCGCTGGTGCCCTCGGTGAGCTACGGCACGGCGGTGGCGGCGGCCAACCTGCGCGTGCGCGAGGGGCAGACGCTGGTGGTGCTGGCGGAGGAGTTCCCCTCCAACTTCTACCCGTGGCGCGAGCTGGCGCGCCGCGCTCGGGCCCACGTCGTCACGGTGGCGCGGCCGGAGGACGGGGACTGGACGCGCGCGGTGCTGGCGGAGGTGGACTCGCGCTGCGCGCTGGTGGCGGTGCCGCACTGCCACTGGACGGACGGCGCCTTCGTGGACCTGGTGCGCGTGGGGGCGCGGGCGCGCGAGGTGGGCGCGGCGCTGGTGGTGGACGGCACGCAGTCGGTGGGCGCGCTGCCGCTGGACGTGGCCGCCGTGCGGCCGGACTTCCTGGTGTCCGCGGGATACAAGTGGCTGATGGGGCCCTACAGCCTGGGTTACCTCTACGTCGCGCCCCAGCATCGCGAGGGCGTGCCGCTGGAGCAGAACTGGCTGCTCCGCCAGGGCAGTGAGGAATTCTCACGGCTGGTGGACTACCGCGACACGTACCAGCCCGGGGCGCGCCGCTTCGACGTGGGCGAGCGCAGCAACTTCCAGCTCGTCCCCATGGCCGCGGCCGCGTTGGAGCAACTGCTGGCGTGGGGCGTGGAGGACCTGCAGCGCACGTTGCGCGGGCTGACGGACCGAATTGCGCGGGGCGCGACCGCGTTGCGGCTGGAGGTCTCCCCCGAGGCGAACCGCGTGGGGCATCTCATCGGCCTGCGACGCCGGGGCGGGTATGCGCCCGTGGTGGCGCGGCGCCTGGCCGAGCAGGACATCCACGTCAGCGTGCGCGGTGACAACCTGCGCGTCGCGCCGCACCTGTACAACACGCCGGAGGACGCGGACCGGCTGCTCGCCGCCCTGGAGCCGCTGCTCTAGACGCGCGCGCGGGCGCCAGGGCGCGGGAAGATCCCGGACCCTGGCGCCTTACGGCCCTACGTGGGCCGAGCGGGATTACTGCTGGGTGTCGGGCTGCGTGGTGCCCGCGCCAGTGCCGCTGCTGCCCGTGTCGTTCTCGATGGAGCCCGAGCCGCCGGTGGAGCCGCCCACGTCGCCGCCCGAGCCGCCGGTGGAGCCACCCATGTCGTCGCCCATGCCGGAGCCGCCGATGCCCGCGTCACCCGCGCCGCCGGTGCCCGCGTCCGTGGCTCCCATGCTCCCCGCGCCCTGGGCGCCACTCCCTCCCGTGCCTCCCATGTCCGGGCTGGAACCCTGGTCCTGGGTGCCCATGTCGCCGGAGCCGCCGGTGCCCTGCATGTCGGTGCTACCGGCGCCGCCGGATCCGCCGGTGCCCTCCATGCCGGTACTGGAACCTTCCTGGCCGGCGCCGCCCGCGCCGCCCGTGCCGCCTTCCTGCCCGCGGTTCTGGCACCCGGTCACCGTCATGGCCGCCGCGACCGCCCCGAGCACCACCCAACGCTTGAATGCCTTCATGAGTGTACCGCCTCCCGTGGAATGACTGGCCAAAGGCTGGGGGCGATGGCGCCATGCGGCATCTGTCCGAACCGCCTCCGTCGCCTGCCCGTGCTGTCACCAGGCGGGCTGGCAGGCACTTGCTTCCGGGAGGTCCACCGCGCGCCGTCAGCCCGCGCGGCGCAGCACGAGCAGGGCGTACTCCAGCCCGCCGTCCATCAGCGCCTGCTGGAGTCGCAGGTGCTCGCGGCTGGACTCGCCGCGGGTGGCCTGGGCGAGCGCGCGCAGCGGGTGCATGCCGCTGGCGGCGGCGCGCTCGTGGGCCATCAGCTCCAGGGTGAGGGACCAGAAGCCCACCACGCGCGAGGACACGTCGTCGCGGACCTCCAGCTCCAGCCCCGCGGCGTGCGCGGCGGAGAGGTACTCGTCCAGCGAGCCGATGTTCGTGCGCCAGTACCGGTCGAAGGGTCCGGCCAGCTCCGGCCGCCCGAGGAAGCAGTCGGCGATGGCCACCACGCCCTGGGGCTTGAGCAGCGCGCGCACGCGGCGGAACCAGTCGGCGCGCGGCAGGTAGCACGCGCTCTCCACCGCCACCACCGCGTCGAAGCACGCGCGGCCCGGCACCGCCAGCGCGTCGCAGACCTGGGGCCGCACCCGCGAGCCCACGCCGGCCACCTCCGCGAAGCCACGTACCAGGTCCGCGTGCGCGGGCACGTTGGTCACCGCCGTCACCCGCGCGTGGTGCTCCATGGCCCAGTACAGCGAGCCGCCGCCCAGGCCGCAGCCCACGTCCAGCACGTCTCCGCCGTCCGGGAAGTGGCCCACCGCGCGCGCCAGCTCCGCCAGCAGCGCCTCCTGGGCGGCGTGCACCTGCGCGCGCACCTGGTCCTCCGGCGCGCCCGGTGGGGCCAGCGCGTCCACCAGTCCGGAGTGGTAGTGCACGCGCGGCCCCGGGCCATAGCGGCGCAGGATGCGCTCCGTCTTCTCGTCGTAATACCCGGCCACCTCGTCACGCCGCGCCTCGGTCTTCGGGGCTTCTGCCCTCATGACTCCACCTCCGGGAGAATCGGTTCGATGCGGCGCAGGGCCGCGTCCAGGCAACGCAGGTCGTGCCGGCGCAGCGCCTGCACGGCGCCGCGGGCCCAGCCCACCACCACGTTGCGGTCCTCGGGCGGCATGCTGGTGAAGCGCACGTCGCGCGAGCGGATGTCCTCCACCACGTGCGCGGCCACGCCCAGCGCGCGCCCCGCTTCCGGCGCGCGCGGCTCCAGCACCGAGCCCGCCCACAGCACGCGCAGGTAGGCCTCCCACTGCTGCCCGGCGATGCCCTCGGCCACCTGGCGGAACAGCGGGGCCGTCCACTCGCGGGCGCGCACCTCCAGCGCCTGGGGCCCGGCCGCGAGCGCCAGCGTGCGCATGGCGTCCGCGAGCACCGGCGCCGGCACCCGCGCGTCTGGACCCGCCAGCGTGGCGAAAGCCAGGTTCTGCAGGAGGAACTGCACGCACGGCCCCACCCGCACGGGCTGCGCGTGGTAGGTGCATTCGCCGTCGATGAGGTCGTCGGCGAGGTTGCCCGCGCAGAAGCAGAAGAAGAGACCCACGCCGCGCGAGAGCAGCACGGGCCGGGGCAGGCCGGCCTCGGCGCCCGCCTCGTAGAAGAGGGGCAGCGGCCCGGGCTGGCCCGCCTCCAGCGTGGCGAGCACGTCGCGCTCGGCCACGTCCGGTAGCTCCATGCGGCGCAGCACGCGCAGCGCTTCCTGGTAGAGGGCTCCCGCGCTCATCGGTACTCCCTGGGCAGCACGACGCGCAGCAGGGCTCCGCCGCCGGGTGCGTTCTGCCGGTGCAACATGCCGCCGCTGGCGCGCAGCAGGCACTCGCTGGTGTAGAGCCCCAGGCCGGTGCCCTGGGGCTTGGTGGTGAACAGCTCCTGGGAGGGGCCGGCGGGGTGGCTCGCCGTGAAGCCCGGTCCGTCGTCGGAGATGACGACCTCCAGCCGTCCGCTGAGGGGCTCCACGCGGGCGCGGATGCGCACCTGCTCGGCGCCATTCTCGCCGTCGCCCTCGCACGCGTTGAGGACCAGGTTCTCCACCACGCGGCGCAGCGTGGGGGCGCCGCCGCGCATCAGCACCCGGGGCGGCGGCTGGTCCTCCACCTCGACGTGGATGTCCACGTCCGGGAAGCGCAGGCCCACGCTGGCCTGCACCGACTCCAGCACCGGCGTCAGCTCCACCGGCTCCGGGTCCGAGCCGGCGTGGCGCCGGCCCTTGGCGCGGATCTCCGTCACCCGCTCCTTGATTTGCGCCAGGCTGACGCGCAGCTGCTTCACCCGCTCGTCGAACTCGGCGCGCGCGGCCGGGTGCCGCTGCACGCCCATGACGGCCAGCATGTCCGCCGCGCTGCTGGCGTTCTGAAGCGCGTTGTCGAGGTCATGGTGGTAGCCGAGGATTTCACCCAGGGCCTGGGACAGCCGGCCCACGTCGCGCTCCTGCTGCTCCAGGAGCTGCGCGTGCACGGCGGCGCGCAGGCGCTCCGCGTCCGAGCGGGCCTTGTCGTGCTGCATGGCGAAGGAGCCCAGGTACAGCTCGGCGGTGAGCGCCGCGGGGCCGATGACGCCGAAGAGGGCCAGGTGCTCGTCGCTGTCGCGCAGCTGCAGGGCCGCCAGCAGCGCCAGCGCGGTGCCCACGGCGAGGAAGGGCTGGCGCGGCGTCACCCGGTGCAGCCGGCCGTGGAACGCGGTGGTGAAGAGGAGGAGCGAGGCGATGACGGTGGCGCCCGGCAGCGCGGACAGCGCCATGAGGGCCGCCACGAAGAAGTGCATGGCGGCCACGCCGAAGGCCAGCCACAGCCAGCCCCAGGGCTCGATGCGCTGGCGGCGGCGGTGGACGACGGAGAAGAGCAGCCCCGTCACCAGCATGGGCGTGGCGCACAACAGCCCGATGCCGAAGGGGATGCCGAAGAACAGGCGCGCGCCCGGCGCCCACGCCGCCACGGCCAGCAGGCCCACCACGAAGGTGGTGAGCACCAGCCAGGGACCCACGCTGGACGCGGTCAGGACCTCGGCCGCGTCCTGCGAGCGTGTCCAGCGACGGAAGGACGACGTGACGGCGTTGCGTCGGTTCATACCGTGACGGTGGGGTAGATGCCCGCTGTCAGGTGGAGCAGGTTGGCTTCCTGGATGGCCCGCGCGGCCCGGCGGCCCAGCTCCTCGACGAGGTCCGGATTGCCGGCGCGGGTGATGCGCACCTCCACCTCTCCGCCAGCGAGGACGTGGTGCAGCGCCTCCAGTACCGGCCGCAGGGCCGGATTGATTTCGAGCGCGCCGCGTGCGCCCTCCACCGCGCCCAGTTCCTGCGTGCGGAGGATGTAGTCCCCCAACGCGCTGGCCAGGTCGATGGTGACGATGCGCGGCCCGAGAATGTCGTTGTAGCCGTCCACTGTGGTACCCCCCCAGGGAGCCGCGTCACGCGGCCCCTGTCGGCGTTGTACAAGGTTCCTCCGTCCGCAGTCGCCCCCCCGGCCTTCCGCGCGCGGGGGTGGCGCGGTCCGGTATGGGGATGACCCGGTGGTGTGGAAGGAGCCCTGGTGTGGGTCCCGCGTGAGTGGTGCTCGGCCGACTCGGCCGTGAGGCGGCCGGAGCGTGGACGTTGGTGGATGGGTGTCTCGAGGCTTCATGCTGGTTGCCCCCCGGAAACCAGGCACAGCCGTGGATGCCTCGCGGTGTCGTGATGCCCTGACACCGCGCCTTCTCTCTCTTCACCGGAGCAAAGCGGTACCGCGAGAGTCCCGTCAAACCCATGGGTCGCGGGAGTGTTGTCCAGCGCCTTCCGCCTTCCCGGAAGTCGCGAGGAATGCCGGGCGGTGGACACGTGTGGGGTGTGCCCCCAGGTCCGTGGGGACGCGATGGGCGTAGGGCGCGTGCGCGCGGCGTGCGAAGGTGCGGCGCAAATGTCTCGAGTCCGGACGATGTTGAGCCCTGTGAGTGTCGCGGTGCTGACACTTCTGGTGGCGATGACCTCCATCCAGGTGGGGGCGTCGGTGGCGAAGCGGCTGTTTCCGCTGATCGGCGCGCAGGGGGTGACGACGCTCCGGGTGTTCTTCGCGGCGTTGATGCTGCTGGCCTTCTGGCGTCCGTGGCGGCGGAAGCTCACGCGCAAGGAACTGTGGGTGGTGGTCGTCTACGGGGCGGCGCTGGGGGGGATGAACATGACGTTCTACCTGGCGCTGGAGCGAATCCCCCTGGGCATCGCGGTGGCCATCGAGTTCACCGGGCCGTTGGCGGTGGCGCTGCTGTCGACGCGCAGGCCCATCGACTTCGTGTGGGCGTTCCTGGCGGTGGCGGGCATCCTGATGATTCTGCCGCTGGCGGAGAGTTCGAAGGCGCTCGACTGGGTGGGCGTCTTCTGGGCGCTGGTGGCGGGCACGTGCTGGGCGTTCTACATCCTGTTCGGCCAGCGGGCCGGAGCGTCGGTGCACGGCGGCACGGCGACGTCGCTGGGCATGGTGACGGCGGCGCTGCTGGTGTGTCCCTTCGGGGTGGCGCGCGCGGGGACGCAGCTTCTGGACGTGTCACTTCTGCCCATGGCGCTGGCGGTGGCGGTGCTGTCGAGCGCGCTGCCGTACTCGCTGGAGATGATTGCGCTGAAGCGGCTGCCGGCGAGGACGTTCGGCATCCTGATGAGCCTGGAGCCGGCGCTCGCGGCGCTGTCGGGGCTGGTGTTCCTGCGCGAGCAGCTGACGGTGATTCAGTGGGCGGCCATCGGCTGCGTCATCCTCGCGTCCGCGGGCAGCTCCGCGACGTCCAAGCCGGCCGTCGCGGAGGTTCCGGAGGGAGTGGACTGACGCGGGGACGCGTCACCGCCGGCTCACGGCTGGTCTTCCGCCACGCCCGAAGGCTCGGGCGCCTCGAACGTCTCCGTCTTGTACTTCCCCGTCTTCGCGTCGAACGTGTGGCGCGTGGCGAGCCGCTTCTCGCCGCGCTTGCCGTTCGCGTCCTCCTCCACCTCGAACGCCTCGATGCGCGTGAGGGCCTCGTCCGCGGTCCACTCCACCGGGTTGCCCATCAGGCCGCCCGCGCCCTGGAGGTTCTCCGGCTTGGAGAACTTCCCCTGCGCGTCCATCGTGAAGTGATTGAAGTACACCAGCGGGCACGCGCCGCACGCGCCGCTGCCCATGGGGTTGTTGGGGCCGTCGTACACCTGGACCACGTGCATCCCCGGCGCGCGCTGCACCACCTTCACCTGGTCCCGGCCCACGTCCTGCGTCCCCAGAATCGTCTGCCCCCTGCGGGACACCACCCACCGGCTCACGGTGCCCATCGCATCCGCCACCGCGGGCACGGAGACGAGCTCCACGTCGCCCACCTTGCCCAGGCTCGTCACCGAGCCCAGGTCCACCTGCACCACGTCGGGGCTCGGGGAGTCGGGCACGAACTGGTAGGCCACCGCCGGGTTCAGCCACACCTGGAGCGCATCCGCGTCCGGCCCCGGCGCGTACGACGCTCCCGGCTGCTCCTTCAGCGCCCGCTCCAGCAGCTCCGGCCACTTCCCGAAGCGCAGCGGCTTCTTCAGCGCCACCGCGTGGAACGTGGACGCGTCACCGAACTTCCGCTTCGGAGACGACGACAGGAACGTCTCCTGCTTCACGCCGCCCTCGTCGCTGTCCACGAGGTCCACCAGCACGCGCACGTCCTTCAGCGGCGCCTGGGCCGTGCGGGGGAACGCGCTCGTGGGGATGAGCGCCTCGAAGCGGTAGCCGCCGGGGAAGGGCTCATAGCGCGCCTGCCCCACGGTGCCATTCAGCCCGAAGCGCACCACACCCTTCGGCGTCAGGCCGTACTGCGCGACGAGGTCCGCCTGCATCTGCTTGCGCCGCGCCGTCTGCTGCTTGAACCACGTCTTGCACTTCGCCGGGTCCTCCGGGGACGCCTTCGCGCAGTCGGACTCCTTGGTGACGCGGTGCTCGTCCACATGGCTGATGAAGGCCAGCGGCGGCATCTTCGGCTGCGGCAGCGCGAGCCACACCTCGACGTGGTCGGCGTTGATGTCCCGCTTCGGATTCGTGAGCTGCACCTTGTCGTCCATCACCTCGCCGGCGATGACGAGGCCCTGGGCATCCATGGCCAGCCACACCTTCGCGGACAGGTCCGCCGGCGAGGCCACCTTCATCTCGCCCGCCACCTGATTCCCCGCGCCCAGCGCGAGCGACGGCGGCTGCTTCCACTCGTCGAGCTTCCCATCGACCTGGAAGCCCGCGGGCAGTCCTTCGTGGAGCTGCGGGGAGGGCGCGGCGGCGAGCAGCAGGAGCGTGGTGGGCAGCGTGAGCATGGAGTCGTTCCCCCTGGAGAGCGCGGTGGCGGCACCGCGTGGCGAGCCCTCTGTAGCACCGCGACCGCCGGCCTGACACGTGACTCACCGGAGACCCGGCCCTCCTGAAAACAGGGGCGTCCCGGCGGCCGCTTCCACCGATACGCCCCACGAGCGAGCACCCGAGCGTCTTCGTGCTCGCACGGAGCGTGGCGGCGCGCTACACGGCGGCGCCATGCGTGACCGAATCCAGGCCGTGCTCCGCCAGCTCTCCCAGGTGCCCGAAGTCGAGGCGCGCTGGCTGCACACCCTGTCCCTGATGGAGTTCATTGGAGCGCGGAAGATTTCGCGCACCGTGGCGGACCGTCATCCGTCGCTGGAGGTGCTGGGCCACCTCGCGGACGAGACGCGCCATGCCTTCGCCTTCAAGCGCCTGTCGGCCGAGGTGGCCGGCGCCGAAATCACGGGCCTCCTCTGTCCGGAGGCCGCGGGCCGCTACTTCCAGGCGCTGGACCACGAGCTGGCCGCCTGGGCCACGGCGCACACGGGCGCTCCGGACGTGTACCTCCACTACCTGCTCACCACGACGGCCATCGAGCGCCGCGCCATGGTGCTCTACCCCCTCTACAAGGCGGCCTCCCGTCACCCGGGCGTGCGCGAGGAGCTGGGCCGCGTCGTCACCGAGGAGCAGGGCCACCGGCGTACCATCGAGGACGCGTGCGTGGCGCGCCTGTCCGCCGTGGGCGCGTCGCTGGACGAGGCGCTGGCGCTGGAGGAGCGGCTCTTCGGCGCCTTCATCGGCGAGCTGGAAGCGGCCGTCGCCCGGGAGCTCCAGGCCGTGCCGCTTCCCGTGACGGACACCGCGCGGCCGGAGCGGACGCTCCCGACGGCGAACTAGCGCGTGTCACTCCGCGCCGGAGTCCTCCGGGGCTCCGGTGCCGCCCGCGCCGGCGAGCACGAGCTTCCCCTCGTGCCACTCGCCGCGCAGGTTGCGCGCCTTGCGCGCCCGCTTGCGGCTCAGCTCCACGCCCACCGCGTCCAGCCCGAGCGCGTTCGCCACGGCGAGCACCGTGCCGTGGCCGCAGAAGGGGTCCACCACGGTGCGCGTGGCGGTGTGCTCCAGGATGAAGCGGCACGCGACGAGGCAGGCCTCCACGCCCATGCCGCGCGTCCACGTCACCTCGCCCGCCTCCGGCAGCACGTCCGGCGTGGACTTCCCCATGTCCACGCGCACCCCGCGCGAGAAGGCCAGCAGGTGCGAGTACGCGGGCCGGCCGAACGTCACCGTCCCCGGCGCGCGGCGGCACACCACCTTGTGGAAGAGCATCTCGCAGCCGGCGTCCTCCGCGGCGCGCGCCACGAGGTAGCCCTTGTCCACCCAGGCGCCCTCCTGCTTCACGTCCGTCTGGTAGAAGAGCACCACCCCGTCCGGCGGCACGCGCGAGGCCACGAGCCCCGCGGCGCGCCGGAACCACGCCTTCCACTCGGCCAGCGTGAGCGAGGGGAACTCGGACACGTCCGGCAGCGACGCGATGGCCGAGCACCCCTCCAGCACCGGCCGCGCCTCCAGCCACGCCAGCGCGTCCTCGCAGTACACCGTGCGCCGAGGCCCTTCCGATGGAGCGCCGCCCGTCCCGTCCCGTTCATCCGCCATGAGGGCGCGGAGTCTGCCAGAGCCCCGGGCCGGGTGGCTGGGCGAGCAAGGAGGCCCGGACCTCGCGCACCGCCCAACGGCCACGCGGCCCGGTGTTCAAGACTGAACGGCGCTTCAGGTCCGCGCATGCTCCGTGCGAGCCGCTTCACTCGGGGACGGCGCCTACATAGGCCCCTTTGCACGCGTCCTGGAGTCGTGGCTTGCTTTCAGTTCTGCACATTTCTTCACCACTGCTTTATCCTGCGCCGCCGAGGAGACCTGAATGCCCACGACTTCCGCGTCTGACGGGACTTCGCTGCACTATCGCGTCATCGGAGATGGACCGCGCACGGTGGTGTTCGTGCACGGGTGGATGGTGTCCGGCGCCGTGTGGAACTCGCTGGTGGAGCGGCTGGATTTGACGGGGCTGCGGCTGGTGATTCCGGATGGCCGTGGCACGGGCCAGTCGGGGAAGCCGACCAGCGGCTACACGCTGCAGGGGCTGGCGCAGGACGTGCTGGCGGTGGCGGACGCGGCCGGGGCGAAGCGCTTCACGCTGGTGGGCCACAGCATGGGCGGCCAGCTCGCGCAGTGGGTGGCGGCGCAGGTGCCGGAGCGGGTGGAGGCGCTGATGCTGGTGAACTCGGTGCCGGCGTCGGGCATTCCGTTCCCCCCGGACGCGGCGGCGCTGTTCCGCACGTCGGCGGGCAACCGCGACAAGCAGCTCACCATCGTCACCCTCTGCACCAACAAGCTCGCGCCGGAGCTGGCGGAGGAGATGCTGAAGGACGCGGCGAACACGTGCGCGCCGGCCATCGAGAGCAACTTCGACGCGTTCACCGCGGGCGGCTTCGCGGACAAGCTCTCCGCGATTACGGCGCCCACGCTGGTGGTGGGCACGGACGATGCCTTCCTGCCGCATGCCTTCCTGCGGGACGCCATCGTGAAGCCCATCCGCCGCGCGCGCCTGGCGTACCTGCCGGGCGCCTTCCATTACCCGCAGGTGGAGCGTCCGGCGGAGCTGGCGGGGATGATCTCCGCGTTCCTCGCCGGCTCCGCGCCGGCCTGAGTCGAGCGCCATCCAAGGCACGAGGAGGTAGCAGCGATGGCCTGGAGCATGAACTTCGAGTACGACGCGCAGAATGACGTCGTCACGGCCCACTTCACGGACTGCGTCCTGACGAACGAGGCGGACGTCCAGCGCTGGCGGCGCGAGGTGGAGGAGCACCTGTCGAAGTACGCCGGCAAGGTGGACCTGCTCATCAACCTGGACGGGCTGGTGGTGAAGTTCACCGCGGGCCGCGTCTTCGGCAAGGAGCGCCGCGAGGTGCTGGAGCGCTACACGCACCGCTCGTACCGCTTTGGCGGTGACGAGATGACGCGCATGTTCGTGCTCACCAGCGGCGCCATCAACGGCGCGGCGGTGAACCACTACAACAACCGCGACGAGGCCCTGGCCGCGCTGAAGGCCGAGCGCGAGGCGCTGCGCAAGCGGGGCTTCTCGCCGTTTGGTGGAGGCTTCGCCGGCAGCAAGGCGTGAGGTGAGCGGCGAGAGGCCTGCGCTCGCGGGCCCACGCTCCACGCGCATCCCCGCTCGGGGCTCCGGGGGAAGGTTCCCCTGGTGAGGCCTGCCCCGGGTGTTGACTCCCCGACGTGAAGCGGCCCCCGAGGACAGCCGGGCAGGCTCGCCCGCCGGGGCCGGCTCCTTGGGAGGTCGGGCACTTGCCGATATCGTGACGTGTCTCGGCCCCGGACAGAGGACGCGGACATGTATCGAGCGGACATGAAGCGCCTGGCGCTGCTGGTGGGAGCGCTGGTGCTGGTCACGACTGGCTGCCATCTGGAAGAGGAGGAGGGCATCAACCTGGAGCCCTCCGCGTCGGCGCGGGTGGTGGTGGCGCTGCCGCGCTCGCTGCCCGCCGAGGCCGTGTCGCGTGTGCAGTTCTCCACAGGGGGCGGCGCGGATGCCGGCACTGGCGAGGACCTGACCTTCGGCGGCTCGGGGTGGGAGATCTCGGTGCGCGGCGTGGAGTCGGGTGAGCGGGCCACCCTGCGGGCGACGGTGCTCGACCCGGCGGGCGCGGAGTCGGCGCGGGTGGAGGTGCGGGACGTGGAGCTGCCGCGGCACCGGCCGGTGCGCGTGGTGCTGGTGCCCCAGGCGCCCGTGACGGGAGAGCCCACGGGTAACGCGGCGCCCTTCATTGATGCGGTGGTGGCCGGGGACGCGGTGCCTCGGCCTGGGGCGAAGCTGGAACTGCGCGCCGTGGCGCATGACCCCAACCCGGGTGAGGCGCTGACGTACGCGTGGCGCGCCACAGGCGGGAGCTTCTCCGATGAGACGATTGCCGCGCCGGAGTGGACGGCCCCGGTGGAGATGGGCCCGGTGATGCTGACGCTCCAGGTGACGGACGCGCGGGGCGCGGTGGCCACGCTGGACTTCCCGGTGCCGGTCGGTGTCGAGCGCGACGGGGGAGAGGCCGTCTTCAACCGCTGGCCCTCGCTGGCGGAGCTGGCGGCGCAGCCCACGAGGGTGAGCGATGGCTCGCCGGTGGCGCTCGAGGCGGTGGGCGTGGACGATGACGGGGATGCTCTCACCTACGCGTGGACGGCCACGTGCGAGGGCACCTTCGATGACCCGGCGGCGGCGCAGGCGAGCTTCACGCCGACGCGGCTGCCCGAGGCCGCGTGCAACAACTGCCGGCTGTCGCTGGTGGTGAGTGACGAGTACGGAGGCCGGCGCGAGGGGGCGGTGGAGCTGTGCGTGGAGCGCAAGGCGCCGCCGATCATCGAGTCCACCGAGCAACCCTCGCAGAGCGCGCAGGCGGGGCAGTTGATGCGGCTGAGGGCCACGGCGACGGACCCGCAGAACGAGCCGCTGGACTTCACGTGGACGGCGAGCACGGGGCTGCTCGGGACGCCGGTGCAGGCGGGGAACTCGGGTGAGGTGGACTGGACGGCGCTGTCCTGCCTGCCAGCGGGCGTGGAGCCCACGGTGCGGCTGACGGTGACGAATGCATCGGGGCTGAGTGCCTCGCACACCTTCGCGGTGCAGTGGGGGGACCGCCGGTGCGGGCGCTTCCCGCCGTGCACCGTCACGATGGCGAACGCGACGGTGACGCTGGGCGCGGACTGCGAGACGGAGAGCACGGTGTTCATCCCGGATGGGTACACCTTCGACGGCGCGGGGCGCGTGCTGACGGCGGAGGACCCGCAAGGGGGCCGCTTCCGGGGCGCAGTGCTGCGCAACCGGGGCACGACGGCACACGTGCGCGGCGTGACGGTGGCGGCGCGCGGGCTGAGGGCCGGTCCCTGTGATGGTGGCGCCGATGCGCTGAGCGGTATCCGGCTGGAGGGCGCGAGCGGCTCCATTGTGGGCAGCGAGGTGCGGGAGTTGGTCCAGGAGGGCTCGCTGGGCGGATGTCAGGAGGGCACGGCCATCGAGGTACGGAACGCGGTGGACGCGGCGGAGCCGGTGCGCGTGGACGTGCTGCGCAACCAGGCGTCGGGCTACCAGAAGGGCGGCATCGTGGTGGCGGGCCGGGTGGTGGCGACGGTGGAGGGCAACGCGTTGGATGGCGGTGGCCCGGTGGCTGCCATCGCGCGCAATGGCATCCAGGTGAGCTCCGGCGCCACGGGGCGCGTGGTGGACAACACGGTGCGGGGCCACGCGTACACGGGCCCGGGCTATGTCGCCTCGGGCATCGTGGTGGTGGGTGGGTCGTACTACGGCGTGCCGCTGAGCAAGAACGTCGTCATCCAGGATAACGAGCTGGCGGACAACGACGTGGGCATCAACCTGTCACAGTTGTCCACGGGCGAGGTGCCGCCGTCGGAGCCCACGAACATCCAGTTGCTGAAGAACAGGCTGAGCAGCGCGGCGGTGACGAACGGCATGTACCAGGCGGCCATCTCGGACTACGGCAGGGCCAACGTCATCAGCCGCAACGACATCAGCGGCCCGGGGTACGACCGGGCGACGCGGTCGGGCGTCACGTTCGATGTGGACGTGGTGGCGGAGGCTGCGTCGGAGGTGGTCTTCCTCACGCCGGAGCTGCGGGTGGCGGCGGGGACGTGCTCGGGGGCGCTGGTGGTGCAGAGCCAGGACGCGGCGGGCAACCTGTCGGCGCTGGCCTCGTCCGCGCTGGTGGTGCGCACCGAGAGCGCGGGCGTGACGTTCTACGCGGATGCGGCGTGCACGGAGGCACTGCCGGCGTCGGGAGCGGGCAGGGCGCTGACGCTGGAGGCGTCCCACCAGGAGGCGGTGTTCTACTTCCGGGCCGCGCAGGCGGGGGCCGTCACGGTGACGGTGGCGGGAGACGGAGTGAGCGCGTCGCAGGCGCAGACGGTGGAGTGAGCACGTTGCTTGTTAGGGCACGCTCTCGGGGGTGCTCGTGAAGAGGGTGTGAAGGAGCATCGTCTCCGGAGGCGCCTTGAACTCGACGAAGAGGGGAACCCGAGTCTGTGCCAGCGCTCTTGAGAGGGCGGTGGCTCCGAACAGGGTCTCCATCTTCCGGGCGATGATGTCCGCCGCGTGATGCGTGTCCGGAGGGAGGGGACCGAGGCTGGCCTTCTGGCCGATCCGTTCCTTCCCTCGGTATTCGAGCTCCACTCCGTAGACGATGTAGACGGGCGCCAGGATGCTGAGGCAACCGACCGCGACCCACCGATGCTTCGGTGTCGGGGTATTCTCGGGCGGGTGTCGCCCGAGGCGCGCGAGGTGCTGGAGCGGGTGCGCGGGCACGTGCTGGGCGGCCGGGGGGCGTACCAGCCCCGGGGCTACGAGGAGGCGGTGCGGGTGGCGCTGTCCGAGGGCGACCGGTGGCTTCTGCCTCGAGGCAGCTCGGTGTACGGCAAGACGGGCGAAGTGGTGGGCGCCACCGTCATCCTCCAGGACGTGACGCGGCTGCGGCGCTTCGACGAGCTGAAGCACGACCTGGTGGCCACGGTGGCGCACGAGTTCCGCACGCCGCTGACGTCGCTGCGCATGGCCATCCATCTGGTGGCGGAGGGCGTGATGGGCGCGGTGACGGAGAAGCAGGCGGACCTGCTCTTCGCGGCGCGCGAGGACTGTGAGCGCCTGCAGGGCATCGTGGACGACCTGCTCGACCTGTCGCGCATCCAGGCGGGGCGGCTGGAGCTGGAGGTGCGCCGGGTGCGGGCCGAGGCGCTGGTGGACGCGGCGTTGGACTCGCAGCGGGCGGTGGCCGAGGAGCCGCGGGGTGCGGCTGTCGAGGCAGGTGGCGCTGGACGTGGAAGAGGTGGAGGTGGACGCGGACCGGCTGGGGCTGGGGCTGAGGCTGGGCAACCTGGTGGGCAACGGGGTGAAGCACACGCCCGCGGGAGGCGAGGTGGAGGTCCGCGTGTCCTGGGAGGACGCGCGCATGTGCTTCGAGGTGCGGGACACCGGAGAGGGCATCGCCCCGGAGCAGCAGGCGCGCATCTTCGAGAAGTTCTACCGCGCGCCGGGCGCGCCGGCCGGAGGCGCCGGGCTGGGCCTGTCCATCGCGCGCGACATCGTGCAGGCGCACGGCGGGGACATCGGCGTGGTGAGCACGCCGGGTCAGGGCAGCACGTTCTGGTTCATCCTGCCGCAGCGGTTGAGCCAGTGAGCGTCAGTGGTCCACGAGGGGCGAAGGCGGGAGGAACTCTCGGACTTCCTCGACGAACTTCGGGACTGACTTTTCCAGTCCCTCCAACAGTCGCTTGAAGGTTACGGGAGGGTTCTTCCGTATCTCTGCCTGCGAGCGCAACAGCTCGATCATAACGATTGGAGCCTGACTGAGCAGGTTCCGCAGAAAGGTATCTGCATCTTGCGCCTGCATGCTTCGGGGAAGGTGCTCGGCTCCGAAGTCGCGCAGGTTATTCGTGACGATAGTCTGCGCGCCAACATGGGTTGCGACTGCAAGGACATGCCGGTCCTTGGGATGATTAGTCATGGCGCGCATTTGCTGCTCGTACCCGGTGACCATCGCTTGAGGGAAGAACTCGCGCATAGTCGAGACGCGACGCACGGCCTTCGCCTCGGTGAGACCAATCTTCTCGACGAGATTGCGTCGTACCTCTTCCAGGATCTCCTCGGACCAGTAGATCTGGATTAGTCCTTCCTCGGCCGCTCCCAGCAGCGCGTCACAAAGCGTGAGCGGGATGAGGACGTTGGCGTCGAGAACAACCGGGAAAGGGGCGTAGTGCACGCATGCACTCGTCCCTTGATCTGCCAGAGCAAGTCAAGGCGTCTTGAAGAGGCCCGGGTTACTCATCCAGCTCTGGGTATCCGCCGGCCTCCTGGGTTTCCTGGACCATCTCCGCGAATCTTGCACGCCGCTCCATCTTGCGACGGCTGCGGTACTCAAGCAGGTCCTGGGTATAGATGCGCCGGTGCGTGCCGACACGATGGTATGGAATCTTTCTCTCATCAAGGAGCTGTACGAGGTACTGGCGCGACACGTTGAGCAGGTTGGCGGCTTGCTGAGTCGTGAGTTCTTTCTGGATGGGGACGATGGAGACAGTGTCCCCAGAGGCGAGGACGGCCAGGAGCTGTTGCAGCAGCGTGAGGACGTCCCTGGGGACGGGAAGCGCTTCGTGGTTGGGCCCAAGAAGCGTGAAGCGCGGCTGGGGCCCCTGCCCCTGAAGCGTTTCAGTGATGATCTTCGCGAGCTGCTGGACCTGCCCCAGGCTCGCCTCGGTAGCTGCGACAGGCTCCGAACTGTGCGCGGAGGAGGGGGCGATATCGGGCTGGGGCTCGGTCATAGGTGTGCTCCACTCCATTGGGGCACAAGGGCCGCAGTGACGCTTAATTGCGTGCGTTGCGTACGATTAATGATGCCTACAGCTGACGTAACTGCAAGTGCCGATCGTTACGCCGATCCAGCGAGTGGTCGATCTGGATCGTAAGTACTTGAAATGATGGGATCTTTGTTGATTGAAGGACTGGGGACGTTTGGTGCTGTCGCTTGCTCGGTCGGTGGTATCCGTCTCAAGTGCAAGCTTCGTGCGTCCTGGAGTGGATCGAAGGTAGCCGCTCGTTTGTGCCTCGCTCCCAATCAAAAGGGCACCCCGAACGTGTGCCCGTCGGGTGCCCTGAAGGGGTGCTTCGCTTCGTCCCCGGTCCTCAGATGCTCGCTTCGCCCTGCAGCTTGCTCATCTCCTCCTTGCGCACGTCGGAGGCGGTGCGGACGATGTCCTTGCAGGACATGCCGATCTCCTGCTCGGTGACCTTCTGTCCGAACTGCGGGAGCACGTTCTGCTCCTCATCCGTGACGTGGCTCTTCACCACCCGCTCCAGCTCGTTCACGATGCCGCCCACCGCGTTCATGTCGTTGCGCGAGCGCAGCATGTCGGCGATGAGCCGCTTCATCTCACCGTGCTCCTCCTCCGAGTGCTGAATCTTGTCCTCGCCGATGACCCGGCGCGCGACGGGATATATCCAGCGCTCCTCGATGGTGGCGTGCAGGGTGAGCGCCTCCGCGAGCTGGATGCACAGCTCCTTCTTGCTCGCGTCGTCCTGGGTGTTGCGGAAGGCCTCGAACAGCGCGTCGGCCTCGCGGTGCTGCTGAATCAACAGGTCAATCACGTCCACGGCTGTGCTCCTTGGTCTCGGGTCCTTGCATCCGAACGGTCCGCACGACCGCCGGACGTCGCAATCACCGGCCCGGCCGCGCGGGGCCTCGCACGCTCCCCACCCCCGGTCTCCGTGGGAGCCCTGGGGCGCACACCTCCGGGCGTCGGAATGCACCCCCGCCTGGTGTCTCGACGGGAATACGCTCGTGCACACCCTGGACACGTCGTGCTGGTATTGGGGCCCGCGTTGAAGTGAAACGGAAGGGGTATGCGCCTGAACGGGATGATGGCCGGCGGCTCGCCGCCTGGGGATGGTGGTGGTGAGGACAACATCTTCTCGCGGGACCTCGCGCCCCCGAGCGGTGACAAGCGGCTCCGTCAGGCGCTGGTGCTGGGCGTGGTGCTGTTGCTGCTCGGCACCGTGTGGCTCTACCTCCAGGGCGGAGAGAACCGGGCGCTGAACGCCATGTCCCCCGCCCAGCGAGGCGCCTTCTTCCAGGAGACGCGCGACAGCATCCGCGAGTCCTGCCTGACGGACGCGGGCGTGAAGCGCGGCTTCGAGAAGCGCTGCCAGAAGCAGGCCGAGTTCCTCACCCGCTTCCCCGAGTGCGACGAGGCCTGCCGCCGGGAGATTGCCCCCGTGCTGCCGGCCCCGGCTCCGCGTTAGGGCGCGGGCTGCAGCGACAGCTCCACGCCCTCGGGCTTCTCGGCGACGCCGAAGCCGTTGGCCCGCGCCCGCTCCAGCGTGAGCTGGTAGAGCGCGGCCACCTTCGGGTCCTTCTCCGACTTGCTCCGGAGCAGCGCGAGCCGCTCCTGCCACCACTGCCGCGTGTGGCCTCCGCGCACCTCCTCCGCCTCGGTCGCGCCCTGCGGCAGTGACGAGGCCAGCGAGCTGCCGCCCACGAAGACGGCCGCGACGCCCGCGGTTTCCGCCGTGCCGCCGCCGCCCTCGCTCCACTGCTTCACCAGCTTCCCCTCCACGTCCCGCCGCACCCACCAGCCCGAGGGACGGCCCTGGTTGAACGCGCCTTCCACCTCCACCAGCCCCGACGCGAACCACGTCGCGTGGCGGCCGTGCGCCGCGCCCTTCTGGTAGTGCTTGCGGGACCGCGGGTTGCCATTGGCGTGGAACGTCGTGCTCGCGCCCTCCCGCTTGCCGTCGACGTACGCCTCCTCCATCGCGAGCCGCCCGTCCTGACCGTACAGCTTCCACGTCCCGTGCGGCTGCCCTCGCGCGTAGGCGCGCTCCTCCCACGGCACGCCCGCTTCGCTCCACGTGCGGAAGGTGCCGTGAGGCTGTCCCTCCTGGTACTCGCCGCTCGCGAGCAGCCGCCCGTCCGGCGTGCGCACCTGCTCGGGCCCCTGTCGCCGGCCATCCGGCAGCACGCACGCGCTCGTCCGCGAGCCGTTCTCTCCCACCGTGCGCCGCGTCCGCGTCCCCTCGCCACACGCCCACGCCTCGCTTCGCGCGAAGCCCCCGCCCACGAGCAGCACCCCGGTGACTCCCAGCGCGCCGGCCCACACGCCAGCCATGCGCGGGTGCTCAACGCCTCCCACGCGCGCCGCCGTGCGCATCCGCGTGTGCGCTGCCCCGGGCGCCTCACCGGCGCGCTTCAACGCGAGCAGCGCCTGACCCAGCCCGGCAAGCACCACGGCGAAGGCCGCCACCGACAGGGCCTTCGCCACCGAGGCCGCCAGGAACAGGGAGGGGTTCTCGGCGCCACGGAAGGCGACGACCGCGAGGGCCACCGCGGCCACGTGGAGCACCACGGCCACCACGCTCTTCGTCTTCAATCGCAGGTCGAGCCCGGAGTCCTGGGACTCGGCGACCCGCCCCAGTTCGCCCAGGACGCGCGGCCCGCCCACCAGGTGCACTCCAGGGACGAGCGTCAGCGCGATGCCCTCCAGCGCTCCCCAATCCAAGGAGGCCCGGGCCCGCCGCGCCAGCTCGTGTCCCATCCCCAAGACCAGCGCCACCAACCCCCAGGGCAGCAGCGCCAGCATCCACGCGGACAGCGGGAAGAAGTCCGACGGGGCCCCGGTGAGCACCGGCGCCAGCAGCGCCAGCTCCAACAGGGAGGGGAAGCGCTCCGGCAGGGCCGCCTGCATCACCAGCACGATGCCCGCGAGAGGCAGTGCCCCGGTGCCCATCAGGAACAAGGCCTGGCTCGGCAGCCGCTGTTTCTCCGGGAGCAGTCTCTTATACACA
>NZ_JABBJJ010000369.1 GCF_012933655.1 Pyxidicoccus fallax | reverse complement strand
GGTGGGCCGGGCGGCCCCGGTGGACGTCCGGGTGGGCCGGGCGGTCGTCCCAGCTACCAGGGTCAGTCCACGTATCAGAACCAGGGTGGACGTCCGGGCCAGCCGCCCGTGCGGCCGACCTCGGCTCCGGGCGCGGGTGCGCAGGCCTCTGCGGGTGGTGCCGCTGGCGCCGCGCCCACGGGTCCCACCATCATGGTGGGCGGCGTGCCCCACGCGCAGGTGGCGCCCACCGCGGGCCAGGCGCGTCCCACGGCCACGCAGGCCGTCGTCATCTCGCGTCCGCTCATCCAGGTTCGCCGGGTGACCCCCACCACGGGTCAGGCCAAGCAGTACCCCATGGCCCCCGGCCGCGCCGGCATCCCCGAGCGGCGTGAGTACAAGGTCGTCCCGGACCACCTGGGCCGTGGCCGCGAGCTGGTGGACGTCTCCAAGAACAAGGAGCGTGGCCAGCGCAAGCGCACCAGCGGCGATACGCAGAGCGTGTCCAAGCAGGAACTGACGGACATGGTCTGGGGCCGCGTCACCATCCCGGTGCGTGGCAAGAAGAAGAAGCCCACGAAGAAGGGCGCCAAGACGCAAATCACCCAGATGGCCGAGGAGAAGAAGGTCATCAAGCTCCAGGAGGGCATCAGCGTGTCCGACCTGGGCCAGCGCATGGGTGTGCGCACCGCGGACATCATCAAGAAGCTGATGGGCCTGTCGAAGATGGCCACGGCCAACCAGCTCATCGACGCGGACACCGCGGAGATGATTGCCGGCGACTACGGCTGGAAGATCGACCGCGTCGGCTTCGAGGTGGAGGACTACCTGCCCGAGGTGGAGGCCCGTCCCGAGGACGAGCGTCCGCGTCCGCCGGTCGTCACCATCATGGGCCACGTCGACCACGGCAAGACGAGCCTCCTGGACGCCATCCGCAAGGCCAACGTGGCGGCGGGCGAGGCGGGCGGCATCACCCAGCACATCGGCGCGTACAGCATCTCCACGGCGCGCGGTGACGTCACCTTCCTCGACACCCCGGGCCACGAGGCCTTCACGTCCATGCGCGCCCGTGGCGCCGACGTGACGGACATCGTGGTGCTGGTGGTCGCCGCGGACGACGGCGTGATGCCCCAGACCATCGAGGCCATCAAGCACGCCAAGGCGGCCGAGGTGCCCATCGTCGTCGCCATCAACAAGATGGACGTGCCGGGCGCCAACCCGGACCGCGTGAAGAAGGACCTGGCCAACCACGAGCTCGTCCCCGAAGAGTGGGGCGGCGACACCATCATGGTGCCGGTCTCCGCGAAGACGAAGGAGAACCTGGACCTGCTGCTGGAGAACCTGGCCCTCCAGGCCGAGGTGCTCGAGCTGACGTCCAACCCGAGCCGTCCGTCGGTGGGCGCCATCATCGAGGCGAAGCTGGACCGCGGCCGTGGCCCGGTGGCCACGGTGCTGGTGCAGGAGGGCACGCTGAAGCTGGGCGACGCCATCGTCACCGGTACGCACTACGGCCGTGTCCGCGCGATGACGAACAGCCGCGGCGAGCAGGTGAAGGAAGTGAAGCCCGGTTACTGCGCCGAGGTCATCGGCCTGTCCGGCGTGCCCAGCGCGGGCGACACCATCAACGTGGTGGCGGACGAGAAGGCGGCCAAGCAGATCGCCGAGCACCGCAACATGAAGGAGCGGCAGACCGAGCTCACCAAGGTCAACCGCGAGTCGCTCGAGCAGCTGTTCGCCAAGACGAAGGCGGGCGGTGGCCCCAAGGAGCTGCGCGTCGTCATCAAGGCGGACGTGCAGGGCTCGACCGAGGCCGTCAAGCAGGCCGTGCAGAAGCTCTCCACCCACAAGGTCAAGGTGGAGATCGTCCACTCGGGCGTGGGTGCCATCACCGAGGGCGACGTGATGCGGGCGGCGGCCTCCAAGGGCCTCGTCGTCGGCTTCAACGTCAACCCCGAGTCCGGCTCCGAGGCCGCGGCCAAGGCCCAGGACGTGAAGCTGCAGAGCTACTCCATCATCTACGAGCTCATCGACGGTGTGCGCTCGGCGATGGAAGAGCTGCTGGAGCCCATCCGCACCGAGCGCAAGCTGGGCCGGGCGGAGGTGCGCAACACCTTCAACGTGCCTCGCCTGGGCACCATCGCCGGCGCGGCGGTGCTGGACGGCGTCATCAAGCGCGGCTCGTTCGTGCGGCTCATGCGCGAGAACAA
This sequence comes from Pyxidicoccus fallax, assembly GCF_012933655.1. GTDB lineage: Bacteria > Myxococcota > Myxococcia > Myxococcales > Myxococcaceae > Myxococcus > Myxococcus fallax. Next base: position 9,590 of record NZ_JABBJJ010000369.1, on the reverse strand, counting down.
GCAGCTGTTCTCCGGCAAGATGGCCTCGCTGCGGCGCTTCAAGGACGACGTCAAGGAGGTCGCGCAGGGCTTCGAGTGCGGTATCGGCATCGAGAACTTCAACGACCTCAAGCCCGGTGACATCATCGAGGCGTACGAGATCGAAGAGACTCGTCAGAGCCTCACCTAGTCGACAGTCCGTGCCCTCCCTGAACCCCTGGGAAGACCCCATCTTCCCAGGGTGCTGACGCCCCGGTGGCCGCGCTCCAGGCGCGGTCCGCCGGAGGCCGGGGGACTTTTATGTTCGTAGGTGTCGCACGCCTGACGCTCCAGATTCCGGACAGCGGGTCGCTGAAGTCCAAGCGGCAGGTGCTCCGCCGGGTGACGGAGCGGGTCAAGGCGCGGTTCAACGTGGCCGTCGCCGAGGTCGATGACCAGGATCTCTGGCAGAAGGCCTCGGTCGCCCTCGCGGTGGTGGGGAATGACCGCCGCCACGTGGACGAGCAATTGGAGAAGATCATCCACTTCGTCGAGGAGATGTACGTCGCCCCGCTGATGGCGCGGGAGACGGAGATTCTCGGCTTCGGCGACCAGCTCTTCACGGGCACTGGCACGGCTCGCCCGGCCGGCCGCTCGCGGCCTCCGATGGAGGAAGAGGAGGACGACGAGGAGCTGTCCCCCGAGGACGCCGCGGCGCATTCCGAGGCCGCCATCGCCCGCTTCCTGCGCGGCGAGCGTGGCTCGCTGGCGGAGGCCGAGGGCCTGGGTGACTGGGAGCGGCGGCACGAAGGTGACAACGACGGTGGCCCCGGCGTGGGCCGCCCGTCTCCGTCGGGCGGTGGACGGATGACGCTGGACGAGGCGCGGGCCCGGGCCCGCTCCCTGCGCAATCCGCGAGACTGGGAGAAGAAATGACGACGCATTCCCGACCGGAGCGGGTGGGGCAGGAAATCCAGGCGGCCATCGGCGACCTGCTCGCCCGGGGCATGCTGCGAGACCCGCGCATCGGCTACATCACCATCACCGGCGTGAAGGTCTCCCCGGACCTGCGCGTGGCGCGTGTCTTCTACTCGATGATTGGCAGCGAGCAGGAGCGCGCGGAGACGCAGAAGGGGCTGGAGGCCGCCAAGGGCTTCGTGCGCCGCGAGGTGACGTCCGCCGTCAACCTCCGCGTGTCGCCCGAAATCTTCTTCACCTTCGACGAGTCCGTGGGTGAGGGCGACAAGATTGACCGTCTGCTGCGCGAGGTCCGGAGCAAGGAAGGCTGGTAGTTCCTTTTCCGGGCCCACAATATTGGCGTGACATGGACGGCGTCCTGGTCATCGACAAGCCTACCGGCCCCACGTCCTTTGACGTGGTGCGGCAGGTGCGTTCGCTGCTGAAGCTGAAGAAGGTGGGCCACACGGGCACCCTGGACCCGATGGCCACCGGCGTGCTGCCGCTCTGCCTGGGTGAGGCCACCAAGGTGGCGGGCTTCATCACCGAGGGCGACAAGGCCTATGACGCCACGGTGCGTCTGGGCTCGGAGACGGACACCCAGGACGCGCAGGGGAAGGTGACGGCGAGCGCGCCGGTGCCTCCGCTGACGCCCGCCCTGCTGGAGGCCGCGCTGGCGCGCTTCCGGGGCACGTACGAGCAGGTGCCGCCCATGTACTCGGCGGTGAAGGTGGCGGGGAAGCGGCTGTACGAGCTGGCCCGCGCCGGCGAGGAGGTGGAGCGGGCCGCCCGCCAGGTGACTGTCTACGAGCTGGTGCTGCGCGACTACTCGGCGGACCGGCTGCAGCTGTCCGTGCGCTCTTCCAAGGGCTTCTTCGTCCGCACGCTCGCCCACGAGTTGGGCCGCGCGCTGGGCTGCGGCGCGCACCTGGAGGCGCTGCGGCGCACGCACAGCGGGCCCTTCGCGCTCGCCCAGGCGCTGCCCCTGGCGGACCTGCCGGCGCTCCTGAAGGACGGCACGCTGGCGTCGCGGCTGGTGTCCATGGCGGACGCGCTGGCGGAGCTGCCCACGGTGCGCGTGGGCGCGGCGGAGGCGCAGCGCGTGGCGCACGGCGTGCCGGTGGAGGTGCCCGCGAGCCGGCCCGGACGGGTGCGGGTGATGGGCCCGAACGGGGCGCTCCTCGCGGTCGCCGAGGTGGTGGGCGGCCGGCTGCGCTACCTGCGCGTGCTCGTGTAGCGCGCCGTGTCCCGCTCGCTGGATGTCACGGTGGTGGTGGCCCCCTCGCTCCGGAGCGCCTTCGAGGGCCGGCGCGAAGTCAACCTCGGCCTGCCCTCGGGCTCGGGGCTGGGTGACGTGCTGGAGTCCCTCTTCATGCTGTACCCGCAGGCCTGGCGGCACATGGCCACCGAGCGGGGCGGCGGCGCCGACCTCTACCTCCAGCTGGCCATGGACGAGCGAGCGGCCGAGGCGCTGTCGGGCGGGGGCGGGGGACTTTCCGGCCCCCTCAGGCTGTACGTCTTCTCACTGTCGCGGGTTTCCAGGACGCGACAGGCGGGCGTCGAAGGTTGACCCTGGGGGGGGCGAAGCTTATAAGCGCCCCGCTCGTTAGAAGTTAGAAGGACGAGACCCGGTCTGTACCCCTCCGCGGACCGTGGCTCGACGCAGTCTCCACCGGAGCGGGCAAGAGAAGAGACACATGTCGGCATTGCATCAGGAGCGCAAGACGGAGCTGGTGGCGAAGTTCCGTACGCACGAGACGGACACGGGTTCCCCCGAGGTGCAGGTGGCGCTGCTGTCCGAGCGCATCAACATGCTCACCGAGCACTTCAAGACCCACAAGAAGGACCACCACTCCCGCCGCGGTCTGCTGAAGCTGGTCGGTCAGCGCCGCCGTCTGCTGGACTACCTCAAGTCCAAGGACGTGACCCGGTACAAGAAGCTCATCGAGGGTCTCGGCATCCGCAAGTAGCCTTCTGAGCAGCACCCGGGGCGCTGGTGGCAACCAGCGCCCCGCGCGTTTAAGACGTACGCGGTAGGCAGCACGCAGTCGGAAGTGAAGTCGAGTCGAAGCAGCGCGGCGGGTGGTGGCGGGCAAGGGAGTGGTGCCGTCGGAGGTTTTGGTTTCCGTTCGGACCGGCTGACACAGCGTCAGCCGGTCCGATCAGGGATCAAAAGTTCCGGGACATCCCTCCGGCGCTCCGCAAGCGCCCTCCGCAGTACAGGCCGGCGGTTGCCTGACCTGAGCCTGTCCAAGGCCCTGGCGACCGCTCATACACCCCGAGGGCCCTCCCGGGGTGCCGGGTCCCTTTGCGGGCCGGGTGCGCGCGGTGGGGTCCTCGCCTGAAGCACACAGAGGCAAGGACATGCTGAAGAAGAGCGTCAAGATTGGCGAGAGCGAGCTGAGCATCGAGGTGGGTCGTCTGGCCAAGCAGGCCGACGGCTCCGTGGTGGTGCGCTATGGCGACACCATGCTGCTCGTCACCGCGGTGAGCGCGCGAGAGAAGAAGGACGTCGACTTCCTCCCGCTCACGGTGGAGTACCAGGAGAAGCTGTACTCGGCGGGCCGCATCCCCGGCAGCTACTTCAAGCGCGAGGGCCGGCTGACGGAGAAGGAGACGCTGGCCAGCCGTCTGGTGGACCGCTCCTGCCGTCCCCTGTTCCCGGAGGGCTACGCGTACGAGACGCAGGTCATCGCCAGCGTCATCTCCGCGGACCCGGAGAACGAGGGTGACATCCACGGCATCACCGGCGCCTCCGCGGCGCTGTGGGTGTCGGACATCCCGTTCAACGGCCCCATCGCCGGCATCCGCGTGGGCCGCGTGGACGGCAAGCTCGTCGCCAACCCCACGGCGAAGCAGCGCGAGCAGAGCGACCTCGACCTCGTCATGGCCGTCAGCCGCGAGGCCATCGTCATGGTGGAGGGTGGCGCGGAGGAGGTCTCCGAGGCCGACATGGTGGCGGCGCTCGAGTTCGGCCGCAAGGAAGCCCAGCCCGCCCTGGACATGCAGGACGAGCTGCGCCGTGAGCTGAACAAGCAGGTGCGCGCCTACGAGAAGGCGGCGTCGGTGGACGAGGGCCTGCGCGGCAAGGTGCGCGAGCTGGCCATGGACGCCATCAAGGCCGGCTACGGCATCAAGGAGAAGGGTGCTCGCTACGAGGCGCTCTCCAAGGCGAAGAAGGACGCGATCGCGAAGCTCAAGGAGCAGCTTGGCGAGGGCTTCACGCCGCAGGTGGAGAAGCACGCCAAGTCGGTGGTGGAGGACCTGAAGTACGAGCACATGCGCGAGATGACGGTCAACGGCGGCCGCATCGGCGGACGTGGCCACGACGTGGTGCGCGCGATTACGTGCGAGGTCGGCGTGCTTCCGCGCACGCACGGCAGCGCGGTGTTCACCCGCGGCGAGACGCAGGCGCTCGTGGTGGCCACGCTGGGCACCAGCGAGGACGAGCAGCGCCTGGAGATGCTGGGCGGCATGGCCTTCAAGCGCTTCATGCTGCACTACAACTTCCCCCCGTTCAGCGTGAACGAGACGAAGCCGCTGCGCGGCCCGGGCCGGCGTGAAATCGGCCACGGCGCGCTGGCGGAGCGCGCGCTGCGCAACATGGTGCCGAAGAGCGAGTCCTTCCCGTACACGGTGCGCGTGGTGTCGGACATCCTGGAGTCCAACGGCTCCTCGTCCATGGCCTCCGTCTGCGGCGGCACCCTGGCGCTGATGGACGCGGGCGTGCCCATCAAGTCCCCCGTGGCCGGCATCGCCATGGGCCTCGTGAAGGAGGGCGACAAGGTCGCCATCCTCTCGGACATCCTCGGTGACGAGGACCACCTGGGCGACATGGACTTCAAGGTGTGCGGCACCTCGAAGGGCATCACCTCCATCCAGATGGACATCAAGATCACCGGTCTCACCACGGAGATCATGAGCCGCGCGCTGGAGCAGGCGCGTCAGGGCCGCATCCACATCCTGGGCGAGATGCTCAAGACGCTGGCCACTCCCCGCAAGGAGATCAGCCAGTACGCGCCGCGCATCACGACCATCCAGATTCGTCCCGAGTTCATCAAGAACGTCATCGGGCCGGGCGGCAAGGTCATCAAGGACATCATCGCCCGCACCGGCGCCGCGATTAACATCGAGGACTCCGGCCGCGTGGACATCGCCAGCGCGAACGCGGACGCGGTGAAGGCCGCCATCGCGATGATTCAGGCGCTCACCCGCGAGGCGGAAATCGGGAAGATCTACACGGGCACGGTGCGGAAGATCGCCGAGTTCGGCGCCTTCGTGGAGCTGTTCCCGGGCACCGACGGCCTCATCCACATCTCCGAGCTGTCCGACAAGCGCGTCAAGAGCGTGTCCGACGTGCTGAAGGAGGGCGACGAGGTGCTGGTGAAGGTGGTCAGCATCGACAAGACGGGCAAGATTCGCCTCTCCCGCAAGGAGGCGATGGCGGAGCGCGCGGCGGCGCAGCAGGGCGCGGCCGGCGACGGCCTGCCCGCGCAGGCCACCCCGGCGGCGGCCCAGCCGGACGCCAAGGCCTGAGAAAGCCCGGCCCCTGACCGGGGCTGACGGTTGAATCGCGAGACGCCTCCTTCCGCCACCGCGCGGGAGGGGGCGTTTTCGTTTCCGGCGGCGATGACTTAAACCGGGGAGAAGGGGCCACGCGTTGCAGTGGGGCCCCGTCCCGGAGGCCTCGTTGCCGCCCAGACCGCCTGCCGCCTCGCCACCGTCCTCGAGCTTCGTCGCCGACGTGTCCCGCTTCCTCGGCGGCTTCCGGTGGGCCTTCATGCCCCTGGGGCTGCTGGCGCTGGTGGCGGTGGGGGTGCACTCGGCGGCGGACACGCTGGATGACCGGCTGGTGGGGCTGGTGGACCGGGCGGACGCGGCCTTCGACGGGCTGGTGGGACGCTCCGACTTCACCGCGCCCATGGTGGAGTGGGTGTCGCTGGAGCTGCGGACGCGGATTGCCCGCGTGCTGGCGCTGACGTGGGAGCTGGCCGCGGACCTGGTGCTGGCGCTGCCCGCGCTGGGCTACCGGGAGACGCGCGCGCCGGTGCCGGCGGAGGCGTGGCGGGCGGCGCTGGGGAACGCGCCGGCGAGGCCCTCGTGGCGGGCGCTGTGGACGCGGTGCCTGCGGCGGCCCACGCCCATGCGGTGGCTGCGGCCGCTGGCCACGGCGGCGGTGGCGCTGGCGGGCGCGTGCGCGGTGGCGCGGCTCATCCAGGGCACGGTGTACCTGTCCTGGCGCGAGCTGATGGGGGATGGCGCCGCGGACGTGCTGGCGCGGGGACTCGCGGTGGGCGCGCTGGTGGGCGTCATGGGCACGCTGGGCTGGCGCGCGGTGCTGCGCAACCTCCAGCACGCGGACGAGGCGTGTGAAGCGCAAGGAGGGAAGGGGGCCTTCCGGCGTGGGTGGCTGGGGTGCGCGGTGGTGGTGCCGCTGGCGGTGGCCGCCGTGGTGGATGCGTCTCCGGTGCTGTCCTTCCTGCGCTGACGAGGCCCGCCACCATGTTCCCGAGCCGCGCGAAGGGGTTGCTGGACTTCTGCATGGCCGCCCTGTGCCTGTGGGCGGCGTACCACCACACGCCCGCGGGCGCGCTGGTGCGAGGGGCCGTGGCGTGGGCCACCGGGACGCGGAGCACCGCGCGCCCGCTGCTGGCGTACTACGACGGGGTGAGCGGCACGTCCGTCTCCGAGCCGCTGCTCGCGCCCGCGGTGCCGCTGGCGCGGCCGCTCACGGACGCCGAGGCGCTGGCCTGGGGCACGCACCTGGCGCTCAAGGGACTGGAGCCGCGCGCGAGGCAGCCGGCGCTGACGCTGGCCACGGAGCTGGGCGTGTCCTCCACGGCGCTGCTGGACGCGGGCGAGGGCCCGGCCGCAGCGCGGAAGCTGCACGAGGCGCTGGCGGCGGACTTCCCCGGGGAGGAGGCGCGGCTGGCGGCGCTCTTCGCGGGCCGGGTGCCCGCGCGCTACGCGCTGGAGCGGGTGCGTGCGCAAGGAGACGCGCCCACGCTGGAGCAGCTGGCCCAGCAGCTTCCTCCGGGCTTCGAGGGCGCGTCCGTGGGCGCGGCGCAGGCGCAGGCGCTGGCCACGGCGTTCGGCCTGGCGTGGCCCGTCCACGAGGGCGCGCGGGTGACGAGCCCCTTCGGAGAACGCATCCACCCGGTGCTGGGCACGAAGAAGCTGCACACGGGCGTGGACCTGGGCGTGCCCATCGGCACGGAGGTGGTGGCGGTGGCCGAGGGCGTGGTGCGCCGCGCGAGCGAGGACGCGGTGAATGGCCGCGTCCTGGTGCTGGACCACGGCCGGGGCGTGACGACAGCGTACTGCCACAACTCGGAGCTGGTGGTGGCCGTGGGGCAGCGGGTGACGCGCGGGCAGCTCGTCGCGCGCTCGGGCAACACGGGCCGCTCCACCGGGCCCCACCTGCACTACCAGCTGGAGCTGGCCGCGCGGCCCATGGACCCGCTGAAGTTCCGCTCCTCCGTGCGCACCGTCGCCAGGGACGCCCCCTGAGGGCCGGAAACTGGCTTCAGTGGGGCGGTGTGGCATGAAGTTGCACATGACCTCTCCGCTGCCTGTGAAGGTGCGCCGCGTGCGCGCCCATCCGGACCCGTTGCCCCTGCCCCGGTACGAGACGGCGCTCGCCGCGGGGCTGGACCTGCGCGCGGACATCGAGGGGGAGCGGGTGCTCCAGCCGATGGAGCGGATGGCGGTGCCCACGGGCCTCGCGCTCGTCCTGCCACCGGGTTACGAGGGGCAGGTCCGGCCCCGCTCGGGGCTGGCGCTCCGGCACGGCGTCACCCTGCTCAACGCGCCGGGGACGGTGGACGCGGACTACCGGGGGGAGGTGCAGGTCATCCTGGTGAACCTCTCCAGCGAGCCCTTCACCCTGCGTCGAGGGGACCGCGTCGCGCAGCTGGTGGTGGCGCCCGTCACCGCCGTGGAGCTGCGCGAAGTGGAGGTGCTGGACGTGACGGCCCGGGGTGCGAACGGCTTCGGCTCCACCGGCCGGTAGTAGGGGAGGAACGTCGCTCGTCGTTCCTTGCTGTCAGGGGAGCGGTCAGAATATGAGGTCGGGCCGCCCCCCGTGGTGGCCAACCCCCGTCTGGCCCCTGGAGTCCGACTGCTTTGCTCTGCTACCGCTGCGGCAGCCACGTTCCACCCACGACCGACACCTGTCCCACCTGCGGGCTGAAGTACGACGCGGCGTCGCGCCAGGCAGCCGGCGCCGCTCGCAGACGCGGGCCGGAGGGCGCCCCCTTCAAGCCGGGGGACGTCGTCGCGGGCCGCTACGCCATCCAGGAAGTGGTGGGCGCCGGGCCCATGGGCTTCGTCTTCCGGGCCCAGGACCAGGAAATCGACGTCGAGCTGGCCCTCAAGGTCGTCCACCCGCGCCTCGTGCAGCAGCCCGAGGAGCGCACCCAGTTCTCGCTGTCGATGCGGGTGGGCAAGAAGCTCAACCACCCCAACCTGCTGCGCGTGTACGAGGAGGGCCTGGACGGGGACCGGCCCTTCTTCACCATGCAGCTGCTGGAGGGGATGCCGCTGCGGCGGATGCTGGAGCAACGCATCACCCGGGGGCAGCTGTTCTCGCTGAAGGACGTGGAGCCGCTGCTCTCGCAGATGGCCGCCGCGCTGGACGCCGCGCACCGCTTCGGGCCGCACTCGGACCTGAAACCGGAGAACGTCATCGTCCTGCCGGACCTGCTGAAGGTGACGGACTACGGCCTGGGCCTGGCCGTGCCGCACCTGCCCTTCACCCAGGCGCAGAAGGGCCACCGCGCGGACGTCTACATCGCGCCGGAGTACGTGGCCGGGGGTGAGCTGGACACGCGCATGGACGTGTACTCGCTCGGCGTCATCATGGGCGAGCTCGTCACCGGGCTGCTGCCGGAGGAGGGCGTCATCCCCGGGCTGACGATGCACCACCCGGACCTGCCGACGTCCTTCGAGGCGCTCTACCGGCGCGCCCTCAACCCCAACCCGCTGGCCCGGCCGAAGACGGCGGGGGAGCTGCACGCGGAGTTCGTCAACGTCCTCTCGCGCGTGCCGGCCGCCGTGGCGACGCGCCAGCGGGCCCCGGTGGCCGCGCCGGGCTCGCCGCAGGCCGCCGGAGCGAAGGCGCCCCCCAGGCCGCCTCCGCCTCCTCCCGTGCCCACCGGCATGCTCCCCATCCCCCAGGAGATGGCGTCGCCCGGCGTCGCCTCGCCTGGAATCGCCTCGCCCGGAGTGGCCGCGCCGAGGGCACCCGCCCCCGTGGAGGAGGAGGAGCCGCCTCCGCCCGACGCCACGCAGCCGCTGGACGCGGCGACGCTGGCCGCCATCATGGGCAGCAAGCTCCCGCCGCTGGACGCGAGTGGAAACGCCTCGCAGCGACTGACGGAGCAGGCCCTGCCGTTCATCGCGCCGCCCGCGGCCGGGGCGCCGTCCGCAGCGCCGGCGCCGGCGCCTCCGCCGCGTGCCTCCGGCCCCGTGCCCCGGGCCTCGGGACAGATGTCCGCCTATGCCCGCGCCGCACGTGGGGAATCACCCACGGGGGACCGGGACAAGCACAACGCGCCCACCCTCGACCCGGCGCCCGCGGTCTCCCGGGACCGCCACAACGCGCCCACCCTCGACCCGGCACCCGCGGTTTCGCGGGACCGCACCGCGGCGGCTCCCACGCTGGAGTCTTCGCC
>NZ_JABBJJ010000368.1 GCF_012933655.1 Pyxidicoccus fallax | reverse complement strand
GGGGTGGGATTTGGGCGGCCGGGTGGTGGCGCCGGCCACGGCGGACCCGTACCTGACGGCCACGTGCGCGGCGCACCGGCTGCTCCAGCGCTTCGGCAAGGGCGCGGACGAGGCGCTGCGCTCGGAGGCGGTGCAGGGGCTGTATCGCGAGGCGTATGCCTATTCGGCCACCGCCTTCAAGCCTGAGGCGAAGGAGGTGCTGGAGGCGCTGCTGGCCACGGGGCTGCCGGTGACGGTGGTGACGAACGCGCACACGGACCTGGTGGAGAAGAAGCTGGACCAGCTCGCGCCGAAGGGGCGTGAGCGGCTGAAGGTGTCCGGCGACGCGCGCAAGTTCCTGTTGGACGCGCCGGCGGTGGCGGACGCGCGCTTCGACGCGGTGCCGGAGACGCAGGTGCTGGACGGCGTGCTGCGCCGGCCCATCTACCTGCGCCGGGGCCGGTACTTCGAGGCGCTCAAGCGCGTGTGGGACGCCACCGGTACGCGGCCGGAGGAGACGCTGGTGGCCGGCGACATCTACGAGCTGGACCTGGCGCTGCCGGCGGCCCTGGGCGCGCAGGTGCAGCTGGTGGCCCGCGACAACGTGCTGCCCTACGAGCTGAAGGCGATTGAGGGCCTCGGCGCCCGGGGCGGCGTGGACCGCAGCCTGCGCGCCCTGCTGCCGCGCCTGCGCTGAAGGGCTGGCGCGCACCGGCCGGGTCCGTCACGCGGGCGGGCCCGGCCGATATCCCCTCCGGCCCCGGGCGTTGATTACGACGTTCGTCGTATTTCCAGTGCTCAGAAATACGACACACGTCGTAACCAACTCCCGGGAGGGACCATGTCCGTCCGTTTCGCCGTCGTCGTGCTCGCGGTGGTGGGCGCGTCCGCCTGCGCGTCGGCGCCCGCGAACCCCATCGGGCCGGAGGACGACGCGTACTGGCAGTAGCCCCGGCCGCACTGGCGGACACGGCCGGCGGGGAGGTCGTTGCTGACACGGCTCCCGCCGCGCTCTCGCGCCCGCTACCGTCGCGGCCTCCATGCGCCCTCCCAATCTCTTCATCGTCGGGGCTCCGCGTTGTGGGACGACGTCCATGCACGGCTACCTCCAGCAGCACCCGGAGGTGTTCATGTCGCCGGTGAAGGAGCCGCACTACTGGTGCTCGGACCTCTTTCCCGCGGACACGTTGGCCACCCACGAGGAGTACCTGGCCCTCTTCTCCGGCGCGGACGCGCGGCACCTGCGGGTGGGCGAGGCCTCGCCCACGTATCTCTTCTCGAAGGTGGCGCCGGGCCGCATCCGCGACTTCGCGCCGGACGCGCGCATCCTCATCATGCTGCGCGAGCCGGTGGACATGCTCTACTCGCTGCACCAGCGGCGCGTGCTGGTGGGCAACGAGGACCTGCTGGACTTCGAGGCGGCGCTGGTGGCCGAGGCGCCGCGCGGCCAGGGTGAGCTGCCCGCGCGCGGCGGCCTGTACCGCTACCGCGAGGTGGGCGCCTACGCGGAGCAGGTGCGGCGCTACTTCGACACCTTCGGCCGCGAGCGCGTGCACGTCATCCTCTACGACGACTTCAGGAAGGACGTGGCCACCACCTTCCGGGACACGCTGCGCTTCCTGGGCCTGCGCGAGGACGCGCCGGTGGACCTGTCCGCGCGCAACGAGAGCCGCGCCATTCGCAGCCACGTGGTGCACCGGCTCGCCACGCGGCTGCGGCGCCTTCCTCTCACCCAGGGCCTGGGCGCGCGTCTGGTGGACCTCAACACGAAGCCGGCCCGGCTGGCGGAGCTGCGCCCCGAGGTGCGCCGTCAGCTCACGGCCCACTTCGCCCCGGACGTGGAGCGCCTGGGCGCGCTGCTCGGCAGGGACCTCGCGCACTGGTCCCGGGCGGCGGCCTGAAAACACGAAGCCCCGCGTCCCAGGGAAGGGCGCGGGGCTCACGTGGCGGCGGGGCTCAGCGGCCCCGCCTGGGAGGCCTCATCAGACCTTCGCGCCCGGCGTGGGCTGGAAGATCTCGTTGAACTCGGTGATGGCCTTGTTCAGCGCGGCCTTGATGTCGTTGGTCAGCTCGCGCTTGGTGGAGATGTCCTTGGAGAGGTTCGGGTGCTTGCCGGCCGCGAACTCCAGGAACTCACGCATCCAGCGAACCACGTCGGCCACCGGGATGTCGCGAATCCAGCCGCGCTTCTTGGGGTCGTCGCGGTTGGTGGCGGCGTAGATCTGCATGACCTGCAGCTCGACGGGCAGCGGCTCGTACTGGCCCTGCTTGAGCAGCTCCACCATGCGGGCGCCGCGGGCGAGCGTCTCCTGGGTGGCCTTGTCGAGGTCGGAGCCGAACTGGGCGAAGGCGGCCAGCTCGCGGTACTGGGCCAGCTCCAGCTTCATCGTGCCGGCCACCTGCTTCATGGCCTTGATCTGCGCGGCGGAGCCCACGCGGGACACCGACAGACCGACGTTGATGGCGGGGCGGACGCCGGCGAAGAAGAGGTCCGTCTCGAGGAAGATCTGCCCGTCCGTAATCGAGATGACGTTGGTCGGGATGTACGCGGACACGTCACCGGCCTGCGTCTCGATGATGGGGAGCGCGGTCAGCGAGCCGGCGCCCTCCTCGTCGGACAGCTTGGCGGCGCGCTCCAGCAGGCGGCTGTGGACGTAGAACACGTCGCCCGGGTACGCCTCGCGGCCCGGCGGGCGGCGCAGGAGCAGGGAGAGCTGGCGGTACGCCACGGCCTGCTTGGACAGGTCGTCGTACACGATGAGGGCGTGCATCTTGTTGTCGCGGAAGTACTCGCCCATGGCCACGCCGGCGTACGGCGCGAAGAACTGCATCGGCGCCGGGTCGGAGGCGTTGGCGGCCACCACCGTGGTGAACTCCATGGCGCCGAAGCGGTTCAGCTTCTCCACCACCTGGGCCACCGTGGACTGCTTCTGGCCGATGGCGACGTAGATGCAGTAAACGCCCAGGCCCTTCTGGTTGATGATGGTGTCGATGGCGACGGCCGTCTTGCCCGTCTGGCGGTCACCGATGATGAGCTCGCGCTGACCGCGACCCACCGGCACCAGCGCGTCCAGCGCCTTGATGCCCGTCTGCAGCGGCTCGTGCACGCTCTTGCGCTTCACGATGCCGGGCGCCTTCACCTCGAGGCGGCGCACTTCCGAGCCGGTGATGGGGCCCTTGCCGTCCAGCGGCTTGCCGAGCGGGTCCACCACGCGGCCCAGCAGACCCTTGCCCACGGGAACCGAGGCAATCTGCCCGGTGCGCTTCACGGAATCACCCTCGCGGATGTTCTGGAAGTCACCCATGACGGCGACGCCGACGTTGTCCTCCTCGAGGTTCAGCACGAGGCCCTGGATGCCGTTGGTGAACTCCACGAGCTCACCGGCGAGGGCGCCCTCGAGGCCGTAGATGCGGGCGATACCGTCACCGACGGACAGCACCGTGCCCGTCTCCGCGACGGTGACCTTCTTGCCGTAATCCTTGATCTGCTCCCGGATGATTCTGCTGATCTCGTCGGCGCGGATTTCCATGGGCGTTTCGCGTCCTTGCACAGGGGCGGCCCGATGTGGGGAAGGCCGCCGAAAGCTAGAAGTCGGGGCCCCTTACCATGCACACCCCCCCGCTGCAATGCGCACCGTGCGCGTCGCTCGCGGGAGGTGATGGCCCCGGTAAGTAGTCAGACAGCCCAAGGGGGGCCCTTCTTCCGAGGGAAGGCTGGGTGCGCCCTCCGTGAAGGCGCGCCGCTTCTACCCGGTATCAGCGGTGACCCGGAACCCCCGGGCCGGCCGATCAGACGCTGCCCGGCTCAGAGCGCGGTGCCCTCCCGGGGCAGCCAGACGATGAAGCGCACGCCGCCCTGGGTGCGGGACTCGACGGTGAGCCGGCCGCCATGGGCGAGGGCAATCTGCCGGGCGATGTAGAGCCCCAGCCCCAGCCCGTCCGGGTTGGGGGGGCGGCCCCGGCGGAAGGGCTCGAAGAGGGTGGCGTGCTCCTCGGCGGGCACCACCAGGCCGTCGTTGTGGACGGACAGGGTGACACCTCCCACCACACCCGCGAGGCGCAGCGCCACCGGCGCGTCCTCGGGGCCGTGCTGGAGGACACTGCCCAGCAGGTTGTCCGTGAGCTGGGCCAGCCGGGCCGCGTCCCACCGGCCCCGCAGGTCCCCCTCGGCCTCCAGGTGGAGCGTCCTGCCCGGGTGGGCCTGCCGGCGCTCCGCCACCACCCGCTGGACGACCTCGTCCAGGGAGCCCGGCTCGGGGCGTATCGTCAGCCCGCCGGCCAGCCGCTCCCGGGTGAAGTCCAGCAGCTCGTGGATCATCCGGTCCATGCGCCGGGCCGCCTGGGCCATGTGGCCCACCAGCCGCCGCTGGGGCTCCTCCAAGCCGCCCAGGCGCTGCAGCGCCCCGGTGCCCTGCTGGATGGCCTGCAGCGGTGTGCGCAGGTCCGTGCCCATGACGCCCAGGAGCTGGTCGCGGAAGTGGTCCGTGCGGGACGCGCGCTCCTCCGCGGCCTTGCGGCTGCTGATGTCCCAGACGGCCACCAGCCGCGCCGGCCGGCCGTCCCACGTCACGTGCTTGGCCAGCACCTCGACGGGAATCCGCTGCCCGTCGCGCCGCACGGCCAGCAGCTCGTAAGGGGTTTCCACGCCCCGCTGCATGGCGGCGTGCATGGGCTGGCGGAACTCGGGCGCCACCCACTCGGAGAGGTGCCGGCCCTGCATCTCCGCGGGAGACGCGTGGCCCAGCAGGTTCGCCAGCGCGCGGTTGGCCTCGATGAGGATGCCGCCGTCGTGCAGGAAGTACCCGTCGCACGCCACGTCCGCGAGGCTGCGCATGTGCGCCTCGCGCTCGGCCAGCCGCCGCTCCGCGCGCACGCGCTCCGTCTCGTCGCGCAGCCACAGCACCACGCCGGCCAGCGCGCCGCCGTGCAGGGCGGGCGAGGCGCTCACCCGCAGGTGCAGGGGCGAAGGCTGCGTCTTGAGGGCGCACGTCATGACGCCCGACACCGCCTCCTCCACCACGTCCTCGCCCGACAGGGCGCGCGCCAGCAGGGGCGACAGCAGCGGGGCCACGTGCGGCCACAGCTCCGGCAGGGGACGGCCGAGGTGCGCGCGCGCCTCCTGGCCGGACAGCGCCGCCAGCGCCGCGTTCACCCACACCGGCCGCAGCTCCCGGTCCAAGAGGGCGACGCCACAACCCGGCGCGTTGAGCAACGCGCCCAGGAAGGGTCGTGACTCCTCTGGCGACGCCGGAGCGGGCGTGCCTTCGGGAAGCCAGTGGAGCAGGGACTGCGGCATGTTCAGGTCGTCCGGAAAACGCGGGCTTGTCCCGCGTCACCCGAAGAGTATACCCCTTCTCCGGGCCTACGGGAAATGCCGGTTTGCCCTGGACTGCAGGGTGAGAGCCCGACCTGAAAAGTTGGCTGCCCGACGGGCAGCCAGACGTCAGCGCTGCTTCAGCTCGCGGCGCATCTCCTCCAGCTGGGTGCGGAGGCTGCCGTCATAGAGGATGCTGCCCACCTGGGCCGACACCCCACCCAGCAGGGAGGGGTCCACGCGGGTCTCCAGGATGACGTTGCGCTGGGTGACCTGCTGCAGCGTCTGCTGGAGGCGGGCGAGGGCGTCGGCCGGCAGGGGCGCGGCGCTGGTGACGCGGCCCCGGACGCGGCCGGCACGGGCATCCGCCATGTCGCCGAAGAGGCGGGCGATGTCGCCGAGGTAGGGGAGCCGGTTGCGGTCCACCAGCAGGCGCAGGGTACTGGCCAGCACGGGGTCCACGCCACCCGGGACGGCCTTCATGACCCCCTCCACCACCTGACTGACCTGGGTGCGGGTGTAGGCGGGGTTGTTGATGACGTCCGACAGCTCGGGGTTCTTCGCGAAGATGCTGGCGAAGGCGGAGAGCTGCTCGGCGACGGCATCGGTACGGCCGGCCTCCGAGGCGACATCGAGGAGCGCACGGGCGTAGCGGCGGGCGATGGACACGTTGGCCATGACGGCCGCGCCCTTAGCACGGGCCCCGCCCCCGGGCAACGCCCGTGGCACCCACACCCACCGTCCGGTGCCGCACGCACGCCTGCACTGGAGGCGCAAAAGCACCCGGTACACCGGTGGTATGGGAAATAGGAGACTTGGCGAGGTGGCCGGAACACCCGTAGCGTGGTGTCCTGATAACCCCCATGCACGACCCCGTCATCGGCATCGACCTGGGTACGACCAACAGCGCCGTGGCGACCGTCGAGGACGGACGCGCGCGGCTCATCCCCTCGCGCGCCGGTGGGCGGCTGACGCCGTCCGTGGTGGGCCTGACGAAGGGCGGTGAGCGCGTGGTCGGCCAGGCGGCCCAGGCGCTCGGGCAGGAGCACCCGGACGCGGTGGTCTGGGCCACCAAGCGTTTCCTCGGCAGGCGCTACACGCCGGAGCTGGTGCAGCAGGCGAAGGCGCTGGTGCCGTACCCGCTGGTGGCCGGCCCCTCTGGAGACGTGCGCGTGAAGCTGGCCGGGCGCGTGCTGCCCGTCACCCAGGTGTCCGCGATGATTCTGGGGGAGCTGGCGCTGGACGCGCAGGCGCACTTCGGCCGCACCGTCACCAAGTGCGTGATTACGGTGCCCGCCAACTTCGACGACAACCAGCGCCAGGCCACGCGCGAGGCGGCGAGCATCGCCGGGCTGGACGTGGTGCGGCTGGTGAACGAGCCCACCGCGGCGGCGCTGGCGTACGGCCTGTCGCGCGGCTTCGAGGGCAACGCGCTGGTGTTCGACCTGGGCGGCGGCACCTTCGACGTGTCGATCCTGGAGGTGAAGTCCGGCGTCTTCGAGGTGCGCGCCACGGGCGGCGACTCGCGGCTGGGCGGTGAGGACTTCGACCAGCGCATCGTGCAGTGGCTGCTGGCGCAGGTGGACGACGAGCTGCGCCACGTGGTGTCGCAGGACGCGCCCAGCCTGCGCCGGCTGAAGGTGGCCGCGGAGGCCGCCAAGCGCGCGCTCACCGAGCAGGACGAGGCGACCATCTCCGTCACCGACCTGGGCGACCACGCGACGACGGGCCGGCGCATGACGGAGCTGGAGACGGTGCTGACGCGCTCCTTCTTCGAAACGCTGTCCGAGCCGCTGTCGCGCCGCTGCCTGGAGGTGTGCCAGTCGGTGATGCGCGAGGCGAAGATGGACCCGCGCTCGGTGGACGTGGTGCTGCTGGTGGGCGGCATGACGCGCGTGCCGCTGGTGCGCAGGCTGGTGGCGGACTTCTTCGGGCGCGCGCCGTCCACGGACGTGCACCCGGACGAGGCGGTGGCGCTGGGCGCGGCGGTGCAGGCGGACGAGCTCTTGCGCCAGTCCGGCAACGCGCTGCTGTTGGACGTGGCCAGCCAGAGCCTGGGCGTGGGGGTGATGGGCGGGCGCGTGAAGCGGCTCATCGCGAAGAACACCGGCGTGCCGGTGGTGGCGCGCGACATCTTCTTCCCGGGCACCTCCGGCCAGCAGGAGGCGCGCATCCCCGTGTACCAGGGGGAGAGCGAGTACCAGGACGAGAACCACAAGCTGGGCGAGGTGGTGCTGAAGAACCTGCACGTGGCCGCGCGCGGCGACGTGCCGCTGGAGGTGGTGTTCGAGCTGTCCAGCGAGGCCATCCTCGCGGTGAAGGCCACGGACCTGACCACCGGCAACATGGAGACGGTGCGCCTGGAGGCGCGGCCGGGCATGGCGCAGTCCGAGGCGGAGAAGCTGGGCGCGGAGCAGGCCCACTACGCGCAGAACCAGGGCGTGGTTGACGCGAAGCGCGCGGAGGAGCTGTTCCGCAAGCTGCTGGAGCGCGGGGACAAGCTGGCGCGGCTGCTCCAGCAGAGCGCGCAGGAGAACCCCAGCCCCGAGGCCGAGGCCGCCGTCATCACGGTGCAGCAGCTCCTGGACGGGGGCCGCACCGCGCTGGAGAGCGGCGACTCGGCGCGGTGCGCCGCGATTGCTCGCCAGCTCACGCAATTGCTGTCCGGTCGCCAGGAGTCGCGCGCCTGAGCGTCCAGCCCCCAACGCTGGCCCGGGGGGCCCGTGGTGGCCCTTCTTCCTTCTTTCTATCCGTGAGTCCATGAGCCCCACCTCTCCCGCCGTGCGCGACACCGTGTTCGTGGTGGACGACTCCCGCACCGCCCGCGAGGTGGTCCGCCTGCACCTGGCGCGGCTGGGCTGCGAGGCCATGGCGATGGACGGCGGCGAGGCCTGCCTGGCCGAGCTGTCGCGCCGCACGCCCTCGCTCATCCTGTTGGACCTGCGCATGGAGCGCATGCAGGGGGACGAGGTGTGCCGGCGGGTGAAGGCGCATCCGCTGGGCCGCAACGTGCCCGTCATCATGTTCACCTCCGCCGGCGAGCCGCACGAGGTGATGCACTGCTGGCGCGCGGGCGCGGACGACTTCCTGCCCAAGCCGGTGGCGCTGGAGGCGCTGGAGGCGAAGCTGGCCGCGGTGCGCGTGGCCCGGGAGCCGGGGCGCGAGGGCGCCGCGCGAGGACGCCGGGTGTTGCTGGTGGAGGGCGGGCGCTTCCTGCACACCTTCCTCGGCGGCGCGCTGGAGCAGGAGGGCCTGCACGTCCTCTACGCGCGCGACACCGAGGACGCCACGCGGCTGGCCGCCGAGCACGGCGCGCGACTGGACGGCTTCGTGGTGGACGTGTCGCGCGCCCCGCGCGAGGCGCTGGCGCTGGCGGCGCGGCTGCGTGACGCGCACGCGCGCAAGCCCCTGGTGCTGCTGTCGCGCGCGGAGGAGTCCGCCGACGTGCTCGCGCGCGCGCAGGCGCTGACGGGCGCGCCGCTCCTGGAGAAGCGCCACCTGGGCGCGGATGAGCTGCTGGGCCGCGTGCTGGGGCGGCTGGTGCCGGGGCTCACCCCGCTGCGCGCCGCCGAGCGCGTGCCCTTCTTCACCGTGGTGGAGTTCTCCACGCCCGGGGGCCCGACGATGTCCGGCTTCAGCCACGACGCGAGCCCCGAGGCCCTCTTCGTGCGCACCCTCACCCCGGCGCGCGAGGGCGCGCGGCTGTCCTTGAAGGTGCTGCTCGCCGGCCAGCGCACGCCCTGCACGGCCGAGGCGACGGTGGTCTGGGCCAACCCGCCCCGTTCCCCCGGCGCCTTCCGCGCCCCCGCCGGCATGGGCCTGCGGCTGGAGCGCATGGACGCGTCGCTCACCCAGCAGTTCGTTCGCTTCGTGCCGCGGACCCTCGGTTTTCCGCTCTCGGGTTCCCCCCGCGCATCAGGTTTCTGAGAGGCCTCCCCTCCCGCAAACCCCTGGAAGTTCCAGCACCTGCGCGGCTGTCGCCCCCTGGCATGGGGGTGGCAGAGGGGCGCACGGCCGCCGTCGCGGCGCGGAGAGACAGGCCCGCGCGACGCCGGTGAGGCTGACATGACGCGGAGGATTCTGATGCGGCAGTGGAAACGCTTGGGGTGGATGGGGCTGGCGGTGGTGGCGGCGGGCTGCGGTGACTCGGACAAGCCGGCGCGGACGAACGAGCCGGTACAGCAGGCAGCGAAGCTGGAGTCCTTCGCCGACTGTCAGTCCCTGGAGCAGCACATCGAGGACACCGCGACGCGGCAGATGCGCGCGTCGCTCGAGTCCATCAAGGACACCGGGAATTGGTGGTGGGGCTTCCCCACCATGGACCGGGGAGGTGGCATGCCGCCCCCGATGCCGACGACGGGCGAGCCCCCGGAGAGTGACTCCGACTCCAGCAACGGGCCGGACAACCACACGGGCACCAACAACCAGGTGGAGGGCGTGCACGAGGCGGACTTCGTGCAGAACGACGGCACGCGCATCTTCGTGCTGTCCGGCCCGCGCCTGTACATGCACCGCTCGTGGCCCGCGGAGCAGCTGACGCGCACCGCGCTCCTGGAGGTGGAGGGCTGGCCGCGCGAGATGCTGCTGGACTCGCAGCGCAACCGGCTCGTCATCGCCTCGCAGGTGTACGAGAAGCGGCCCGGGCAGCCCACGCGGGAAGATGGTGTGGGAGTGGCCGTGGACTGCGTCGGCTTCGGGTGCGCCTATACGTACGGCGACACCCTGAAGGTGACGGTGGTGGACGTCTCGGACTCGGCGGCGCCGCGGGTGCTGGAGCAGGTGTACCTGCCGGGCGGCTACCTCAGCGCGCGGCGCGTGGAGGGCGCGGTGCGGCTGGTGCTGTCCGACCCGTTCCGCTGGCCGAACGGCATGAGCTTCCACCCGGAGTACTCGCCGGGACTGTACGAGGACAAGGAGCGGCTGGCCGAGGCGGTGGACGCGCTCATCGCGAAGAACGAGCAGCTCATCCGCGGGCAGACGCTGGAGCAGTGGCTGCCGCCGGGCCGCCGCGTGGACGCGGACGGGAAGGTGAAGCCGCTGGCCTATGCGTGCTCGGACTTCATGCGCGCCAACGCGCCCACGGGCGTGGGCTTCGTGACGGTGCTGTCCATGAACCTGGACTCGGGCGCGGGCGCGGGCCTCGACCGCACCAGCCTGGTGGCGGCGCCGGGCGAAGTGTACGCGTCGAAGGACTCGCTCTATCTGGCGACGAACCACTGGTGGTGGTGGCCGGAGGCGGGCCAGAAGGACTTCGCGTACCTGCACAAGTTCGACATCCGCGAGCCGGGCCGCGCCACCTACGTGGGCAGCGGCACGATGGAGGGCCACATCGTCAACCAGTTCGCTCTCGACGAGCACGAGGGCGTGCTGCGGGTGGCCGCCACGGTGACGACGCGGGTGATGGACCCCGCGAATCCGTGGGGCCGCCCCGAGACGGTCAGCCGCGTGAGCACGTTCCGCGAGGACGGCGGGCGGCTGGTGGAGCTGGGCCGCAGCGAGGACCTGGCGAAGGGCGAGAGCATCTTCAGCGCGCGCTTCGTGGGGAAGAAGGGCTACATCGTCACCTTCCTGCGGACCGACCCGCTCTTCACCTTCGACCTGAGCGACCCGGCGCACCCGCGCAAGGTGGGCGAGCTCAAGGTGCCGGGCTTCTCCACGTACATCCATCCGGTGGGCGACACGCACCTGCTCGCGCTGGGTGAGCACCGGGACGAGGACGGCGGCTGGAACGGCCGCGCCGTCAAGCTGACGCTGTTCGACGTCAGGGACCTGGCCGCCCCGAAGGAGGCCTTCACCCAGATTGTCGGCACGCAGAGCGGCGGCAGCGAGGCGCTCTACAATCACAAGGCCTTCAACTACTTCCCGGCCAAGGGCCTGCTGGCGGTGCCCTTCTACGACTGGGAGCCCAGCAGCGGCCATGATTACTGGTACGGCTTCCGTAGCGAGCTGCGGCTGTTCCGCGTGGACACCACCACCGGCATCACCCCGCTGGGGGCCATGTCCATGAAGGATGCGTACCAGACCCTCAACCACCGGAACTGGACCTGGTACTGGCAGCCCACGGTGCGCCGCAGCGTGATGGCGGACGACTACGTCTACGCCATCACCGACGCGGGCCTGCGCGTGTCGAGGGTGGACGCGCTCCAGACGCCGGTGGCCACGTCGCTCTTCGAGCCGCCCGTGATGAGGTGACACGGCGGAAGTGTACCGCCCGGAAGTCGGGTGGACTGTGACGGGCTCCTGGCAAGGGAGCTCCGTCACCGGGCGGCAACCGACCTCCCCGGTCAGGCCGGTGGGCGGCGGGGCGTCACGGTAGGGGAGCGCATTCTCCTCCCGAAAACGCTATAGGCGCGCCTGCCATGTCCACCGCCGTGACTTCCTCCTCGTCCTCGTCCGTGAACTCGCTCGGCACGGAGCTGCGTGAGCTCACCCGGCTGGCGCTGCCCATGGCCATTGCCCAGGGTGGGCAGGCGCTCATGGGCCTGGTGGACACGATGGTGGTGGGG
>NZ_JABBJJ010000367.1 GCF_012933655.1 Pyxidicoccus fallax | reverse complement strand
GGCTTCGGGGCACGGAGCGAGGCCGGTGGAAAGTTGACTCCCATGGGGGCGTGGCAGACGATGCGCGCCCTTCCCGGCCCTTGCCGACCGAGCGTTCCTTGCACCAATTCCCCAAAGATATCGGGTGGATAGAGGTCATCTGCGGCTCGATGTTCTCCGGCAAGACGGAGGAGCTGATCCGCCGCGTCCAGCGGGCCATCTACGGCAAGCAGAAGGTCCAGGTCTTCAAGCCGCGCATCGACAACCGGTACGACGAAACGTCGGTGGTGAGCCACTCGCAGCTCAAGGTGACGAGCACCCCCATCGACCGGGCTGAAGAGATTTTTTACAGGCTGGCGGCGGACACCCAGGTGGTGGGCATCGACGAGGTGCAGTTCTTCGGCCTCGAGGTGGTGGCGGTGGTGGAGGCGCTGGCGAACAAGGGCCTGCGCGTCATCTGCGCCGGGCTGGACCAGGACTACCAGGGGCGGCCCTTCGAGCCGATGCCGCAGTTGATGGCGGTTTCGGAGTATGTGACGAAGGAACTGGCCATCTGCGTGGTGTGTGGGAATCCGGCCAATCGCTCCCAGCGGATTGTTTCGAGCGGGGAGCGCGTGGTGGTGGGAGCGGCGGGGGCGTACGAGCCGCGCTGCCGCAAGTGCCACGTGACGGAGCCCACCGAGGGGACTCCGCCGCAGACGCTGAAGCTGTTCGACTGAGCGGAAGAGCGCGCGTCGTCCGCCCGGCGCGGACCTGAGGGACGCGAGGAGCCGACACCATGCGGGACACCCTGTACGCGAACGTTCCCTTCCAGCTGAACGAGATGACGCACCACTATGGGCCGCACGTCCATCTGGTGGGCAATCCGTTCCTGCTCTCGCAACTGGCGACGCTGTGCTCCAAGGGCGTCATCCAGCCGCAAATCAACCGGCTGGTGGAGCAGCTCTACGCGGACCTGGTGAAGACGGTGGTGAACGCCGAGTTCCCCCGGAAGATGGTGAGCCTGCCGACGCGGATGATTGATTACACGCCGAACGGGCTCTACCAGGGCGAGGTCATCGACCCGCAGGTGCGGGTGGTGACGGTGAACATCGCCCGGGCGGGCACGCTGCCGTCTCAGGTGACGTACGACTTGATGAACACCACGGTGGACCCGTCGCTGGTGCGGCAGGACCACATCATCATGAGCCGCATGATTGGCGAGTCGCAGGCGGTGGTGGGCTCGGAGATTGGCGGCGCGAAGATTGGCGGCGACGTGGACGACGCCTTCGTGCTCTTCCCGGACCCCATGGGGGCGACGGGGGGCAGCCTGTCCACGGCGATTACGCTCTACAAGACGAAGGTGCCGGGGCGGCCCCGGCGCATCATCACCCTGAACCTCATCGTCACGCCGGAGTACCTGCGGCGGATGACGAAGGACCACCCGGACGTCATCATCTACGCGCTCCGGCTGGACAGGGGCATGTCCCCGCCGGAGGTGTTCGGCACGGAGCCGGGCGCGCTCTGGGAGAAGGAGCGGGGGCTGGATGACCGGCAGTACATCGTCCCCGGTGGTGGCGGCTTCGGGGAGATCATGAACAACGCCTACGTTTGACAGCGAGCAGCGGAGGAGCCCTTGGCGTTCTATGAGCAGCAGGTCGGCGTCCTGATTTCCGAGGACGCGGTGCAGAAGCGGGTGCGGGAGCTGGCCGCGGAAATCACGCGCGATTACGCGGGCAAGGACCTGACGATCATCTGCGTGCTGAAGGGCTCGGTGTTCTTCGCCATGGACCTGGCGAAGGCCATCGACCTGCCGGTGAAGCTCGAGTTCCTGGGCGTGTCCAGCTACCAGGGCGGCACGGAGACGACGGGCGAGGTGCGCATCACCACCGACGTGTCCAAGCCCATGGCGGGCAAGCACCTGCTCGTCATCGAGGACATCATCGACACCGGGCTCACCATGCAGTTCCTGCTGGAGAACCTGCGCGCCCGGCACCCGGCGTCCCTGAAGCTGTGCTCGCTGCTGGAGAAGCCGGCGCGGGCCCGGACGAAGGTGGACATCGACTACAAGGGCTTCGTCATCGACGACCACTTCGTCGTCGGCTACGGCCTGGACTACGCCGAGGTGTACCGGAACCTGCCGTTCATCGGCGTGATGAAGGGCAAGTAGTCGCGGAAGTGGGCCTGGGTGGCGCGCCGGCCGTGTGGAGACGGCGCGTCCGGGCCCTGTGTCTCAGTAGATGGGGCAGTTGAAGTCCGACGTGCCCGGACAGAAGAACTCCTGGCTGTCGCAGACGACCGAGCAGTTCGTGCGGCCCAGGATGCAGATGGAGTCCGAGGCGCGGCAGCCCACGGAGCCGCCGTAGGGGCAGTCGATGCGGACGGTGTCGCAGGGCGGGATCAACGCCTCGTCACGCGGGCCAGTCGTGAGGGACGCGGTGTCCTGTGTCGGGTCCGCGGGCGGCGGGCTCTCCGGCTGCGCGGAGGGACCACAGGCGGCGAGCAGCAGGACGGCGAGCAGACGGACTGCGTTCTTCATGTGAGGACCTCGAGTTGGGAGGCGTGGGAGCGTCTTCCCCGGGCGGCCTGCCGTCAACGGCCTTCAGGGAGGCAGGGCGCCGAGGGCTTCTCGCGGATACCGCATGGGTGGCGATATCTGTTGCCACCGGGTTGCGCGTGCGCAGCGTCTGTCATGGGACTGCTTGTGACGTGAGGCGCGCCGGCCGTGGGCAGCCGCGGCGTGGGCCTCGCGAAGAGAGGCTGCGCATGCCTGCATCCATGGTGAACTCCGCTCCGGTCCGGGCCGGTGGCGAAGAGGCGCTCCGGAAGTACGTGGCGGAGCTGGTGGGGACCTTCGTGCTGGTGCTGGGAGGTGTCGGGGCGGCCGTGCTGGCGGGAGAGCGCATCGGCTTTCTGGGCGTGTCGCTCGCGTTCGGGCTGTCGCTGCTGGCGATGGTGTACACGGTGGGGCCCATCTCCGGCTGCCACGTCAACCCGGCGGTGACGCTGGGCCTGCTGCTCACGGGGAAGATGGAGGGCCGGCACGCGCTCGGCTACGTGGTGGCCCAGTGCGTGGGGGCGATTGCCGCGGCGGGAGTGGTGCTGCTGATTGCCCGGGGTGCGCCGGGAGGCTACTCGGCGGCCGCGGAGGGGCTGGCGTCAAACGGGTTCGGCGCCGCCTCGCCCGAGGGTTATGGCGCGGGCGCGGCCTTCCTCACCGAGGTGGCGCTCACCTTCCTGCTGGTGCTGACGGTGCTGGGGGCCACGGATGCTCGCGCGCCGGTGGGCTTCGCGGGGCTGGCGATTGGTCTGGTGCTGGCGCTCATCCACCTGGTGGGCATTCCGGTGACGAACACATCCGTGAATCCCGCGCGCAGCCTGGGGCCGGCGGTGTTCGTGGGTGGGGCGGCGCTGAGCCAGCTGTGGCTGTTCATCGTGGCACCACTCCTCGGAGGGGCCACCGCCGCGGCCGTGTACCGCACGGTGTTCCGTCCCGTGGCCCCCATCACCGCCACCACGGCCGAGCGTGCGACGGAGCGCGAGCGGCTGGAGCGGATTGAAGGGCAGGCGCGGGCGGACAGCCCGGCGCGCGCCTGAGGAGCCTCGTTGCTCCGCCAGAAGCAGGAAGGGGCCGAAACGCCCGGCGCATGAGGGCGGGCCAGCCCCAGGCTCTGGCGGAATGGAGGTTCCACTCCGCGAGGGCCTGCCTCCCCCCCTGGCCGGCCCTCCTCCGGAGCGGAACCTCCATTCCGCGAGGGCCTGCCTTGCCCCAGGCCGTCTTCGCCCTGCCGCCCACGTCGGGGCGTGGCAGGGCCGTGGAATGAACCCTCGTTCCACGGCCTGCCTCGGGGGAGGAGGACTCCGATGCTTCTCACGGTCCGCGCTCGGGCGTATACGGCGGGTGTGGAACGAGGCCGCGACGTTCCGTACCTTGCTCCGGGTGACTCGGAGTGGAGCCTTCGCCATGCTCTTCGACCCGACCCGCCTCGCCGCGTTCATGCTGGCTGGCATCGCGCTGAACCTCACTCCTGGACCGGACACGATGTACGTGTTGGCCCGGAGCATGGGACAGGGGAGGTCGGCGGGCATTGTCTCCGCATTGGGCATCGCGGCGGGGTGTCTGTTCCACATCGCGGCGGCGGCGCTCGGGCTGTCCGCGCTGCTGGCGACGTCCGCCATGGCCTTCACGGTGGTGAAGTGGGTGGGCGCCATCTACCTCGTGTGGATGGGCGTGCAGATGCTCCGCAGCAAGGCGGGGCCGGAGGCCGTGCAGGGACTCCAGCCCACGAGCCTGTGGCGCATCTTCCGCGATGGCGTCGTCACCAACGTGCTGAACCCGAAGGTGGCGCTGTTCTTCCTCGCGTTCCTGCCGCAGTTCGTGGACCCGGCGCGGGGGGCCACGGGGCTCCAGTTCGTGGTGCTCGGGTTGCTGTTCGATGTGACGGGGACGGTGTGGCTCGTGTTCCTGGCCGGCGCGGCGGGGGCGTTCGGCGGGTGGCTGCGGCGCAACCCTCGCGTGGCGGCGGTGCAGAAGCGCGTCACGGGGGCGGTGTTCGTCGCCCTGGGGGCACGACTGGCGCTGCAGGGGCGCGAGTAGGCGCGAGCCTTCAGAAGAGCGTGGTGAGGACGAGGTACGCGACGTAGCCGGCCCAGGGCAGCACGGCCATGAGGCTCAGCAGGTTGAGCAGGCCGGCCCAGACGGGATAGGCGTTGCGCCAGGGGAGCAGCAGCACCTGGCCACCTGCGAGCATGGGCAGCGGCAGGAGGTTGATCGCGGCCAGCTTCGCGCTCACGAGGCCCCAGGCGCGGAGCAGCTCTCCGTCACGGAGCAGCGCGAGGAAGCGCTCCACGCGGTTGGGGAGGAGGGAGAGCTCGAAGGGGAGGGTGAAGCCGTGGACGAACTGGTGAAGGCCCTCGCTGGCGCCCAGGCAGACCATGGCGATGGCGACCTGGAAGCACCACGGCAGGAGGATGACCGCCGCGTGCATGGGCAGCGAGAGCTGCTGGAGGCGGTTCTTCGGCTGGGCATCCTCCGCGGCTTCGGTGAAGCCAACAGAGCTGGCGAGGGCGATGGGGCGGAAGGACCAGACGATGCCGGCAAGGCGCGTGGATAGCAGCCGGGGTCCGAATCCCAGGTCCACGAGCGTGGGTCGCGCGCCCAGCGTGCTCGCCACCGCCGCCTGGGCCAGGGCCCAGATGGCGTTGACCGCGAAGAAGAGCATCCAGAGCCAGAGGAACGGGGTGACGCGGTCCATGGGATGCGTCACGTTCTAGCACGCCGGGAGGGGCATCTTCGGGCGGGCAGGGCACACTGGAGCAGGGAGGTGCCATGGCCGCTCGTCGGACGACTTCGAAGACTCCTCGTCGAAAGAATGTAGCTCGCAAGAGTGCTGCTCGAAGGAGCGCGAAGCAGCCCATGCCCGCGAATGCGCCGGAGTCAGCGGGGCCGCTCGTCTTTCACGAGGTGGACAAGAAGCGGTGGCCCGACTTCGCGCGGCTGTTCGAGAGTCGCGGCGGTCCCAGCTACTGCTGGTGCATGGCCTGGCGGGCGACACCCGAGGAGGTGAAGCAGCCGGACAGGGCGAGCCGCAAGGCCCAGATGGAGCAACGCGTACGCGCCGGGACTCCCGTGGGCATCCTGGGCTATCTCGACGGTGAGCCCGTGGCATGGTGCTCGATTGCGCCACGAGAGACGTACCGCAAGGGCCTTGGCGGGATGGATGCTCCCGGCGATGCCCCGGGTTCTGTCTGGTCCCTGGCCTGCCTCTTCATCTCGCGCCCGGTTCGTGGGCAGGGCGTGACACGCCAGCTCATCGAGGCGGCCATCGCTCAGGCTCGGGCACGAGGGGCGCGGAGCATCGAGGCGTATCCCGTCGACCCCGAGTCCCCCAGCTATCGCTTCATGGGCTTCGTCGGGACGTTCGAGTCGATGGGCTTTCAGGAAGTGGGGACCGCCGGAAGCCGGCGCCATGTCATGCGGTACGACCTCGCTCCATAGAATGAACGGCGCGGCCTCGTTGCCGCGTCGCGGTCTGGACACTCCTCTGCGACCTCGGAGCATGTTCGCCCGTAGAACCCGCGAAAGGCGTGCGCGTTACCTCCTGCAACCACGTCGTCCGCGCGCATGGGCGGACTTGCAGGAGGCACTCACATGGCGAAGAACACCAGCCGCGGTGGCGGTGTGCACACCACCCCGAATCCGAACGGCGCGGGCTGGATCAACCAGCTGAAGGGCAAGGTGACGAGCACGCACCGGCTCAAGGAGCGCGCCATCGAGGCGGGACGGGATCTGGCCCAGGAGCGCAAGACCGAGCACGTCATCCACAACCTCGACGGCAGCATCCGCCAGAAGAACAGCTACGGGAAGGACCCGAGCCAGTCGAAGGGCTAGCTCCCTCTCGGGGCGACTGTCCGGGTGCGCGGACTGTGGTCGCCTCGGTCTGTCCGGGAGGCCGGGGCGTGGGTGCTGAACCCACGCCCCGGTAGCGTTTCCGGGGGGCATGCCCGTCGTGATCAACTGTGGGCATGAACTCCTCGCCCCTGTGGGCTGCCTTGGTGTTGCTCTCGGGCTGTGCCGCGTCTCCTCGTGTCAGGGCGGCTTCCGATGAAGCTCCGGCTGCCACGCCCGCGACGACGCCCACGGCGCCGCTCGCGTCGAGCGGGGAGCCGGGTTCAACGGCGCCCGCGCGCTATCGGCTGGTGAGCGTCGAGGTCTTCGGCTCCCGTCGTTATTCGCGCGAGGAGCTGCTCGCCGTCTTTGGTGTCCCGGAGGGCCGGGACGTGGACCTGTCGAGTGGCGAGCTCGTGCGGGAGGCGAAGCAGGGCAAGGAGCGCCTCCTGTCGCGCTTTGCCTTCGCGCGGGTCGGCTGCACCATCACCAACCACGAGGACACCCGCACCGTGGAGGTGACGGTGAACCTCGTGGACGTCGGGGACGAGTGGCGCCTCGACTTCGCACCCGCGCCGGACGGTGCACCGGAGGACCCCGCGGGACTGGTCGCCGCCTGGGCCTCCTACGAAGAGCAGGCCGGAGCGTTGTACCGCGCGGGGCAGTTGCCCATCGGGGACGGCCCTTGCCGGGCCTTCCACTGTGGTGGGACGGGCTTCGGCCATCCCACGCTCGCGCCCCTGGAAGAGCGCTTCGTCACCGGCGTGCCCGCCCACTTCGAGGCGCTCGTGCGGGTGCTGCGCACCGAGAAGGATGAGCACCGCCGCTCGCTGGTGCCGTTCCTGCTGGCCTATGGACGGACCCGCGAAGAGGTCGCGGAGGCGCTCCTTCCCTCCCTGAGGGATTCGAGCGCGGCGGTGCGCAACAACGCGATGCGCGTCCTCTGGCAGACGCAGCGCGGGGCCTCCAAGGCGCTCGTGCCACTCGTGCCCGTGGTGCGCGCGCTGCATGGCCCCTCCGCGACGGACCGCAACAAGGCCTCCGTCCTGCTGGGCGCCGTGGTGGAGAAGGACCCGAGCCTGCGACCCGCCGCCCTGCGAGAGGCCGGACCGGTGCTGCTGCAGATGGTGGCCATGCGGCCGTGGACGGACCGGGAGGGGGCCCTGCTCGCGCTGCGAGCCCTCGCGGGGCGTGACCTGGGGGAGACCCCTGAAGCGTGGAGAGCCTGGGTGGAAGGGGAGGCGGCCAGGATGGAGCCCGGCCGCCAACCCTGATGCGTCAGAACGCCGCGTCGAACACGACGTCCGTCGCCGCGCCCACGCCGACGGCGACCTGGTACGAGGACACGCGGCGCTCGAAGAAGTTCGTGAGCTCCTGCACGTCCTGCAGGTCCATGAAGTGCAGCGGGTTCTTCGTCCGGAAGATGGGCGCCATGCCCAGCATCTGGAGCCGCTGGTCCGCCGTGTACTCCAGGTAGCCGCGCATCTCCTGCACGGACAGGCCCATCACGCCGCCGCTCAGCAGGTCCTGTGCGAACTGCGTCTCGCACTCCACCGCCTCGCGAATCATCGCCACCACGTCGCGCTCCATCTGCGCGTCGAAGAGGTCCGGCTCCTCCTTGCGCGCCACCTGGATGCACTCGAACGCGAACGCCATGTGCGCGCTCTCGTCACGGAACACCCAGTTCGTCCCCGCCGCCAGCCCGTTCAACAGGCCCTTGCTGCGCAGGAAGTACACGTACGCGAAGGCCGCGAAGAAGAAGAGCCCCTCGATGCAGCCCGCGAAGCAGATGAGGTTCAAGAGGAACCGGCGCCGGTCCTCCTTCGTCTTCAGCTCGTTCAGCTCGTGGATGCTGTCCATCCACTTCATGCAGAAGCGCGCCTTGCGCTGGATGGACGGGATGTTGTCCACCGCGGCGAAGGCCTTCGCCCGCTCCGCCGGGTCCGGCACGTACGTGTCCAGCAGCGTCAGGTAGAACTGGACGTGCAGCGCCTCCTCGAAGAGCTGCCGCGACAGGTACATCCGCGCCTCGGGGGCGTTGATGTGCTTGTAGAGGTTCAGCACGAGGTTGTTGCCGACGATGCTGTCACCCGTCGCGAAGAACGCCACCAGCCGGTGGATGAGGTGGCGCTCCGCCTCCGTCATCTTCGCCCGCAGGTCCACCAGGTCCGTGGAGAAGTCCACCTCCTCCACCGTCCAGGTGTTCTTGATGGCGTTCCGGTACATCTCGAAGAACGAGGGGTACGCCATCGGGCGCAGCGTCAGGTTCATTCCAGGGGTCAGCAGCATTTCTTCGGTGCTCCTTGCGCTGCGCGCGCGGGTTCTCGGCGTTCTGCGATGCGTTTCGACTTCAGCGTCGCGGGCCTACTGGCAGGCCTCGCACGCCTCCGGGTTCTCCAGCGAGCAGGCCACCGCCTCGGCCTCCGTGGCCTTGGCCACCGGGGCAGGGGCCGCCGGCGCCGCCGTGGCCGAGCCACCCGCGCCAATCGTGGCCTTCGCGATGCGCGTCGCGGGCCGCGAGCGCAGGTAGTACGTGGTCTTCAGGCCCTTCTGCCACGCGTAGAAGTACATCGAGGAGAGCTTGCCGATGTTCGGCGTCTCCACGAACAGGTTCAGCGACTGGCTCTGGTCGATGAAGGCCCCGCGGTCCGCCGCCATGTCGATGAGCGAGCGCATCGGAATCTCCCAGGCCGTGCGGTACACCGCCCGGAGGTTCTCCGGCAGCTCCGTGATGTCCTGCACGCTGCCCTCGGCCATCTTGATGCGGTTGCGGACGTTCTCGTTCCACAGCCCCAGCGCCTGCAGGTCGCGCACCAGGTAGCGGTTCACCTGGAGGAAGTCGCCCGACAGCGTCTCGCGCTTGAACAGGTTGGACACCTGCGGCTCGATGCACTCGTAGCAGCCGACGATGGAGGCAATCGTCGCCGTGGGCGCAATCGCAATCATCAGCGAGTTGCGCAGGCCGTGCTTCTTGATGCGCTCGCGCAGCGCGTCCCAGCGCGCCGTGTCCTCGGGCACCACGCCCCAGCTATCGAACTGCAGCTCGCCCTTGGCCGCCCGCGTCTCCGCGAAGGCCGGGTGCGCGCCGAACTGCTCGGCCAGCTCGCACGAGGTGGACAGCGCCGCGTAGTAGATCTCCTCGGAGATCTTCTTCGACAGGGCCCGGGCCTCGGGCGCGTCGAACGGCAGCCGCAGCTGGAAGAACACGTCCTGCAGGCCCATCAGCCCCAGGCCCACCGGGCGCCAGCGCATGTTGGACGAGGCCGCCTGCGGGATGGGGTAGTAGTTGAGGTCGATGACCCGGTCCAACTGCTTCAGCGCGAGCTGGGCGTTGGCGCGCAGGCGCTCGAAGTCGAACTTCCCGTCCACCACCATGCGGCCCAGGTTCAGCGAGCCCAGGTTGCACACCGCCGTCTCACCCTGGTTCGTCACCTCCAGGATTTCGGTGCACAGGTTGGACAGGTGGATGACGTTCTGCGGCAGGCCCGTCTGGTTGCTCTTGCGGTTGCTGATGTCCTTGAAGGTCATCCAGCCGTTGCCCGTCTGCGCCAGCGTCTTCATCATCCGGGCGTACAGGTCACGCGCCTTCACCTTGCGCATGGCCAGGCCCTTCGCCTCGGCCTCGGCGTAGGCCTTCTCGAAGTCCTCGCCGTACAGGTCCGTCAGGTGCGGGACGACCTTCGGGTCGAACAGGCTCCACTCGGCGTCCGCCTCCACGCGGCGCATGAAGAGGTCCGGCACCCAGTTGGCCAGGTTCAGGTTGTGCGTGCGGCGGGCCTCGTCACCCGTGTTGTCGCGCAGCTCGAGGAAGTCCTCGATGTCCGCGTGCCAGCTCTCCAGATACACGCAGCACGCGCCCTTGCGCTTGCCGCCCTGGTTCACCGCCGCGACGGAGGCGTCCAGCGTCTTCAGCCAGGGGACGATGCCGTTGGAGTGGCCGTTGGTGGAGCGGATGAGCGAGCCGCGCGCGCGCACCCGGTGGTACGCCACGCCGATGCCGCCGGAGAACTTCGACAGCATCGCGATGTCCGAGTACTTCCGGTAGATGGCCTCCAGCTCGTCCGACGGCGAGTCCAAGAGGAAGCAGCTGGACAGCTGCTCGTGCCGCGTGCCCGAGTTGAAGAGGGTGGGCGAGCTGGGCATGTACTCCAGCGAGCTGAACAGCCGGTACAGCTCGATGGCCTCGCGCGCGTTGTCGCCGCTGAGCGCGCACGCCACGCGCAGGAAGAACTCCTGCGGCGTCTCCAGCACCTCGCGGGTGACCGGGTTCTTCAGGAGGTACCGGTCATAGACGGTGCGCAGGCCGAAGTACTCGAACAGGTCGTTGCGCGACGGGTCGATGGCCGCGTTGAGCTTGCGCGCGTTGGCCTGGACGAACTGGAGCAGCCGGTCCGCGATGAGGCCGTGCTTGTGGCCCGCGGCGATGGACTGGCTGAAGGAGTGGATCTCCTGGTTGCTGACCTCCTTCTGGATGAAGGCGGACAAGAGGCGCGCGGAGAGCCGGCCGTACTCGGGCTCCTCGGCGATGAGGGCCGCGGCCGTCTGGATGGAGAGGCTGTCCAGCTCGCGCGTGGTGGCGCCGTCATACAGGCCGGAGATGGTCTTCGTGGCCACCCGCATCACGTCCACGCGGGGCAGGCCCACGCAGCAGCGGCCCACCGCGCGGACAATCTTGTTGAGGTCCACCGGCTCCGTGCCGCCGTTGCGCTTGCGCACGCGCATCGTGGTGGAGGTGAACTCGGCCGGAGCGGCTTCCGCGGCCACCGGCGCGGGAGTCACGGACGCCACGGCGTGGCCGTTGGTCGCGGGCGGAACGTGCATGTTGGCGGGCTTCACAGGCGTTTCGAAGTTCACGAGCGGCTCACTCCGGACAAAGGCGTGGCCCTGGGCAGACACACCGGCTCTGCCCCGGGGGGACGGCGCCCCAGGTCACGCTACTGGAAAAGTGTTCAGGTGGGGCCCGTCCTGGAGGTGAACGGGCCTACGGTCTGACGACGACCAGAAATCTACGTCGATGTATGAGGCAGAAGGCTGCTGTACGCAAGATTCCCACAACCCCTCCTCATCCCCAGGTCACGGCGTCGTCTCTGGTGGGGCGCCATCGACCAGCCACAAGCTATGGGGGGGTACCTGCACTGTCAACGCGAGATCTAGTGCTTGGGTGGGCTCGATCATTGCAATCTATGATCGATCTCCAACACCCTTCGTCACGTTCTCCTCACGACACTCGGTGAGAAGCTCAGGGACGCGCTGTATGGGCCTTGTGGAATCCAACCTGATTGGAGGGGAAATGCCCCCAAATCAGGGGGTGGGGCCGGCGTCCGGAGCGGCCGGAACCGGGGCGTACTCGGGCTCCTCGGCGATGAGGGCCGCGGCCGTCTGGATGGAGAGGCTGTCCAGCTCGCGCGTGGTGGCGCCGTCATACAGGCCGGAGATGGTCTTCGTGGCCACCCGCATCACGTCCAC
>NZ_JABBJJ010000366.1 GCF_012933655.1 Pyxidicoccus fallax | reverse complement strand
GGCCCACGGGGGGAGGGGGGCAGGGGGGTCATCGTCGTGCCTCGTTGCTTCGTCCGGCGAAGAGCTGGCGGATGCGGTCCTCGAACGTCTTGAGCTTCTTGCCCACCGTCTTGCGCGAGAAGCCCGTCTGGGCGGCCACCTCGTCCTGCGTGTAGCCGTCCAGGTAGTGGAGCACGCCGATGGTGCGCGTCTTGCCATCCAGGGTGCGCAGCGCGGCGCCGAGCAGCGCGCGCCGGTCCGCGTCCTCCGTGGACCCGCCGCCGTGCTCCTCCAGGGCCGCCAGCTGCGACTCCTCGGCCACCGGCTCCCGGCCGCGCTTCTCCATCAGGTCGAAGCAGCAGTGCGCCGCCACCGTGTAGAGCCACGCCAGCGTGGCCCCGCCGTCCTTCGGCGGCCCGTAGCGCTTCACCCGGAGGAACGTCTCCTGGAGCGCGTCCTCGGCGTCCTCGGGCCGGCGGACCAGCTGCATGCAGCGCCGGTGGACGAGGAAGCCGTAGCGCTCGTAGAGCTCGGCCAGCCACGCGTCATCCATGGCGCGTGCCTCCTCCAGGTGGGGCCTTCCAGGCGGTGTGGCTCACAGCGGTGTGCTCCTTCAGGGAAGAAGACCGCCCGACCGCCGGAAAATGGGAACCCCCTTTTTTCAGCACGGCCGGGACGGAACTCCGACACGGCCCCACAGCATCGGGCAACCCGCCCCGGGGGAACAGTCACTTCGGGAATGGGTTCCGGCGGCGTTATTTCCAGTTGTTCTGTTGCAACCGGGTTTCAGTGAAATCCATTGTGCGGCGTGTCATTGCTCTCCAGGGCCCGGAGTCCCTCGGAAGTTCCGCTCTGCGAAACATAGACAATGAAATCACGGGCCAATTCCGCTCAGCGAAATGCAGTCAAATAATTCGAGAGGGATTACTTCTCAAGCTCACACGTCTGTGTCTAATGTGCCGCCACAATTCCAACGGGGAGGGTGCGAATGCGACGGCTTCTTGGCGGTCTGCTGGCGGCAGCTCTCGGTCTGACGGCGTGCAAGAAGGAAGAACCCGCGGCGCCGAAGTCTGAAGGCTCGCAATCGCAGTCTCAGCCTGTATCGGACATCAAGGCAGACAAGGGCGTCGACCTGGAGAAGAAGGTCGTCTACATCGGCGCGCTCAACGACGAGAGCGGCCCGGGCGCGGCCATTGGCAAGCCATTCGCCGCGGGCAAGCGGCTGCTGGTGCGCCAGGTGAACGCCGGCAACAGCGGCCTGCTGCCGGACGGCTGGAAGCTGGAGCTCGTCGAGCGGGACCACGCCTACAACCCGCAGAACGCGGTGCAGGCGTACAGCGACATCCACGACCAGGTGCTCTTCCTGGGCACCAGCTTCGGCACCCCCAACACGCTGCCCCTGCGCGACAAGCTGGCGGCGGACAACATGGTGGCCTTCCCCGCGTCGCAGTCCTCGGAGATGGCGCGCAACCAGTTCACGCCGCCCATCGGCGCCTCCTACAAGATGGAGGCCATGCGCGCCCTGGACTGGGCCGTCGAGCACGCGGGCGGCGCGGACAAGGTGAAGGCCGCCATCGTCTACCAGGGCGATGACTACGGGAAGGACGGCATCGAGGGCTGGACGGAGGCCGCGAAGCACCAGGGCGTCACCGTCGTGGCGCAGCAGACGGTGGCCCCGGGCCAGAAGGACTTCGCCGCCATCGTCACCGCGCTCCAGCAGTCCGGCGCCAACTACGTGCTGCTCACCGTGCTGCCCAGCGCGTCCGGCCCCATCCTCGGCACCGCCGCGCAGCTCAAGTACATGCCCACCTGGATTGGCCAGACGGCCACCTGGGTGGACCGCTTCTTCGACCCGAAGGTCATCCCGCCCCCCGTCTTCACGAACTTCTACTGGGTCACCGGGCTCACCTATTGGGGCGACAACGTCCCGGGCATGAAGGACTTCGTCACGCTCCACGGCCAGTACCAGGACGTGCCGAAGGACTTCTACACGCTGTCGTCCTACGTCCAGGGCCGCGTCCAGGTGGAGGCGCTCAAGAAGGCCCTGGAGTCGAAGGACGTCACCCGCGCCGGCTACCTCAAGGCGCTCAAGGGCATCACCTCCACCACCGCGGGCGGCATGGCCGCGGAGCCCATCGACCTGTCGCGCTTCCCGTACCAGACGGCCGTCTCCGTGCGCGTGCTCAAGCCCGTCATGGACCAGGGCACCTGGAAGGTCGTGTCCGACTACACGAAGCCCAAGGCGCTGGACGCCGGCGCCGCCAAGGCCGCCGAATGAGCCCGAGCAGTCCGCCCCTCTTGCAGGTGCAGAACCTGCAGGTCGTCTACCACTCGGTGGTGCGGGCGCTCCGGGGCATCTCCCTGGAGGTTCCCCAGCAGGGCGTGGTGGCCCTGCTGGGCCCCAACGGCGCCGGCAAGTCCACCGCGCTGCGCGCCATCAGCGGCCTGCTGGATTTGCACGACGGGACCATCACCAAGGGCAAGATTGAAATGTCCGGCCAGAGCCTCCTGCGCCTGCCCGCCGACGAGCGGGTGCGCGAGGGCGTGGTTCAAATCCTCGAGGGTCGCCGCATCCTCGGCGAGCTGTCGGTGGAGGAGAACCTGCTGGCCGGCGGCTTCGGCATGGGCGCCCAGGCGCGCGCGGAGCTTGTCGAGTCCGCCTTCACCCGCTTCCCGGTGCTGAAGGAGCGGCGGCGGCAGAAGGCCGGGTACCTGTCCGGCGGCGAGCAGCAGCTGCTCGCCATCTGCCGCGGGCTGATGCGCAGGCCCAAGGTGCTGCTTTTGGACGAGCCCTTCCTGGGGCTGTCGCCGAAGGCGGTGGGCGAGGTGTCGGAGCTGATTCAGCGCATCAGCGCCGAGGGCGTCTCCGTGCTCCTCGTGGAGCAGAACGCCAT
Source organism: Pyxidicoccus fallax (assembly GCF_012933655.1). Lineage (GTDB taxonomy): Bacteria > Myxococcota > Myxococcia > Myxococcales > Myxococcaceae > Myxococcus > Myxococcus fallax. The sequence goes on along the minus strand of NZ_JABBJJ010000366.1, from coordinate 8,943 downwards.
GGTGGCGCTGCGGCTGGCCACCTACGGCTACGTGCTGGAGACGGGGAAGGTCGTGCTCGACGGCCCCGCGGACCGGCTCCGGGACGACCCGGACGTACAGGAGTTCTACCTGGGCTTCGGACGCGAGGGTCAGCGCGGCTACCACGAGCTGAAGCGCTACCGCCGCAAGCGTCGCTGGCTGTCGTGAGGGTTGAGGCATGGCACTGCTCGAGCTCGACAACGTAGGCCTTTCCTTCTCCGGCGTGCGGGCGCTGGACGGCGTCACCTTCTCCATCGAGGCCGGCGCGCTGCACGCCGTCATCGGCCCCAATGGCGCCGGCAAGAGCAGCCTCTTCAACTGCATCAGCGGCATCCATCGCCACATGGAGGGTCAGGTGCGGCTGGAGGGCAAGGAACTCCGGGGCGTGGAGCCCACGGAGATTGCCCGCCTGGGCGTGGCGCGCATGTTCCAGAACCTCGCCCTGTTCGAGCACCTCACCGTGCTGGAGAACCTGCTGCTCGGGCGCCACCAGCGCTACACGTCGGGGCTTTTGGGCAACCTGTTCTGGACGCGCACGGCGCGCGCGGAGGAGGTGCGGCACCGCGAGAAGGCGGAGGAGGTCATCGACTTCCTCAACCTGGAGCACTTCCGGTGGATGCCCGTGGCGGTGCTGCCCTACGGCATCCGCAAGCGGGTGGAGCTGGGCCGGGCGCTGTGCATGGAGCCCAAGCTGCTGCTGCTGGACGAGCCCACCGCCGGACTCAACCAGGAGGAGACGGAGGACATGGCCAACTACCTCATGGACCTCCGTCATGAGCTGGGCGTGACGCAGGTCCTCATCGGCCATGAGCTGCGCTTCGTCATGGACCTGGCCACGCAGGTGACGGTGCTGGACCGCGGCCGCGTCATCGCCAACGGACCGCCGTCCACGCTGCGCAACGACACCCGCGTGCTGAGCGCCTACGTGGGCGGGACGGTGGCGGCATGAACGCGGCCCTTCCCATGACCCTCCCCGCGCAGCTGTGGAAGCACGCGGAGGAGCGCCCCAACGCCGTCGCCATCCGCGAGAAGCGCCTGGGCATCTGGCGGGAGATGTCCTTCCGCGAGTACCTGGAGCACGTGGGCCAGGTGGCCCGCATGCTGTGGGAGCTGGGCGTACGCGCGGGCGACTCGGTCGCCATCATCAGCGACAACCGCCCGGAGTGGCTCTTCGCGGACCTGGGCACCCAGGTGCTGGGCGCGCGCACTGTGGGCGTCTACCAGACGAACCCGCCGCCCGACGTCGCGTACGTCCTCAACGACGCCCGCTGCAAGGTCGTCATCTGCGAGGACCAGGAGCAATACGACAAGGTGGCCACGGTGGCCGCGGAGACACCCTCCGTCGAGCACGTCATCGTCATCGAGCCGCGCGGCCTGCGCGGCGTGCAGGACCCGCGGCTGCGCACGTGGGAGCGCTTCATGGAGGAGGGCCGGGCGCTGGCGGCGCGGGAGCCCGCGTGGCTGCGCGAACAGCTCGCCCAGCGCAGCCCGGATGACGCGGCGATGGTCATCTACACCTCCGGCACCACCGGCAACCCCAAGGGCGCGCTGGTGTCCAGCCGTAACATGCTCCAGGGCTCGTCCACCTTCGTGGCGCAGATGGGGCTGACGCCCGAGGACAGCGTCGTCTCGTACCTGCCCCTGTGCCACGTGGCGGAGAAGCTGTTCAGCCTCCTGCTGCCGCTCACCGTGGGCGGGAAGGTCCACTTCGGCGAGGCGCTGGAGACGGTGCAGACGGACGTGGCGGAGGTGTCTCCCACCGTGTTCCTGGGGGTGCCGCGCATCTGGGAGAAGATGCACGCCAGCGTGACGGTGAAGATGCGCGACGCCTCGTGGCTCAAGCGCACCCTCTTCAACACCTTCACGAAGCTGGGTGCCCGGATTCGCGAGCGCGAGCGCAACGGCCAGAAGCGCTGGTGGGACGGGCTGGCGTGGTTCGTGGGGGATTTGCTCGTCTACCGGCCCCTTCAAGAAAGGCTCGGCCTGCGCCGCTGCCGCTACCCCATCTCCGGCGCGGCGCCCATCTCGCCGGAGCTGCTGACGTGGTTCGACAGCGTGGGCATCCGCATCTACGAGGGCTATGGCCAGACGGAGAGCGCGGGCACCAGCCACGTCAACGTGCCCGGCGCCACGAAGCTGGGCACCGTGGGGCGCCCCGTCCCGGGCGTCGAGTGCCGTCTCGCGGAGGACGGCGAGGTGCTGGTGCGCGGCTCCAACGTCTTCCTCGGCTACCTCAACCGGCCGGACGCCACCGCCGAGGTGCGCGGCGAGGACGGGTGGCTGCACACCGGCGACATCGGTGAAATCGACGCCGAGGGCTACCTGCGCATCACCGGCCGCAAGCGCGAAATCCTCATCACCTCCGGCGGGAAGAACCTGTCCCCCGAGCGCATCCAGAACACGCTGAAGAACAGCCCGTACATCAAGGAAGCGGTGGCCATTGGCGACCGGCGCCCGTTCGTCTCGGCGCTCATCCAGATTGACGCGGACACGGTGTCCGACTGGGCGCTGCGCCGGAGGATTGCCTTCACCTCGTACACGGACCTCACCACGCAGCCCGAGGTCCTCAAGCTCATCGAGGAGGAAGTCGCCCGCGCCAACGAGGGGTTGGCCCGCGTGGAACAGGTGCGCGCCTTCCGGCTCCTCGCGCGAGAGATGACGCAGGACGCGGGCGAGGTGACGGCGTCCCTGAAGGTCCGGCGCAAGGCCGTGCTGGAGCTGCATTCCCACCTGGTCGAGTCGATGTACGCGAGGAAAAGCGAATGACGCAGCTGCTCCAGTTGAGCATCTCGGGCCTGGCGTTGGGGGCGAGCTACGCGCTCATCGCGCTGGGCTTCTCCGTGGTGTTCCGCGCCTCCCGCCTCTTCAACTTCGCGCACGGCGAGCTGCTCAGCCTGGGCGCGTTCCTGATGACGGCCCTGGTGGACGTGCTGCCGTGGTGGCTGGCGCTCCTGGCCTCCGCGTGCCTCACCGGCGGGCTGGCCGCGCTCCTGGAGCGCACGGTGCTCCGGCGCATGGTGGGCCGCCCCGTCTTCACCACCATCATCCTCACGCTGTTCCTCGGGCTGCTGCTCCGCGCCGCCATCGTCATCGCCTTCGGCACGGACACGCGCGGCATGCCCACGCCCTGGGAGTCCATGGCGGAGGTGCAGGTCGGTAACGCCACCGTGCTGCTGTCGTCACTGGTGTCACTGGGCGCGACGACGGCGGTGCTCGTCCTCCTGCACGCGCTCGTGCAGCGAACGCCGCTCGGGGTGGCGATGCGCGCGGCGAGCGAGAGCCAGGAGGTGTCGCTGGCGCTGGGCATCCCCGTGGGCCGGGTGCTCGCCTTCACGTGGTTCCTCGCCGGAGCGACGGCCGCCGTGGCCGGCATCTTCCTGGGGATGTTCCCCCGCTCGGTGGACTCCAACCTGGGCTACGTGGCGCTGCGCGCCTTCCCCGCCATCATCGTCGGCGGGCTGGAGTCGGTGGTGGGCGCGGTGGTGGCCGCGTTCATGCTGGGGCTGCTGGAGGTGCTGTCCCAGGCGTACGTCAACCCGCACCTGGGCGCCTTCGGGCACAACTTCCACGCCGTCTTCCCCTATGCGGCCATGATTCTCTTCCTGGTCGTCCGGCCGCGCGGCCTCTGGGGCGAGCACGAGGTTCGCCGGGTCTGAACTCCCGCGAGACGACACCATGCCAACCCGCCCATTGGTGACCCGCTACGAGGACGACCTCAAGCTGCTGCCCGGCCTGTGGCACAAGGCCGGCGCGGTGCTGGGGCTCGCCGTCGCCCTGAGCTACCCCTGGATTGTCAGCACGCGCTGGCTCACCGTCGGCAACCTGGGGCTGGTGGCCATCGTCGGCGCCGCCGCGCTGATGGTGCTCACCGGCTTCGCGGGGCAGGTGAGCCTGGGCCACGCGGCCTTCCTCGCGCTGGGCGCGTACACCGTCGCCGTGCTCGGCGTGAAGCTGGGCTGGCCCTTCTGGCTGGCGCTCCCCCTGGCCGGCGGCGTGTCCGCCTTCGTCGGCGTGGTCATCGGCGCCTTCGCGCTGAGGCTCAAGGGGCTCTACCTCGCCATCGTCACGCTGGGGCTCGTGTTCCTCACGCAGCACGTGCTGCTCGCGTACCCGGAATTGACGGGCGGGCTGAGCGGCACGTCCGTGCCCATGTACTGGTGGTTCCGCGGTGAGTCGGGCAGCGCTCCGTCGGTGGGGGAGACATGGATGCTCGGGTCCGTCGTCCTCGGCTTCGAGCGGAAGCTCTACTTCATCTTCCTGCTCGTGGCCGGCGCCACGGTGTGGCTGACGAAGAACATCCAGCGCTCCAACAGCGGCCGGGCGATGATGGCGGTGAGGGACCAGGACCTCGCGGCCGAGGTGCTCGGCGTCGCGATTACGCAGGCGAAGCTCCAGGCCTTCGGCGTGTCGTCGTTCCTCGCCGGCATCGCCGGGGCGATGTTCGCCTTCCAGCAGCAGTACGTCACCGTCGAGCCGCCCTTCGACCTGAACCTGTCCATCCAGTTCATCGCCATGATTGTCCTGGGCGGGGTGGGCAGCGTCTTCGGCGCGGTGAGCGGCGCGCTCGCCTTCACCTTCCTGAGCCCGCTGGCGGAGACGGTGGGGCACTCGATTCCGCTCATCAACCAGCTCACCTCCGCGCAGCAGTCGACGGTGCTGCTGTCCATCATCGTGGTGCTCGTGCTGGTGCTGGAGCCCATGGGGCTGTTCGGCGTGTGGCTGCGGGTGCGGCGGTATTTCCAGGCGTGGCCCTTCCGCTACTGAAGGCCCGCCCTTTCACGACGTATTTCGAGGAGGGAGACCCAACATGAAGCGCGCATTGCTCGCAGTGCTGTTCGTGTCACTTCTGTCGGCGACCGGCGCCCAGGCCCAGCAGGCGGACTTCCGGGACTACGAGGCGGGCTTCTACGTCCCGCACCGGGGCATCATCGCGCACACGTACCTGCGTCACGTGTCCGCGTCGAGCGACCAGCGGGACTTCTCCCAGATGCAGGCGGCCTTCCGCGCCACGTACGTGCTCAAGTTCGGCGAGCTCGTCGTCGTCCCCTTCGACGTGAGCCTGCCGGTGGTGGACGTCACCGTGTTCCAGGCCAACCCGGCGTCGCCAGCCGCGCCCAAGACGGCGCTCCGGGCCTCGGGCGTGGGTGACATCACCTACATCCCCACGGTGGGCTACGGCTGGGTGCAGGACGCGGAGACGCGCACGCAGACGTGGGTGGCCCTCACGCCCTACGTCACCCTCCCCACGGGCCGCTATGACAGCAACCGCTTCGTGAACGTGGGCAGCAACCGGTGGACGGTGCGCCCGCAGCTCGTCCTCGGCCAGCGCTTCCTGAAGGCCTTCACGGCGGAGATCATGGCGAACGTGGGCTTCCACGGGGACAACGATGAGTTCCTCGCCCCCGTCGGGACGGAGGTCGCGAAGCTCAACCTGAGCCAGGCGCCCTCGCTCGGCGGCGTCCTCGCGCTGGGCATGGACCTGTCGCCCACCTTCTTCACGGGCGCGGCGTACTACATCGACGCGGCCGGCAAGCGCACCCTCGACACGCCCGTGGGTGAGGTGGAGGTGTCCCCGCGGCAGACGGTGCAGTCGCTGCGCCTGACGATGGGCATCCGCCTGGAGAAGGCGTCCACGCTGATGCTCCAGTTCCAGCCCGACATCGCCGCCTCCGAGGGCGTGGCCAAGGGCCAGTTCGTCGGCGCCCGCTTCGTGCACGCCTTCTTCTGAGCGGCTGTCCCGCCCCGGCCGGTGACGTGAGGGTTCGCCGACCGGGGCGTCCCAATCCTGGGATGGGGGCGGTCCAAGTCCACCCATATTGAAGATTTACGGTTTTGACGTACTGTTTCCGGACATCCTTTTCAGGTGTCAGGAGACGCAGATGCAGTGCCCGAGCTGTGGGAGGCAGTGTTCGACGCAGGCGAAGTGGTGCATCGGTTGCCGCTACCGCTTCGATGGAGCTGCTCCCGGAAGCGCCCCGGTGGAGGCCCCGGCCGTGACGGAGGCCCCGGCGCGCGGAGGCCTCTCGGGCGCGCTGATGGTGGTCGGCGTCCTGGTCCTCGTGAGTGGCGCCGGGCTGAAGCTCTACTCGGACCACCAGGAGCGCAAGGAGGCCGAGGCGGCCGCCGTTGCCGCCGCCGCCCAGGCCCCGGCGAAGTCCTCCGACGAGCGCTACGCCGAGCACGTGGCGGGCATCATGGCCAGGGAGGCCCGGAAGAAGGAGCTGGGGAAGCTCCAGCCGACCTTCTCCAGCAGCGCGCCGACCATGGATGAGGCCCGCAGGAAGCAGCAGGCGGAGCTGCTGGAGGAGATCAAGAAGCAGCAGAAGCCCCTCGAGCTCGCGCCGGCTCCCGGGCGGTAGCACCGCTGACGCACCGGGCCAGGAACCGCCCACGCAATCGTTCCGCGCGGACCGCGTATTCTACATTGTAGTAACCTGGTCCAGTCAGCGAACGAGGTGCGCGTGCCGCGGTCCAACCCGAGGAGTGGAGGTCCCCCAGTGGCCCCCCGTCTGCCTCTGGCGCTGCTGCGCGCGTGGCTGCCGTACGCCGAGCGGGACGAGGTGATTGCCGAGCTGTCCGCCGAGTTCGCCGTCCGGGAGGCCCGGGAGGGTGGCCGGGCCGCGCGCGCGTGGCTGTGGCGGCAGGTGCTCGGCTCGGTGCCGCCGCTGGTGAGGCGGACACTCTCCCGCGGTTGGACCGGCTTCGAGCCGGCCTCCAGCCGTCTACGCCCTGGAGGCCCCCCGATGGAGAGCTTCATCATGGACCTGCGGTACGCGGCGCGCCGGCTGCGCATGCGTCCGCTGTACGCGCTGCTGGCGGTGCTCACCCTGGCCATGGGCGTGGGCGGGACGGCGGCGGCCTTCGGGCTGGTGCGCGGGCTGCTGATGACGCCGCTGCCGTACCCGAACGAGGAGCGGCTGGATTTGTTCTGGTCCGCGGGCAACTGGTCCGAGGCGGAGTACGTCCACCTGTCGCCAGACTGGTCCGGCTACGGCGCCGTCGCGGCGTTCCGGGACAAGGAGACGCCGCTGCGGCGCGGGCCGGACGCGCCCCTCACCCTGGTGCAGGCCGTCTCGACGACCGCGACCCTCTTCGACGTGCTCGGGGTGCGCCCCGCGCTCGGCCGTGCCTTCGAGGAGGGCGAGGACCGCCCCGGCGCCGCGCCCGCCGTGGTCATCAGCCACGGACTCCACGCGGAGCTGGGTGGGCAGGCGTCGCTGGTGGGGAGCACGGTGGACATCGACGGCCGGCCGCACACGGTGGTGGGAGTGATGCCGGAGGGCTTCTGGTTCCCGGACCCCACGGTGCGCGCCTGGGTGACGGAGCCGATGAACCCGGAGGACCGCTCCGGCAACTACGCGCTGGTGGGGCGGCGCGGGCCGGGGATGGATGGCCCCGCCGTGGACCTGGCCCTGAAGCGCATCGCCGCGCGGATGAAGGAGCGCTTCCAGTACGCGGAGGCCTGGGACAAGTCCCGCTCTCCGTCGGTGACGCCGCTGCGGGAGCACCTGGTCGGGCCGCTCCAGGCGCCGCTGCTGGCGACGCTCGTGGCCATGGGCGTGCTGCTGCTCATCGCGTGCGCCAACGTGGCCGCGCTGATGCTGGGGCAGGTGGACAGCCGCGCCACCGAGCTGGCCGTGCGCATGGCGCTCGGGGCGGATGGGCGGCGGATGACGCAGCAGCTGTTGGCGGAGGCGCTGCTCTTGGGGCTGGCCGCCGCGGGGCTCGGCTCCGTCATCGCGGCGCAGGGCTTCCGTCTGCTCACCGAGGCGCTGCCGCTGGGTCCGCTGGCCCCGCGAGGCGCGCTGGACTGGGGCGTGTTCTTCGCGGCGCTGGTGCTGGCGCTCGTCGCGGCCATGGGCGTGGCGTGGCTGCCGGCGCGCTCGCTGCGCAGGTCGGACCCGCAGCGGGCGCTGGGGCGCGCGCGGACGGGCGGCATTGGCGCGCGGGGTGGGCGGACGGAGGGCGTGCTGGTGGTGGGGCAGGTGGCGCTCGCGGTGCTGCTGACGGCGGGGGCCGCGCTGCTGGTGCGCTCGGTGGCGAACCTGCGCGCCATCGACTCGGGGCTGGACACCGGCCGCGTGGCCATCCTGGACGTGGTGATGGAGGCCACCGTCGAGTGCGCGGCGCGGCCGCGGGTGCTGGCCGAGCTGGAGCAGGCGCTGGCGACGCTGCCCGGCGTCCGCTCGGTGGGTGTCACGCAGAAGCTGCCGCTGCGCGGCCGGGGGGAGGACTGGGGACTGGCCATCGAGGGCAAGCCGGACCTGCCCGCCTCGTCCACCTACGTGCGGCTGGTGTCGCCGGGGTACTTCGAGGCCGTGGGCATCCAGCTGGTGGACGGCCGCTTCCTGAGCACGCAGGACCGGGCGGACACGGAGCGCGCGGTGGTCATCAACCGGGCGCTCGCGAAGAAGTACTTCCCGGGGGAGAACCCGCTGGGCCAGCGCATCAACACGGGGCTGGAGGGGCTGGAGCGCATCGTCGGCGTGGTGGAGGACGTGGCCGAGGCGGGGCTCACCGACGGCGCCGTCCCGGCGCGCTACATGCTGCATGAGCAGGTGTCGGTGATGACGATGACGCGGCAGACGCTGGTGCTGCGCGCGCAGCCGGGGCAGGACCCCGCGGCGCTGCTGGAGGCGGCGCGCAAGCGGCTCGCGGAGGCGGCGCCCTCGGTGGCGGTGCATCGCGCCACCACGCTGGACGCGGTGTTCGCGCATGCCATCGGCCCCGCGCGGCAGGTGATGTCGGTGCTCACGCTGCTCACGGCGCTCGCGGTGGTGCTGGGCGCGGTGGGCGTGTACGGCGTCACCGCGCACTTCGTCCGCCGGCGGCAGAGGGATTTGGGCATCCGCATCGCCCTGGGCCTGCGCCCGTCGCGCGTGCTGGCGCAGGTGGTGGGGCGGGGTGGGGCGCTGGTGCTGCTG
>NZ_JABBJJ010000365.1 GCF_012933655.1 Pyxidicoccus fallax | reverse complement strand
GGCAGGGGGTTGGGAGGGAGCAGGTGGGCCGTGCCCGTCAGGGTGTAGCCCGGGGCGAGCGCCACGCCGGTCAGGTTGACGACGTAGAAATCCTCGAAGGCGGGGCCCACGGCCTGCGAAGCTCCCTTCAGCGCGGGAATCTGGACCGAGCCCTCCGAGCGCAGGCTGACGTACTCGCCACGCTGGGAGAGGAAGTCGAGGTCACCGAACTCGTTCTGCTCGGCGAGCGCGATCGACGGCGCGAGGGACAGTAGGGAGACCGCCAGGAAACGCTTCACGTTCCTCGTCATGGACTTCTCCTGTGTTGTGGTGCGTGTTGGCCGAAGCCAATGCCTTACTAACATCGGGTCGTTTTGAATTGCAAATGCAAGCGGGCAATTCCTGAACTTCCAGGGTGCGTGAAGGATTGCGGCGGAAGCGTGTTGCCCGTTCTCGACAATGTCAGACTAAGGGGTTTCCACGGGTCATCAATGGCATATGTCATTGCGCTCGGGCTGATAGTGAAAGAAGGGCGCACTCGCGGTTGGGAGGGCCACTGGTCCTGTAATTGCGAAGCTGAATGGGATTTCATGGTAAGCGGAACTGCTGGAACGCGTCCGTCCTCTCCTGTCGGGAGGACACGGCGCTTCCCTCGGCGACAGGAGTCACACGATGCTGGGACGTCTGGCGATGATGGCGTTGATGCTGATGTCCGCGGGCCCGGCGCTGGCGCAGGTCGCCGCGCCGACGACGGCGGGAGGTTTCTTCAATCTCTTCCAGGCCAAGAACGACTGGACCTGGAGCGGCGGCGACCAGGTCACGAGCTTCAAGGCCAGCAATGGCCTGACGTACTGGTCCTTTGGTGACACCATCCAAGGAACGGAGGACGCGACGACCGGCGCCTACGTGGCGGGGTGGAGGATGATTGGCAACAGCCTCCTCGTGCAGCGCGGAGGTCAGCTGGGCGCCGCCATCTCGGGCATCGCCGTGCCGGACGCCAGCGACGGAGACCGCTACTGGACCCAGGGCATGTTCGAGGCGAATGGCGCGCTGTACGTGCTGTGCCAGCGCGTGCGGAACACGCCCGACGGCTGGTTCGAGCTGCGGGGCGTGGAGCTGGCGAAGTTCGCCTTCAATACGGACGGCACGCTCCGGCGCGTGGGGCTGTTCTCCACGCCTTCCTCGGGCAGGAGCGGCGGCAATTCGGCGGCGGCGACCCAGTACGCCGCGGATGCGGTGGTCTCCGGCACCACCGTCTACGTCTTTGGCTACGCCAACGCGCCGGAAGACCCGTTCGCCCCGCACCGGAGCTACGTGGCCCGCGTGGCGACCAGCCAGGTGGAGACGGCCTCCGCATGGCGGTTCCGCTACGCGGATGGCACGTGGGGAACGGACATGGCCCTGGCCGCGCCCATCCTCCATGCCCAGGTCAGCAGCACGCGCCTCATCGGCGGCAGCTGGTACCTGGCGTACAAGCCGTGGAACGGGTGGGGTGACACCGTGTTCGTCGAGCGGCGCGCGAGTCCCTGGGGGACGGCGCTGGCGACCACCACCGTCAGCTCGCCCGCGGGCACCACGGCGGGCGGACGGAACTACCAGACCTATGCGCCACAGCTCCACCCCGAGCAGGCGCTCGCCTCGGGGAAGGTCCTGCTCAGCATTGCGTGGAATGGGCAGACGCTCGGTGACATCGCGGCGGACGCGGACCTGTACAAGCCGCGCTTCCACGAGGTGACGCTCCCGTGAGCCCATCGCATCCGTGAGCAGGGAAGGGGGTTGCGGGAACCCCATGGGCCCACACCTCGGGTGGGGGTGATCCACATCGACGCGGCAGGTTCAATACCTGATGGGCCGCGAGTCCTCCGGCCCATGAGGAACGCATCGATGAACCGACACCCGCGCAAGTGCACCGTGAAAGCCCTGATGTCCTCCCTGTTGCTGGCCGCCTGTGGCGGTCCGCTCGAGTCAGGGGAGTCCCCCTCCGAGCCGCTCCTGGACACCCGGGAGTCGGCGCTCTGCGCCGGTGCGACCGTCAGCTCCCTCTCCATCTCGAGCATCAGCGCGTACGGCGGTGAGGCGGCCGGCAGCGGGGCCTGGTCGGTGACCTTCCCGGCCGATGGCATCCACCTGGACTTCTACGTCGATGGCATCAAGCGCGGCGAGCAGGACCTGCGGGCCACCAGCGGCCGCTCCGGCACCTGGTCCTTCAGCTACAGGCCCGTGAGCTGCGGTGTGGCGCACTCGCTCGAGCTGAAGGCGTATCCGATTTCGTTCCTCAGCACCGGCATCGACCGCTGCCAGACCTCCAGCCCTCCGTCCGCGAGCGCGACCTTCAGCGAGGCGTGTCCCACCAGCACCCTGTCGTGCGCGCGCACCTCGTCGACGGAAATCACCTGCACGGGGAACGGCACGGGCGGCACGGGCTCTCCCTACACCGGGCAGTGGCAGCGGACCGAGCAGAACCACTCCACCGGCTCGTACTACCAGAGCGGTTGGTACACCGGCCCCCTGACGAACACCTTCTACTGCCCCCAGGGCTTCATCCTCCTGTCCCCCACCAACTCGGACCTGCTCATCGAGTTCAAGGCGCGCGACGCCAACGGCCTGGAGTCGAACGCCCTCTCCCAGTCCTATCCCTGCAGGTTCTGAGCACGCGCGAGGAGGGGCCGGCACGGCGGTCGCCCCTCGCGGGCGCCTGCCTGGAGGCTCGGGCAGCCAGGGAGCGTCAGACCGGTGGTGTATCCGCCTGACTCCGGGAGGTGCTGCCCCTGAACCACATCCGCTTCGACGTGCCGATTGCCACCAAGAATCCCACCAACCAGCGAGAGCACCCGATGGCCCGGCACCGGCGTGCGAAGGGGCAGCGCCAGGCCACGCACCTCTTCTGGCCCGGCTGGAAGGGTCCGGCGCTGCTGGTGGTGCGCCTCACCCGCGTGTCGCCGCGCCGGCTGGACTCGGAGGACAACCTTCCGGCCGCGCTGAAGTCCGTGCGCGACGAGGTGGCGAAGAAGCTCCGCCTGGACGACGACTCGCCCCTGGTGCGCTGGGTGTACGCCCAGGCCCAGGGGGCGCCGTCGGTGCTGGTGGAGCTCTCCTGGGGAGATGACCCGCTCGCCCAGGCCGTGCGGGCCCAGGATGTGCTGCGGCCGCCACCTCCTCCGGTGCCGGCGGCGGCCGTGACTCCTCGCGCGGCCGGGGGAGCCCGGAAGAAGGCTCCGGCCCGGCCGCGGGGCGGGCTCGCGGCCCTGGCCACTCCGGCCTTCATCCGCTGGACGAAGCCGTGACCCGGGCCACGGGAGGCGCACGGCCCCAGCGCCGGCACTGCTGCCCGGGGACGGGCGCTTGCGCGGTGGCGGGTTCGCGTTGACAGGGGTTCACTCCGGGTGGGAAGCAGGGCCGCTCGCTTTCCTCCAGGAGTTTCCGCTGGCTCCGTCGACCTCCGCGCGTCCCTCCCTGACCGACCTGACACGCCCCGGGAGCGCTCGCTTCGTGGCCTTCTGCGCCATCGCCGTGGTGTTCATGCACCTGACCGTCTGGCGGTGGATTGCCTTCCGGCGCCATCAGACGTTCGGACACATCCTGTCGTACTGGGACTCGGCCTATTACACGGCCATCGCGCGCGACGGCTACAGCGGCGTCCTCTTCGCCTTCTATCCGGCGTACCCGCTCACCGTCGGGTTCCTCGGGAAGCTCCTGGGCGTCACCGAGTTCCAGTGGGTGGGCGCGGTGTTCTCCACGGTGATGTTCGCCGGGTTCCTCTTCTGGTGCTTCCGCGCGTCGCGGAGCGGGGAGGTCCCCGACGGCCTGACACCGAAGTCCCGCCTGGGCTGGCTCTTCGTCCTTCTCTGGCCCGTGAGCTACATCTTCCACTCGCACCACACGGAAGCGCTGTTCCTGCTGCTGTCGTTCCTCGCGTTCTTCTTCAGCGGGACGCGGCGGCCGGTGTGGGGCGGCATCTTCGCCGCGCTGTGCGCGCTGACGCGCAACCAGGGCGTCCTCGTGGTGGGCGCGGCGGCGCTGCTGGCGGCCTGGGTCGAGACCACGCCCGCGCGCCGGGTCCGCGCGCTGCTCATCGCGGGAGTCCTTGGCGCGCTCGGGGTGGTGGGCTTCCTCACGTTCCAGAGCGTGGTCGCGGGCTCTCCCTTCGCCTTCGTGAAGGCGCAGCAGAACTGGACGCACGTGGAGTCGGTGGGGCAGGTCCTGAAGGCGTTCGTGTTCGCGAATCCCTGGCAGAGCACCGACCCCTACAACGTGCTCTGGTACATCTCCTGGTGGGTCCTCCTCATTGGCGCCGTGCTGCTCGCGCGCCGGCAGCCCGCGCTGGGCGTCTACGCGCTGCTCTGCCTGCTGATGCAGTTGTACCAGGGGGAGTTCGTCAACACCTTCCGGTTCGCGGCCCCGGTCTTCCCGCTGCTCTTCTTCCTCGGAGACGGCTGTGCGAAGCGCCCGCGCTGGTTCCAGTTCGCCGTGGTGATGGGCCTGTTCGTGCTCAACGTGGCCACGGTGCGGCACTATGGCCTGGGGGAGTGGGCCTACTGACTTTCGCCTGCCCGAGGAGTACCGCATGAGCATCGACGTCACCCGCGCCCGCGCGGAGACACCGGGGACCGCCCACGTCGCTCACTTCAACAACGCCGGAGCGAGCCTGCCAGCCCAGCCCGTGCTCGACGCGGTGATGGAGCACCTCCAGCGCGAGGCTCGCATCGGCGGCTACGAGGCGGAGGATGCGGCCCGGGACAGGCTGGAGCGCGTCTACGACTCCATCGGCATGCTGCTCAATGCCTCTCGTGACGAGGTCGCCGTCGTCGAGAACGCCACCGTCGCCTGGGACATGGCCTTCTACGGCCTCGCCCAGGACTTCCGCCCCGGGGACCGCATCCTCACTGGCGTCGCCGAGTACGCGGCGAACTACGTCGCCTACCTCCAGGTGGCCCGGCGCACGGGCGCCGTCGTGGAGGTCGTCCCGAACGACGCGCACGGGCAGCTGTCCATCTCCGCCCTGGAGTCGATGATGGACTCGCGCGTCCGGCTCATCTCCGTCACGCACATCCCGACCAACGGGGGGCTGGTGAACCCGGCGGCCGCCATCGGCCGCGTCGCCAGAAGGGCCGGCGTGCCCTTCCTGCTGGATGCCTGCCAGACGGTGGGGCAGCTGCCCGTGGACGTCGAGGCGCTCGGCTGTGACCTGCTGTCCGCGACAGGCCGCAAGTTCCTCCGAGCCCCGCGCGGCACGGGCTTCCTGTACGTCCGCAAGGCGCTGCTGGAGCGGCTCGAGCCTCCCATGCTCGACCATCATGCGGCGCCCTGGACGTCCGTGGAGGGCTACACCCTGCGTCCCGACGCGCGGCGCTTCGAGAATTGGGAGAACAACATCGCCGCGAAGCTCGGCCTGGGCGTCGCGGTGGACTATGCGCTGGGCTGGGGACTGGACGCCATCTGGGAGCGGGTCCGCGGCCTCGCGGAGCGCCTGCGCGCCCGGCTCGCCGACCTCCCCGGCGTCACCGTGCGCGACGTGGGCGAGGTGAAGTGCGGCATCGTCACCTTCACTGTCGAGGGACAGTCCCCGGACGCCCTCCGGCAGCAGCTGCTCGCCCAGGGCATCAACGTATCGGTGACGCGGCGCCCGTCCACGCGGCTGGACATGGAGGCGAGGGGGCTGGGCGAGATGGTCCGCGCGTCCGTGCACTACTACAACACCGAGGAGGAACTGGAGCGGCTGGTCGACGCGGTGGTCCGGACCTCGTCGTGAACGAACCCCGAGGGGCGGCGGGACGCCCGCGCGTGCTCCTCGCGGGCGTCCGGGCCGGGCTTCCGCCCCGTGGCGGCTCCGTCAGGGGAAGAGCGACGCCGCGAGCTTCGCGGTGCGCGCACGCTGCGGGTGGTCGCCCACGGGGATGCGGGCCACTTCCTGCTCGGTCGCGTAGGAGATGACCGACACCGTGTCGTCGCCCGCCACCGAGACGAAGCAGAACCGTCCGTCGACGCTGGTCGTGGCCCAGTAGGTCCGCGCGCCGAGCGGGTTGATGCGGTAGCGGAACGTCTCGCGCGACACGATGGCCGCATAGTTGGACATCGTGCCCGCCACGCAGAGCTTCGTCCCGTCGCCGCTCATCGCGATTCCGTGGTGGGCGGAGTCGAGGAGGTACTGGTCGCGGCGCAGCGCCTGCGTCTCCGGGGAGACGGGCAGGTGGGCAATCCGCGTCACCCGGTCCGCCTCCAGGTCGTACTCCACGAAGCCGTGGAAGAACGACACCTGGAAGTAGAGGAATCGCTCGTCGGGAGACAGCGCCATCGGACGGACGGCCGCGCTCATCTCGGGCATGCCGAGCTCGGCGAGCTTCTGGCGCATGTTCAGCCTCTTGAGGACCTGCAGCGTGCGCGCATCGACAATCTGGAAGTAGCGCTCACCCTTGGTGCCATCCAGCTCCGGGGTGTCGAGCGCCGTATAGACGGTGCCGATGCTGGCATGGAAGATCTTGCTGCCGTCCCGGGAGTAGTTGTTCTCGTGCGGGTTGTCCCCCGAGGGGAAGGAGCCGACGATGCTCCCGGTGGCGGTATCGATGATGTGCGCGCGATTCGCCGTCGATGCCGAGACGGTGAGCCGGGTGCCATCCGGCGAGATGGCCATGTGGTCGGCGCGGTTGCCTTCGACCCGCGTCCGCCAGCGAATCCTCCCGGTGCTCAGGTTGATGGCCACGACGTCCGCGAAGCTGGGCCGCGAGACGTAGATGACCTGCCCGTCATTCGAGGCGAACACGTCATCCACGAACTGGTCGTGGCCCTCGCCCACCTGCTCGCGGATGAACAGGAAGTACGTCAGGCGTATCGGGTCGAGCGTGATTTCCAGCATCCGCTCGCTCTTGTCGGGAATCACGTTGATGCGGCTCAGCCGCTGGTAGGTCCGAACGTCGATGACGTCGACCGTTCCGTCCCAGTTGTTGCCGACCAGCAGGACGTCGCGCATCCCGGAGGAGGCGGTGGCCACGCCGGCGGCGGGCGTGACGGCGGCAAGGGGAGGGGCGGCACGCGCCTCCGGACTGAAGACCAGGAACGCGGTGACCAGCGCGGAGAGGAGGGCGACTCTGGCGGGGGCGGCTTCGTGGGTTCTTTTCATTGCGGGGCCTCATCGTGCTGTCGCTCCTCGGGAGGCACGGCAACCGTGCTCCGGGCGCGAGCAGCCGAGAGAGCATGGATACCGAGTCTTAACGGATAAACAGGTAAACGACACTCGGTTGAAATGGAGACACAATGGCGAATGCCGGGCCCGTGTATCAGGCGAATATTGCCATGTATGTGCAAGGGCAATGTGGCTGCTTCTAGCAGGTGGTCCGCATGTCAGACGGGGTTCGTAGGGTGCTCACGTTCACGAGCCCCCCTTGTCTCCAAACCCCTCCCCACAAGCTGCTCCACCTCCCGCGCGCTGGCTCGTCGTCGCCGCCGTGCTGGCGGCCACCGTCGTGGAGGACCTGCCATCGAGCATCCTCACGGTCGCGCTGCCGGACGTGATGCGGGACTTCTCCGCCAGCGTGGCGCAGGTGGAGTGGGTCGTCAGCGGAAGGACGCTCACGCTCGCCGCGCTGACGCCGCTGGCCGGTTGGCTGTCCGTCCGGTGGGAGCGGCGTCGGTTGCTGCTCGGCGCCATCCTGTTGATGGGGATGACGAGCCTCGCGGCGGCCCTCGCGCCGGGGCTTCCGTGGCTCGTCCTGGCCCGTGTCCTGGAAGCCGTCGCGACCTGCGTCATCACCCCCGCGTGCATGGTGATGCTGGCGAGCGCCTTCGCTCCCCATGAACGCCCGCGGGTGATGGGCACGTGGCTCTTCGCCTCCACCGCGGTGCGCCTCGCCGCCCCGCTCCTGGGAGGCGTCCTGACGCAGTGGGCTTCGTGGCGCGCCATCTTCCTGGTGATGGCCGGGCTCTGCCTGCTGACATGGGCGGCGGGGCTGCGGGCCTTTCCCGCGTCACCTCCCGCCGCGGACCAGGACAGGGCCCTGGACCCCTGGGGCTTCCTCGGGCTGGCCAGCGGCCTCGGGGCCTCGCTGCTGGCGGCGCGAGGGTGGCCGGGGAGCGCTTCCGGGGAGGCCCGCCTCGTCGCCCTGGCCGTGGCGCTCGCGGGAGGCGCCCTGTTCGCCCTGCGCGCGCGGCGCCCGGACGCGGTGCTGGACGTGGGGTTGCTGCGCCACCGCAACCTCGCCCTCGCGCTGCTGATGGCACCATTCCGGGGCTTCGTGCTGATGGGCTCCGTGTTCCTGTTGTCCCTCCACCTGCCGGAGTCGCTGGGGCTCACCCCGCCGGAGGTGGCCCTGGTGCTGATGCCGGCCACGCTGGTGGCCGCGGCCGTGACGCCCGGCGTGGGCTGGCTCGTGGGGCGCTGGGGGGCACGGTGGCCCGCCGCGCTGGGCGGGGTGCTGGTGGCCCTGTCGCTGGCCGGACTGGCCCGCGCCGTTCCCAGCGGCCCGGTGGAGGTGGCCCTGCTACAGGCGCTCCGAGGCGCGGGCGTGGCGCTGCTGTCGACGCCGCCCTACGTCGCCGTCATCAACGCGCTGCCCGCCGCCCAGGCGGGAGCCGGCGCCAGCTGGCACGGCCTGGCCTATGGGCTCGGCTCCACCACGGGCGTCGCCGGGTGCGCCGCGCTGCTGGCGTGGCTGGAGCCCACCCTGGGCCGCGCCGCCGCCTTCCAGGGGGCGCTGCGCTTCACCGCCCTCATCGCGCTGCTTGGACTCATCCCCGCGCTGCTGCTCGACGACCCCCAGACCCGAGGAGTCCACCCCGCATGAACACTTCACACCTCCACCCCGCGCGCTTCGCTCCCGGCAGCGGGGACGTGCTCTTCCTGTCCCTGGAGGACGTCCTGGCCTGTGGAGGCGGGGACGTCGTCCTCGCGAGCGAGGACGTGCACCAGGGCTTCGACCTGCTGCGGCGTGGCCTCATCCAGCAGCCCTCCAAGGTGTCGCTGCAGCCCAGCCCGGAGCAACCGGACTGCGAGACGGGCTACGTCAACTTCATGCCCACGTTCATCGAGCGGGACGGCCGTCAGGTGCTGGGCTGCAAGGCCATGGGCTCCATGCCGACGAATGTCGGCCGGGGGCTGCCGCGCGCCGCGGGGCTCATCCTCCTCTTCGACCCGGCGACGAAGCTGCCCGCGTGTGTCATGGACTCGCAGGTCATCAGCGCCACCCGCACCGGAGCCGTGTCGCTGCTCGCCGCGCGCCGGCTGGCCTCGTCGGCCACGCGGGAGGTGGGGCTGGTGGGGGCGGGCGTCAACATGCGCACCCAGTTGCTGGGCCTGCGCGCCAGCCTGCCGGCGCTCCAGCGCTGCCGGGTGTACGCGCGGGGGGAGTCGCGTCACCGCTTCGCGGCGGAGATGTCGGCGCGCACGGGCCTGGAGGTGCGCGCCGTGGACAGCGCCGAGGAGGCCGTGCGCGACCAGGAGCTCGTCGTCACCTGTGTCTCCGTGGACCATGCGCCGGTGGTGCGGGAGCGGTGGGTGAGGGAGCGCGGGCTCACCGTCTTCTCCATCAGCGGCTTCGAGGTGGAGCTGGAGCTGCTGGGGCGGATGGACCGCATCATCGCGGACCGGTGGAAGGACGTGCGCAGCCGCGGCGTGCAGGCGCATGCCATCGCCGTGGCCCGGGGCCTGCTCGCCGAATCCCGCGTGGAGGACCTGGGCCCCATCCTGGCGGGGGAGGTGCCCGGCCGGCGCTCGGAGACGGAGAACATCTTCTTCTCGCCGGTGGGGCTGGCCTTCGAGGACATCCTCGTGGCCGACCGGGTGTTCCGCACCGCGCTCGCGCGCGGCCTGGGTCAACGTCTGCCGTTGTGGGAATCCAGCCAGTGGGTGTGAGGGAGCCATGCAACTGACCGCCGAGCAGCTCCACGAAAGACTCGCCCGCCTCACGCCGGCCCGGTGCGCCGGCTTCGTCGCGGACGCCCTCGCCAGCATCCCGCCGGAGGTTGCGCACCTGGCGGAGGCGGCACCCTTCATCGCGCCCCTGAGCCTGGATGCGGCCCAGGTGCGCGTCGCCATGCACCGCACCCAGGTGCTCCTGGACGCGCTCGTCCGCCTGGAGGAGCACGTGCTCACCCCCGAGGGCGAGCCGCTGCGCCAGCGGCTCGTGCGCTCGCTGGAGCCGGGCAGCGCGCGGCTGGTGGCGCAGTGCACCCATGAGTCGCGGTACTCGCTCCAGCGGCGGCTGCGGAGGATGGACGCCTTCCTGGAGCCCACGACGGGGCGCTACTCGGTCATCGAGGTGAACCAGGTGGCGCCGCTGTCTTTCGAGTCGCACGACATGGCCCAGCGGCTGGCCCAGCGGATGATGGACGCGCTGGGGTTCGACTACACACCCCGGTTGCTGGCGCCCCGAATCTTCCGGTGGCTCCAGGGCGAGCTGCACGCGCGGCAGCCGGGCCGGGAGCTGCGTCTGGTCGCGCTGGTGTCCGAGCATGGCTACCCCACCAAGTCGGGGCTGCCCGGCCTCGCCCGGCTCGTCCAGGAGGCAGCGCGCGAGGCGGGCTTCTCCACGGACGTGGTGCACTGCTATCCGCCGGAGGTCCGGCGCGTCCAGGGCCGTCCCGTGCTGGCCGGGCGGGAGGTGGATGTCATCTGGCGACAGTCGGTCTTCCTGGACGGGTACCGGGAGCGGGGCGAGGACGTGAGCGACTACGAGGCCCTGTGCTCGCACCCGGAGGAGCACCTCATCGTCAACTCGACGCGCTCCTTCCTCACCGCCAGCAAGGAGACCTTCGCCCTGCTGTGCGAGCCCGAGGTGCAGCGCGCGCTGGGGCTGCCGGTGGAAGCGTTGGCGGTGCTGCTCGAGACGGTGCCGGAGACGGTGAACCTGGCCCACGCGTCCCACCGGCGCGCGGAGATACTGGAGGACCGGGCCGCATGGATTTCCAAGCCCACGGACTCCTCCTTCGGACAGGGCATCGAGTTCGGCACGCGGCACACCGCGGACAGCTGGGCCCGGATGGTGGATGCGAGGGCGGGGGACGGCTTCGTCTTCCAGCGCCGCGTGGCCTACCCGGTCATCCGGTGGCCGCAGGTGATGCGCTCGGGCGAGCTGGTGTCCCGCGACATCGAGTTCGACTTCTGTCCCCACCAGGTGGATGGGGAGATGCCGGGCACGGCCCTCATCCGCGCCCACCTGCGGGACACCACCCTTGGCAGCGACCGGGTGATGAACGTGTCCTCGGGCTCCTGCATGGTGCCCTTCCTTGCCCCGGCGGGCTGACGGGCCCGGTGAAGCGGGCAGGGAAGGTAAGGGTATTCCATACGTTGCACCACGCCTGCCAACCCCGCGAAACTCCGACCCCGTTGCGATATTTGAATGTGCTGTGAGTGCAAATAGTTAATGTCGTTGCAATCTTGCTTCCGGATATGGCAAAGAATCCGGCCTAAGGCAGGTGTCGGGGCCGACTTTCGTGGCGCTCCCGACCCTCCTGCCGCCCACCGGACCGTGGGCACACACGAGAGGGCGACGACGAACATGCAAGGCAATGGGAAGCTGATCGCGACGATGGCCGCGGCACTGGGACTGGTGGCGATGGACGCGAACGCCACCGACGACACGACGCCCATCACGACGGGCGACATCAAGATCTTCAAGAAGGTCAACGGCCAGGACTTCCAGTTCCTCGGTGACCTCGCCTTCACGTTCGAGGTCCGCAAGGGCGCCACGGCGAACTACCCGGGTGGCGAGGGCACCGTCGTCGCCGGTGGCCTCATCGCCGACTCGAACAACACGGGCCTCATCCACGTCCAGGCCCTGCCTTTCGACACCTACCAGGTCTGCGAGGTGAACATCCCCGCGGGCTGGCGCTCCTCGCTCAGCCTCGAGGGCGGCTTCATCCCCAACAGCGTCGGCAACCCCAACCCGGACACGCGCACCGTCTGCAAGGACGTGGTGGTGCAGTACCCCTGGGTGCACCTGGTCGACGTCAACAACACCGAGTACACCGAGCCGCCGCCTCCGCCCC
>NZ_JABBJJ010000364.1 GCF_012933655.1 Pyxidicoccus fallax | reverse complement strand
CCGAGTACCGCCGGCGACGCTTGCTCCCCTCGGCCCCCTCCGGGGCTCCCTCTTGGCTCTTCTTCTCCATCGTCAGACTCGCTTTCTAGCCGAACGAGCCTGTCCGACTCTTCAGGGGGCTACACCACCGCCTTCCAGCATCGCCTGCTTGTCCGCCTCGGAAATCCCGTGCGCGTAGCCTGGAAGGCTCGCCAGCAGCACCGCCATCCCGAACAACCACTTCATTCGCTTCTCCGTGGGTGCGAAGTCCAGAGAGGTCACCGTGCGTCTGCGCTCGGGGCCGGACCTGGAAGCCCCATCTACTATTATCAGTAGTAGACGGGGCAGGCCAGGGGTGTCCCGGTCAGTGCTTGTGGCGGTGGTGCAGGTCCGAGACGTGCGGGTGGTCGTGCGTGACGGGCTCGTGCCGGTGGGGATGGCTGTGCGGCTCGGCGGCATCCATCCCGGGGGGATGCGCGTGCTGGTGGTGCGCGTCATGGACGTGCAGGTGCTCGTGCTCCAGCGCCACGTGCGTGTGCACATGGCCATGCCGCTCGCGCAGGAGCAGCACGACACCCGCGGCCATCAACGCGCCCGCCAGCAGGTCCAGGGGCCGCAGCCGCTCGCCGAGCAGGGGCACCGCCACCAGGGCGCCCACGAAGGGGGCTGTGGCGAAGTACGCCGCCTCGCGTGCCGCGCCCAACAGGCGCAGGGCATAAGCGTCCAGGACGATGGAAAGCCCGTAGCTGGCGAAGCCGAGCACCAGGGCCGCGCCCAGCACCTTCCCGGAAGGGAGAGGCTGTCCGGTGAGCCAGGCGAGGATGAGCGTGCACGTGCCCGAGCCGAGCGCCTTGGTGCGCACGAGCGCGATGGGGTCCTTGAGGGACAGCCGCTGCGTGAGGTTGTTGTCCACGGCCCAGGCCAGGCACGCACCGGCCAGGGACAGCACGCCCAGCACATCGCCGTGCAGCTCCCCCTCCTGGAAGCCCAGCACCGCGGCGCCTGCCATGACGAAGCCGGCGGCGAGCGCGCCAGAGCGGCCCAGGTGCTCACCAAAGACGAGCAGCGCCAGGAGGATGGTGAACGGCCCTTCCAGGTTGAGCAGCAGCGAGGCCGCGACGCCCGAGAGCCGTTGCAGGCCCACCAGCATCAGCACCGGGCCCAGCACCCCGCCGCAGACGATGACTCCGAGCAGCAGGGGCACGTCCTTGCGCCCGAGGCGTGCCTCGCTTCCAGGGACGCCGGACGAGCGCAGCCGCCTCAAGGCTTCAAGGCAGCTCAGCCCCAGCCCGCCTCCCAGGTAGAGGAGCGAGGCCAGCACCAGGGGGGTGCTGGAGGGCAGCAGCAGCTTGGCCACCGGCGCACTGACCCCGAAGAGGGCCGCGGCGGACAGCCCCAGCATCGCGCCCTTCACACGTGGAGACACCGGCACGGTTCCTCCTCCCCAGCTCGGCCAGAGCCGACGTAGCGGCAATTACTATTGACGGTAGTAGCAGGCCAGGATTACACCGACCCTTGTGAAGAAGCGCACCTGGGAGCCGCTCGGCACGCTGGAAGCTGCCGTGATGAACGTCGTCTGGACGCACTCGCCCGTCACGGCCCGGGAGGTGTGCGACCGGATGACGGGCCGCGAGGAGCGGGCCTACACCACCATCATGACGACGATGGACCGGCTGCACCGCAAGGGGCTGCTGGCGCGCGAGAAGGACGGCCTGGCTTGGCGCTACACCCCGGCGCTCTCCCAGCCCGAGTTCGAGAAGGCGCTGGCGGACGGGCTCGCGGCGGACATCCTCCAGTCCCATGGCGAGACGGCGCTGGCCGCCTTCGTGGATGCGGCGGCCGACGTGGATGAATCGCTGCTCGACAGGCTGGCGCAGCTCATCGCCGAGCGGCGGCGGGGGCGGCGATGATTTCGGCCCTGGCGTTCCTCCTGGAGTGCGCGGCGGTGGCCGCGGCTGTCGGGGTGCTGGCCTCGCTGCTGGTGGGGGGCGTCTTCATGCTGCCGTGGCCCGCGCTGCGGCTGCGCCCGGCGCTGCGGGCGGATGGGGCCTTCGTCCTGGGCACGCTGCCCGCCGTGGTGGCGCTGGCGGTGGTGGCTGCCGCCGCCGCCCCGTCCCTGTCCGCGGTGCTGGGCTGGAGTCATGACCACTGTGGCAGCCATGGCCACCATCTCCACCTGTGCATCTTGCACTCGTCGGGCTTGCGGCCCGTGCTCGCGGTGGTGGGAGCGGTGGCACTCGCCACGTTCATCTTCCGGGTGGGAGCGCTGCTGTGGCGGGTGATACGGACCCGGGCCCGGCTGGCCGCGTTGGAAGCGCTGGGTTCCTCGCGTCCGGGCGTGTTCCCCGTGGTGGCCGTTCCGGGAGCGCCCCGGCTGTGCCATGCCGCCGGAGTGCTTCACCGGCGCATCCTCATGTCCGCCAGCCTGGATGGAGCCCTGGCCCCGCCGGAGCTGCGTGGAGCGCTGGCCCATGAAGAGGCCCACCTGCGGCGCAGGGATCCGCTGGCGGCGCTGCTGCTCTCCCTCGCGGGCCTCTTCGTTCCGCCGCCCCTGGCGCGTCTCTTCCTCTCCGCCTACCAGACGGCGGCCGAGGAGGCGTGCGACGCGGAAGCGGTGCTCGCGGTCGGCGATGGAACCGTGGTGGCCGAGGCCCTGGTGAAGATGGCGGCGCTCCAGCGGCGTGCGTCCACCGTGGCCGGTGTCCCCGCCTTCGGTAAGCTGGCGCTGGAGCAGCGCGTGCGGCACCTCCTGGAGGGAGAGGCGCGGCCGGCGGCTCCTTCCCGGGCACTCCTGTTCGCGGCGAGTGCCGGCGTCGGGGTGCTCACCTTCGCGCTCCTCCACGCGGCCTTCCTCCACCATGCGGTGGAGACCGCCCTCCACCTCTTCGCCTGAACGACGGCCATGCCCACGCGCACGCTCCGCTGCTCTCTGCCCTCGTCTACTATGGCCAGTAGTATCCTGGTGGTGCTGCTGGCCGGCGGTGCCGCGGCACAGAGCCCGCTGACCGAAGCGCAATACGCGGAACAGGTGGTGGCGGCGAGCCTGGAGGCGCGCATCGCGGAGGCAGAGGCGGAGGTGGGCCGGGCCTCGGCGGTCGGGGCGGGACGGTGGCCCAATCCCACGCTGGAGTGGCAGCGCGAGAAGGCCACCTCCGGCGCGACGGAAGGGACGAGCCAGGACATCTTCAACGTCTCCATCCCGCTGGTGCTCTCCGGACGCCTGGGCCTGGAGTCCGAGGCCGCTGTCCGTGGAGCCCAGGCCGCCGAGGCGAGCCTTGCGAGGGCTCGGGGCGAGCTGCGGCATGAGGCGGTCCGCACCTTCGCCACCGCACTGGCGGCCCAGGAGCGGCGGGCCATCCTGGAGGAGTCCCTGTCTGCTTTGCGGCGCCTGGCGGAAGCCATTGCCGTGCGAGAGCAGGCGGGGGAGGCCGCGGGCTACGACCGGCTACGCATCGAGACAGAAACAGCGACGGTGGAGGACGCGCTGAGCGGAGCCGTCCTTGATGAGCGGCAAGCCCGGGCCGAGGCGCTTCGCCTGCTGGGGCCCGGTGCGAAGGCGCTGCCCCCATTCCAGGGCCCCCTCGCTCCGGAGCGCTCCCTGCCCGCGGCAAGCCAGCTCCAGGCCGAACTGGAGGCCCGCCGCGCCGATGCCCGTGCCCTGGAGCTGGAGGCGCAAGGTGCACAAGCCGCTCGCCGGGGGGCGGCACGCGGGTGGATTCCGGACCCCACGGTGAACGCCGGGGCCCAGCTCCTCGACGTGGGGCGGCCGGGTGCAGGAGCGGGGTACGTGGTGGGACTCGCCATTCCGCTGCCCCTCTTCGAGCGGAGGCAGGGGCAGGAGGCCCAGGCGGAGGCACGACGGCAGCTCGCCGAGGCCCGCCGTGCTGCCCTGCTGCATGCCGCCCGTTCCCGTCTCACCACGGTGCTGGAGGACGTGGCCGGCCGGCGGGAGCGGCGGGTGAGGCAGCGTGAAGGCGTGCTGACCCGTGCGGAGGAACTGCGCCGCATCGCCCACGCAGCCTACCGGGGCGGAAGCGCGGACCTCCTGGTCCTGGTGGATGCCGAGCGGACCGCCCGTGAGGCGCGGCTGACAGCGGTGGACCTGGCCCTGGGTGTCGCCGAGGCCGAAGCAGATCTCTTCCTTCTTTCGGGCGCCTGGGATGGCGCCGCCCCCCGGAGTGCCCAGCCATGAGCCGCCCGCATCTTCTCGCCCTGGCCTTCGCGTGCGTCCTCGCCGCGTCCTGCAAGGAGCACGGTCACAGCCACGAGGGGGAGGCCGCCCATGGCCATGATGAAGGCGGCGCGCATCCTTCTCCGGAGGCCGCCGAGCCCGAGCGTCCGGACCTCTCCGTCACCGCGTACCAGGACGGCCTGGAGCTGTTCATGGAGTACCCGTCGCTGATGGTGGGGCAACCCTCGCCGCTGGTGGCCCACTTCACGGACGCGCGCAACCCGGACGGCTTCAAGGTGGTGACGAAGGGGAGGGTGACGGCCACCCTTCGCTACGCGGATGGCGCCGAGGAGCGCTTCGTGGCGGAGAAGCTGCTGCGCGACGGCATCTTCAAGCCGGAGGTGCGGCCCACGAAACCCGGAGAGGCCACGCTCACCCTGCGGCTGGAGGGCGAGCAGGTGGCCGGGACGGTGGAGGCGGGCAAGGTGACGGTGCACCCCACCGTGGCCGCCGCGGTGGCCGCTGCTCCTCCCGAGGAGGCCGGCGAACCCACGGTGCCGTTCCTCAAGGAGCAGCAGTGGAAGACGCAGTACGCCACCACGCCCGCGGAAGCCCGCGTGCTCCAGGGCGGAGTGCGCGCCAACGGTGAGCTGAAGCCGGTGGCGGGCCAGGCCGCGGAGCTGTCAGCGCCGGTGGCTGGGCGCGTCCTCGTGGGCGGGCCGGTGCCGCACCTGGGGCAGGCGGTGAAGAAGGGCGATGTGCTGGTGCGGCTGGTGCCCACTTCCGTGGCGGGCACGACGGACCTGGCCACCGTGGAGATGGAAGCCGCACGGGCTCGTGCCGAGCTGGGACTGGCCGAGCGGGAGGTGACACGGGCGGAGGAGATGCTCGCGGCCAAGGCCATTCCCGAGAAGCAGCTCGACGCGGCCCGGGTGGCGAAGGAGGTGGCGGCGGCCCGGGCGTCAGCGGCGGAGCGCCAGCTCGCCTTGTACCGAGGTGCGCAGAGCGGCGCGGGAGGGCCGGGTGGCTCCACCTTCGAGCTGCGCTCCCCGCTGGAGGGAGTGGTGTCCTTCGCGGACGTGACGCCGGGGGCGGTGGTGGAGCCAGGCAAGCGGCTGGTGTCCGTCATCAACCCGTCCCGGCTGTGGCTGGAGGCGAAGGTGTACGAGGCGGATGCGCCCAAGGTGGAGCGCTCGCCGGGTGCATCCTTCACGGTGGCGGGCTTCTCGCGCGAGTTCACAGTGGACGAGCAGACGGGACGCCGTGTGGCGGTGGGCACCGTGGTGGACCCGGCCACGCGCACCGTGCCCGTGCTCTTCGAGCTGCCCAACCCCGATGGCGCCCTCAAGCCGGGCATGTTCGCCAAGGTGACGCTCTACACGGGCGAGACGCTGCGCGCCGTGGCCATCCCGGAGTCCGCGGTGGTGGACGACAACGGCCGGCCCACCGTCTTCGTCATGGAGGGTGGCGAGTCCTTCTTCAAACGCGCCATCCGCCCTGGCGTGCGCTCCGGCGGTTGGGTGCAGGTGCTGGACGGGGTGAAGGAGGGCGAGCGCGTCGTTTCGCGTGGCGCCTACGAGCTGAAGCTGTCCACCGCCACCGGGGCCATCCCCGAGCACGGCCACGCGCACTGAGGGCACGACGACGATGAATCGCCTCATTCGCTGGTCCATCGACAACCGCCTGCTGGTGGTGGCCGCCTCCGTGCTGCTGCTGGTGCTGGGCATCCAGGTCGCCCGGGACATGCCGGTGGACGTCTTCCCGGACCTCACCGCCCCCACCGTCACCGTCCTTACCGAGGCCCACGGCCTGGCGCCCGAGGAGGTGGAGACGCTCGTCACGTTCCCCATTGAAACGGCCGTCAACGGCGCCACGGGCGTGCGCCGGGTCCGCTCGGCCTCGGGCGTGGGCATCTCCATCGTCTGGGTGGAGTTCGACTGGGGCACGGACATCTACACCGCGCGGCAGGTGGTGAACGAGAAGCTCCAGCTCGTCGCCGCGCAGCTCCCGCCGGACGTGCCTCCGCCCTCCATGGCGCCCATCTCCTCCGTCATGGGGGAGATTCTCTTCCTCTCCGTCTCCTGGAAGGAGGAAGCGCTGGCGAAGGACGCGGCGGGCCGCGAGGCGCAGATGATGGAGGCGCGGGGCATTGCGGACTGGGTGCTGCGCAAGCGGCTGCTGTCCGTGCCGGGCGTCTCCCAGGTGGTGCCCATTGGCGGCGCGGTGAAGCAGTACCAGGTGCTGCTGCGCCCGGAGGCCCTGCAAGCGCTCGGCGTTTCCTTCGAGCAGGTGGCCACCGCCCTGCGCACGACGAACCACAACGCCTCCGGCGGCTTCTACGTGCAGGGCGGGCAGGAGTACCTGCTGCGAGCCGTGGGGCGGGCGAAGGGCGTGGAGGATCTGGCGGGCACCGTCGTGACGGTCCGCGGGGGCGTGCCCATCACCGTGGGACAGGTGGCCGACGTGCGGGTGGGGCCTCGCATCAAGCGTGGGGAGGGGAGTGCCAACGCGGAGCCCGCCGTCATCCTGGCGGTGATGAAGCAGCCGGACGCCAACACGCTGGCGTTGACCGAGCGGCTGGACGCGGTGCTGGACGAGGCGCAGGCCACGCTGCCGCAAGGCATGGTGGTGGGCCGCAACATCTTTCGCCAGTCGGACTTCATCTCCGTGGCGGTGCGCAACGTGTCCGTGGCGCTGCGGGACGGTGCCATCCTCGTGGCCATCATCCTGCTCATCTTCCTGATGAACGCGCGGGCGACGTTCATCTCCCTCACCGCCATCCCCTTGTCGCTGGTCGCCGCGGTGCTGGTGCTCAAGGCGCTGGGCGTGACGCTGAACACCATGACGATTGGTGGGCTCACCATCGCCATCGGCGCCATGGTGGATGACGCCATCATCGACGTGGAGAACGTCTTCCGGCGCCTGCGAGAGAACGCGCACCTGCCGGAAGGACAGCGGCGGCCCGCGCTGGAGGTCATCTTCCGGGCCTCGGTGGAAGTGCGGCACGCCATCGTCTTCGCCACCCTCATCATCATCCTCGTCTTCATCCCGCTCTTCTTCCTGTCGGGGCTGGAGGGGCGGATGCTGGCCCCTCTGGGGCTGGCGTACATCGTGGCCATTGCCGCCTCGCTGGTGGTGGCGGTGACGCTGACGCCCGCGCTGTGCGCCTACCTGCTGCCGAGGTCCAAGGCGCTGGGCGCGGAAGAGGGCCCCGTGCTGCGCTGGATGAAGGAGCGCTACCGGCCGCTGCTGCTGTGGGCGCTCTCGAAGCCCCGGGCCATCCTCGCTGGCGCGGGCCTGGCGCTGCTGGCCACGCTGGCCGTCATCCCGTTCCTCGGGCGCTCCTTCCTGCCGGAGTTCAACGAGGGCACGCTCACCATCAACGCCGTCACCCTGCCGGGCACCTCGTTGGAGGAGTCAGACAAGCTGGGCCGGCGGGTGGAGCAGGTGCTGCTGTCCTTCCCCGAGGTGGTGTCCACCGCACGGCGCACCGGCCGGGCCGAGCTGGACGAGCACGCCCAGGACGTCAACGCGGCGGAGCTGGACGTGGGGCTGGACCTGTCCAAGGGAGAGCGCGGCAAGGACCAGCTCCTGGAGGACCTGCGCAAGGCGCTGACGCAGGTGCCCGGCGTCATCGTCACCATCGGCCAGCCGCTCAGCCACCGCATCGACCACATGCTGTCGGGCACGCGGGCCAACATCGCGCTGAAGCTCTACGGAGACGACCTGGACCGGCTGCGCACGCTCGCCGAGCAGGTGAAGAAGGTGGCCGAGAGCACCCCGGGTGCGGTGGACGTGGCGATTGAGCAGCAGGTGGACATCCCCGAGCTGGAGATCCGCACGGACCGGGACGCGGTGGCCCGCTACGGTCTCACCACGGGCGAGGTGGCCGAGGCGGTGGAGCGGGCCTTCGCCGGGGAGACGGTGGGCACCGTGCTGGAGGGGCAGCGGGTGGTGGAGATCGCCGTGCGCCTGGATGACGCCTCGCGGGCGGACGTGGACGCCATCGGTGCCACCCTGGTGGACACGCCCGTGGGGCCCCCGATTCCCCTGAAGATGCTGGCGAGCCTCACGCGCGAGTCAGGCCCCAACACCATCAGCCGCGAGGGCGTGCAGCGGAAGATGGTGGTGCAGGCCAACGTGGCGGGCAGGGACCTGTCCGCGGTGGTGGACGACATGCGGGCCCGCATCGCCAGCGAGGTGTCCATGCCGCCGGGCTACTACGTGGACTACGGCGGCCAGTTCGAGAGCGCCGAGGAGGCCACGCGCACCATCGCCTGGCTGAGCGTGGCGGTGGTGGTGGGCATCTTCCTGCTGCTGGTGGTGGCCTTCGGCTCGGTGCGCAACTCGCTGCTCACGCTCATCAACCTGCCCCTGGCCCTCATCGGCGGCGTGGTGGCGGTGGCGCTCACCTCCGGCGTGGTGAGCGTGGCGTCGCTGGTGGGCTTCATCACCCTGTTCGGCATCGCCACGCGCAACGGCATCCTCATGGTGAGCCACTACGAGCACCTGATGACGGAGGAGAAGAAGGGGCTCGCCGAGGCCGTGGTGCAGGGCTCGCTGGAGCGCCTGGCACCTGTGCTGATGACGGCGTTGTGCGCGGGGCTGGCCCTGGTGCCGCTCGTCATCGCGGGCGATGAGCCGGGCAATGAGATTCAAGCTCCCATGGGCGTGGTCATCCTCGGGGGCCTGCTGTCCTCCACCTTCCTCAACATGCTGGTGGTGCCGGTGCTCTTCCGGCGCTTTGGCCGGCCGCCCACGCACCCCGCTTCCGCGGTGCCCTCGGAGGGGTGAACGGGTGACGTCGCGCCGGGCACGACATCCGAGCCTCTCTCACGTCGCGGCGCTCCTCGTCGCGCTGTGGGTGGCCTCGCCCGTGGGATGGGCGGTGCATGCCGAGCGGCACGTGCACCGCTTCTGTTCCGAGCACGCAACATTCGAGGAGGACGCTACCGGCGAGGTGTCGTGCCCGCCTGGCCATGCCCCTGGCAGCGCGGGCGTGCACGCCGCCACCGGCAAGGTGCCGGGCCAGCCGCACCAGCCGTGTCCGGCCATCCCCTTCGACTCCCGCCAACCGGGACTCCTCACCAGCCTCTCGCGTGAGCTGCTCCGCGAACTTCCGGCACGCCTGCCGGAGCCCGCCCGACACGCACGCTCCTTCGAGCCACTCGCCGCGCTCATCCGGGCGCCGAAGGCTTCTCCTCCACGGGGCACCGCTGTTCACGCCGCCGTCTGAGTCCGAACCCAACTGGCGTCCCGTCCGGGACGTCCTGCTCGTGGAGTCCTGCCGTGCTTCTTTCCCTACCCCGGGAGGCCGGGGTGCTCGTCGTCTGCCTGCTCACCGTCGTTCCTGCCACCTTTGCCCAGTCCACCGTGCCCACCGACGCCCCCCGGGACGTGGTGGATGCCGGGATACCCCCAACGCCGCCCGCTTCCGATGCGCCTGACGCGGGCGCGGAGCTGAGCGCCGAAGAGCTGGCTGAAATCCAGTCCGCCCTGGGCGCGGATGCCACACAGGCCACGCTGCCCGCGTCCACGCCTTCGCCGGCTCCCGCCACCTCCTCGGGGGTGCTTGGAGCCGTCCAATCCCTCAACGCTGACCTGTCCTTCATCCTCGATGCGTCGCTCGCCGTCTTCTCCGACGAGGAGCCGCTCCAGGCGGGGGCACATGACCCGACGAAGACGGGCTTCAACTTCCAGCAGCTCGAAATGTCCGTGGGCGCCGCGGTGGACCCGTACTTCCGCTTTGACGCCAACATCGTCTTCAGCCAGTTCGGCGTGGAGGTGGAGGAGGCGTATGCGAAGACGCTGGACCTGCCCCTCAACCTCCAGGTGCGGGCCGGGCAGTTCCTTACCCGCTTCGGCCGCATCAATCCCACGCATCCGCATAGCTGGGACTTCGCGGACCAGCCCTTCATGCTGGGCCGCATCTTCGGCGGTGAGGGCAATCGCGGGCTGGGCGTGGAGGCGTCCTGGCTCACGCCGCTGCCCTGGTTCGTGGAGGTCATCGGCTCGGCCACGGATGCCGCGGGCGGAGCCACCGCGCGCAGCTTCTTCGGTGACAGGGACCTGGGGGTGCGCACGCCCCTCGACTTCCAGCTCACCGGCTCGGTGAAGCAGTTCTTCCCGCTGTCCGATGACCTGTCGCTCCTGTGGGGGCTCTCCTACGCCACCGGCCCCAACCCGACGGGCCATCGCAACCGCACCGACGTGTTCGGCACGGACGTGTATCTCAAGTTCCGTCCCGTCACCGTGGCCAGCAACACCGTGGTGGCCTTGCAGGCCGAAGTCCTCTACCGGCGTCGGCAGGTGCCCCATGACGTGCTCCAGGACGGTGGGGGCTACGCCCAGGTGCTGTGGAAGTTCGCGCAGCGCTGGGGCACCGCAGCCCGCTACGAGTTCGGCACGCCCGCCTACGGTGGCCAGGGCCAGGCGGCCGTGGACTACCTGGACCCCGAGTGGACGGACACGCGCCAGCGCATCAGCGCCAACGTCACCTTCTGGCCCTCCGAGTTCTCGCGCCTGCGCCTGCAAGGGGCGGCGGACATGGCGAAGTGGCGGGAGGAGACGGGGTGGTCGGCCTTCCTCCAGTTCGAAGTCCTCGCAGGCGCTCACGGTGCCCACCAGTTCTGAACCTCACGGAGCAACCATGTCCCGATTTCTTCTGCTGCTGACTGTCGTGCTGGGCCTCGTGCCCACGGTTGCCCGGGCCGCGCTCCGGGTGGTGACCACGGTTCCGGACCTCGCCGCCATCGCCCGTGCCGTGGGTGGGGACCGCGTGACGGTGCAGTCCCTGGCGCTTCCCACCCAGGACCCGCACTTCGTGGATGCCCGGCCCAGCCTCGTGCTGGACCTCAACCGGGCGGACCTCCTGCTCGCGGTGGGGCTGGAGCTGGAGGTGGGCTGGCTGGGCACGCTCCAGACGGGGGCGCGCAACGCCCGCATCCAGTCCGGGGGCCGAGGCTTCCTCGACTGCTCGCGGCTCGTGGAGCGGTTGGGGGTACCCGCTGGCCGCGTGGACCGGAGCATGGGTGACATCCACCCGGGCGGCAATCCGCACTACCTCTACGACCCGCGCGCCGCGATGCGGGTGGCGCGAGGGATTGCAGAACGCCTGGGCGAGCTGGACCCGGAGGGAAAGGCCGCGTACGCGGCGGGACTCCAGCGCTTCACCTCGGAGCTGGAGGCGGCCCGGGCCGGCTGGGAGAAGCGCCTGGCGAGCCTCCGTGGCATGCCCCTCGTCACCTACCACGAGTCCTTCCCCTACCTGGCAAGCTGGCTGGGCTTCCAGACGGTGGCCTTCATCGAGCCCAAGCCGGGCATCCCGCCCAACCCCAGCCACGTCGCGCAGGTCATCTCCCTGGCCCGGTCGCGCCAGGTGCGGCTCGTCCTCCAGGAGTCGTACTACCCGGACACCACCGTCCGGCTCGTAGCGGACAAGGTCGGTGCGCAGTTCGTCCGCATCCCCGCCGGCACGGACGTTCGGGCGGGGCAGTCCTACCGTGAGCACATCGAGGAGATTGTCACCCTGCTGGAGCGCGCCCTCAAGGCGAAGGAGACTCCATGAACTTCAGGACTCTCATGTGGATGCTGCTGGCCGGAGCCACTGGCTGCACCTTCAGCGAGGGCGGACCGTTTGCCATGCTGGAGACGGCCACCCTGGACGCGCGGCTCGTGGAAGCCCCCGGGCGCGCTGCCGGTGACGGATGGCAGCGGTTGAACACGGACTATCAGGTGCGCTTCGACGCCTTCACCCTGGACACCTCGGGGCTGGCACTCCAACGCACCGAGGCGGGCAGTGGTGGGG